>NZ_CP076456.1:2107681-2408778 GCF_018866305.1 Arthrobacter sunyaminii
AAGAATGTCCGCCAGGCGGGAGAATTCCAGGCGCCGCGGAATCAGGTAATTCTCGTGGCTTCCGTAGGAGTTCCCCGCAGAGTCAGTGTTGTTCTTGAACAGGTAGACGCTGCCGTTGAACCCCTCGGCCCGCAGCCGGTCCTCTGCCTCATCGACGAGGTCGTCCAGAATCAACTCACCGGCCCGGTCATGCGCCACGAGCTGGGCGAGGTCATCGCATTCAGCGGTGGCGTACTCCGGATGGGAACCGACGTCGAGGTAGAGCCGCGAACCGTTGGTCAGGAATACGTTGGAGGACCGCCCCCAGCTGACTACTTTCCGGAACAGATAACGTGCCACTTCCTCGGGTGAGAGCGGACGGGAGTCAGGACCCGAGTAGGCAATTCCAAACTCGGTTTCAATCCCAAAGATCCTGCGGTCCATCAGTCTCCCTCCGGGCCGGACAGCAAACGGTCCAGCTCTACGGTGTTGATTCTCCGGAATGCCCGGACCGTTCCCCGTGAGGACATCGGATTACGATCCAGGACCGCCACTTCCAGCAGCCCTGCCCCGAGGCGCTCCGGGGCAGCTCCGGCGTCGGCAGCGCTGCCGGGGTTTCCGTAACCGGAGGATCCGTTGGCGGTGCCCGTGGGCTCCGCAGGGGCGCGGGTGGCGGAGAGGGCACCAACGGCCGTGCGGATGGCATCGGGAAAACCGGTGTCCTGGTTCCAGGACCGGGCCAGTGCCTCATTGACGACGTCCGCCTGACCGCCCATGACCACGTAGTTGCTTTCATCGGCTATCGAGCCGTCGAACGTCAGCCGGTACAGGTGGTCCTGGTACGGTTCGGCACCCACTTCGGCCACAGCCAGTTCCACTTCGAACGGCTTTCCTTCCGTCGTGAAGACGGATCCCAGGCTCTGGGCATAGACGCTGGCGAGGCCGCGGGCCGAAACGTCATCGCGCGAGTAGGAATAGCCGCGTACATCGGCGTAGCGGACACCGGCCTGGCGCAGGCTCTCAAACTCGTTGTATTTGCCGACTGCGGCGAACCCGATCCGATCGTAGATTTCCCCGAGTTTGTGCAGCGACGGCGAGGGGTTCTCCGCGACCAGCGCGATGCCGTCGCGGCAGGTCAGCACCACCACGGAGCGTCCCCTGGCGATGCCTTTGCGGGCAAAGTCCGCCCGGTCCTTCATCAGTTGTTCGGGAGATACATAGAACTGCTGTGTCATGGTCAGCCCTCCAATCCTGCTGCGGACCGGCGGCTAACCAGTTCCTGGGCCGTTATGTGCAGTTCCCGTTCCGGGATTTCCCTGGCACCGGCGCTGTTGACCACGTACACCACAGGCCACAGCTGCCGCACGAGGTCCGGGCCGCCGGTGGCGGAGTCGTCGTCGGCCGCGTCATAGAGGGCTTCCACTGCCACGGCCACCGCCTGCTCCTCGTCCAGCCCCGGCTTCCAGAGCTTCTTGAGTGCTCCGCGCGCAAACACCGATCCGGAACCCACGCTGTGGTGTTCGTACTCCTCGTAACGCCCACCCGTGACATCGTAGGAAAACAGCCGGCCGAGGTGGCGTTCGGTGTCATAACCTGCAAACAGCGGCACCACCGCAAGCCCCTGAAGCGCCAGGGGCAGATTGGAGCGCACCATGGCCGCGAGCCGGTTGGACTTGCCGTCCAGGCTCATGGGCGTTCCTTCGATTTTGTCGTAGTGCTCCAGTTCCACCTGGAACAGCCGGATCATGTCGATGGCCAGTCCGGCCGTTCCGGCAATGCCGACCACTGAGTAGTTGTCCGCCGGAAAAACCTTCTTGATGTGTCGGCTGGCAATCATGTTTCCCATGGTTGCCCGCCGGTCGCCGGCCATCAGCACCCCGCCCGCATAGGTCAGGGCCACAATGGTGGTGGCCTGCGGTGCGGCCGCAGACGTTGACGCTGCAGAAGCCGGGCCCAGCCGGCGGGATGACGGCAGAAGCTCAGGGTGGTGGCGGGCGAGATGATCGCTGAAGGACGGCGGCGCCGCCCCGTGAACCGCTGACGCGGGGTCCTGAGGGGTCATCCGCTACTGTCCGCCCTTCTGGATGAAGCCACGGACAAATTCCTCGGCATTGTTTTCCAACACGCCGTCAATCTCGTCCAAAAGGTCGTCGACACCTTCGGTCTGCGCTGACGCGCCCGCTTCCGGGCCGGCTTCGGGAGGAGGCGTCTCTTCCAGTTCCTCTTCCCCGGTGCGTCCTTCGGTGTTCCTGCGGTCCTGGGTTGCCATGATGCCTGCCTTCCTTGGCCGGAGTCCGGCCCTGTGACGGGTCCTGACAATCGGAACCCAACTGCTAGTGCCTATGGTGCCACGCTATGTTCCGGACCGGACAGGAGTCGAGTGACAAAGTCCTCCGCATCCACGGAAGCTTCAAACAATTCACCCGTCAGGGCACGGGTTCCCTTGAGGGGTTCACGCGTGGGGATGCGCTGCAGGCGCCGGCGCGAGGGGAGCTCGAAGATGATCGAATCCCAGCTGGCCCCCACCACCTGCTGAGGGAAGCGGCTAACGCAGTTTCCCCGGAAATAGGCCCGCGTGTCATCGGGCGGCTCGTTGACCGCCCGTGCAATCTCCTGGTCGGTCAGGATGCGTTCCATTTGACCGCGGGCGGCGAGCCGGTGGTACAGCCCCTTCTCCGGACGGATGTCCGAATACTGCAAATCCACCAGATGCAGCCGGGCATCGGACCAGGCGAGGGAGTCCCGGTTGCGGTACGCCTGCAGCAGTTTCAGTTTTGCCACCCAGTCCACAGACGCTGCGGCCTCCAGGGGATCGCGCTTCAGCGTTCCAACCAGGGACGTCCAGCGGGTAAGGATGTCCTCCGTGTCCGGGTCCGTCCCTGCGCTGCGGCAGTGCCGCGCCGCAGCCTCCAGATAAATCTCCTGAAGGTCGAGGCCGGAGACCATGCGTCCGTCCTTGAGCTCCACCAGCCGCTCAAGGCTCGGATCATGGCTGATAGCCTGCAGCGCGCCCACCGGATCCCGCAGCTCCACTTCCGGCGCAGTGCCCGCCTCAATCATGGACAGGACAATGGACGTGGTCCCCACCTTCAGCAGCGTGGATACCTCGCTGAGGTTTGCGTCTCCGATAATGACGTGCAGCCGCCGGTATTTTTCCGCCACGGCATGGGGTTCATCGCGGGTGTTCACAATGGGCCGGCGGATGGTGGTTTCCAGTCCCACCTCCGCCTCAAAGAAATCCGCCCGCTGGCTCAGCTGGTAGCCCTGGCGCTGGTTGTTGGTCCCTATCCCCACCCGGCCGGACCCGACAATGACCTGGCGGCTGACAAAGAAAGGCACCAGGCCGCGGACCAGGTCGGTGAAGGGGACACTGCGCGGAACCAAATAGTTTTCGTGGGACCCGTAAGAGGCCCCCTTGCTGTCGGTGTTGTTCTTATACAGGTTTACGGGCGAGAACCCGGGTGCGGCGGCAATATACCGCACCGCTGCCAGTACGACGGCGTCCCCGGCTTTGTCCCACAGGACCGCATCGCGCGGAGTGGTTACTTCCGGGGAGGAGTATTCCGGATGCGCGTGGTCAACGTAGAGGCGTGCACCGTTGCCCAGCACCATGTTCATCAAGACCGGGTTGTCGGTGGTTTGCTCCCCGTAGAGGGCGGCCGGACCGCCGCCCTCCATGGCAATCTGTTCCGCGTCCAGCACCGGCGGAGCATCGGTCAGCTGGGTCGGATCCGCTGCCGTCCGCGGCACGGCAAATCCCCGCGCGTCATTCAGCGGTGCCTCGTCCGTGTAATCCCACCGGGTGCCGCTGAAATTGCCCATACCGCTCCGGCGCGAAGCTGCATAGGCATTGACGATCTGGCTGGACAGGACGGTGGCGTTGGCCGCGGGCATCCCGGGCGCCAGCACACCGTACTCGGTTTCCGTGCCCATGACGCGGCGCACGCTCATAGATACTGCCCGGGGTTGGCTGTTGTTTCGATGGTGCGCCCGGGTTCCTGCCCGGCTTTGCCCTGGATGATGGTGCGGATGTAGGTGATGCGCTCGCCTTTCTTGCCCGAGATGCGTGCCCAGTCGTCCGGGTTGGTGGTGTTGGGCATGTCCTCGTGCTCACGGAATTCATCCACCACTGCACGCATCAGATGATCGATCCGCAGGCCGCGCTGGTGCAGCATCAGCAGGTCCTTGATGGCGTACTTCTTGGCCCGGTCCACGACGTTTTGAATCACGGCACCGGAATTGAAGTCCTTGAAGTACAGCATTTCGGTGTCACCGTTGGCGTAGGTGACTTCCAGGTATTCGTTGGACTTGTCCTCCGCATACATCTTTTCCACGGTCCGGCGGATCATTTCCCGGACCGTCATTTCCGGGTCGTACCCGTTTTCGGCGAGGTCGTCCCGGTGCAGTGGCAGGTCCGGCGTCAGGTACTTGGCGAAGATCTCCGCCGCGCCTTCGGCATCCGGGCGCAGGATCTTGATCTTCACGTCCAGCCGGCCCGGACGCAGGATGGCCGGATCGATCATGTCCTCGCGGTTGGAGGCGCCGATGACAATGACGTTTTCCAGTTTCTCCACGCCGTCGATCTCCGAGAGCAGCTGGGGAACGATGGTGGTTTCAACATCGGAGGAAATACCGGTTCCGCGGGTACGGAAGAGCGAGTCCATCTCGTCAAAGAACACCACAACGGGGCTTCCGCCGGAGGCCTTTTCACGGGCGCGGGCGAAAATCAGCCGGATGTGCCGCTCGGTCTCCCCCACGTACTTGTCCAGCAGCTCCGGGCCCTTGATGTTCAGGAAGTAACTGCGGGTTCCCAGGGATCCGGTCTGCTCCATGACCCGGGCGGCCAGCGAGTGGGCCACCGCCTTGGCGATGAGGGTTTTGCCGCAGCCGGGAGGGCCGTACAGCAGGATGCCCTTGGGTGCCTTGAGGCCGTGCTCCCGGTACAGATCCGGATGCAGGAAGGGCAGCTCGACGGCGTCACGGATCTGCTCAATCTGGGGTCCCAGGCCGCCGATATCCGAGTAGGAGATGTCCGGAACTTCTTCCAGGACCAGGTTTTCCACCTCGCTGCGGGGGATCTTCTCCAAGGCGTAGCCGATTCGTGTATCGACGGTGAGGGCGTCTCCCACCCGAACCTTCTCGGCTACCAGCGGACCATTGAGGCGGACCACCCGTTCGTCGTCGGCCCGGCCGATGACCAGGCAGCGGTCGGTGCCCAGCAGCTCCTTGACGGTGAACAGCTCCCCGCTGCGCTCGAAGCCCAGCGACGCGACGGCGACCAGCGACTCGTTCAGGAGAACTTCCTGCCCGGGAACAATCTGGTCCATGTCCAGCAGCGGGCTGACCGAAACGCGGAGCTTGCGCCCGGACTGAATGATGTCCAGACTGTCCTGGACTGCCGCAGTTGTGGTTTTGCCCCTGCTGGCCGGTGCCCGGTGGTTCACCGAGATGACAGTCGCGAAGCTAAAGGGCGTGGCGCCCTCTTTCTCGAGGGCGTCCTTCAACCGGATGATCTCCGACTTTGCCGTCTCCAGCATCGCCACCAAGCGGGCATTGTTGTGGGTAAGGGCTGCCAGCTGCCGGTCCACGTTCCGCAGCTTCTCCCGAAGCACGGCGGCCTGCTGGGCGTCGATCCCGGGGCCGCCTGTTCCGCCGAGGTATCCGCGCGGATCTTCAGCCCCGGATTCAACGTTGTTATCTGCTCCAACCATGCTTACGACCACCTTCACGTTGCGCAGGGACTCTAGCCTCTGACGATAACCCAGCAACGGAGGCAAAACACCGGTTGGCACCTCTTGTATTTATCGGGCCGGCAGTTATCCGCCGGCCCGATTGCGGCTAGGGCGTTTCCGGCGTACCGTCCTGATCCGCGTTGTACTTTTCGGCGTTTTCCAGGGCCCCGCGCTGCACCTTGGAACTGGCGTCACGGGCAGCGCGGCGCAGCTTGTGGGCCGAGACTTCCCTCTCGCCAACGGCAGCGGGCGTCCATGCGTTGAGGTCCTCTTCGCTGAAGTTGGTTTTGGATGCGCGGCGCTTGGCCACCAGTCCGGTGGCGCCTTCGGCCAGACGCCGGGCGGTCAGCAGGAATCCTGTGTGTGCCACCATGCGGTGGTCCGGACGAACGGCCAGCCCTTCCAGATGCCAGCCGCGAACCATGGATTCCCAGCCGTCGGGCTCGGTGAACCGGCCGTCGGCGCGGATTGCCTCGGCGGTGCGGGACAGCTGCGTGACAGTGGCTACGTAGGAAATCCAGACGCCTCCCGGTGCCAGGACGGTGGCTACGGCGTCGGTGCACTCCCAAGGAGCCAGCATGTCGAGAACCACCCGGTCAACGCTGCCGGGCTCTTCGGTGCGGACAACCTCTTCCTGGAAGTCGCCCAGCGTGATGTTCCAGGCGGGGTGCGGGCCCCCGAAGAAGGTTTCCACGTTTCCCCGTGCGATATCCGCGAACTCTTCGCGCCGTTCAAAGGAATGAAGCGAGCCGTAATCTCCCACGGCACGCAGCAGGGAGATGCTCAGCGCGCCGGAGCCCACGCCGGCCTCCACCACGCGGGCGCCGGGATAAATGTCGGCCATGGTGACAATCTGGCCGGCGTCCTTCGGATAAACCACGGCGGCACCGCGGGGCATCGAGAGGACGAAGTCCGACAGCAGGGGCCGCAGCACCTGGTACTGCTGGCCCGTGGTGTTGGTGACGATCGTGCCTTCGGGCTTGCCGATGATCGTGTCATGGGGCAGGAACCCGCGGTGGGTGTGGAAAGCGCCGCCCTCGGTCAGGGTGATGGTGCTGTGCCGGCCCTTTTCGTCGGTGAGCTGGACGCGCTCCCCCGGACGCAGCGGCCCCCGGCGGTTGTCGGCGCCGTGGGGTGCTGTAGCGGCAGTCTGGCCCGGAGTTTCCGAGTTCATGGGTAACGTTCCTTTGGATCGGGTGTTGCTGGTCTGTGAAGAAAAAGGGGGCGGAAATTTACCGCGGGGATGCCGGCGGACGCTGCCGCCGTCCGGGCTTGGCCGATATGGCGTCCAGGACAACCGCCTGGGTCAGGAGGCCAATCACGGAGCCGTCGTGGTCTATGACGGCATACTCACTGCCCTGAAGTTTAGCGAGGTACTCCACCAGTTCTGAACCGGCGGCGACCACCGGCACATACGCTCCGGGAGCCAGGGGGCGGGCTGCGGCGTCCACCGGTGTGCTCGCCGCCAGGTTGTCCGGCACCAGCGCGAGTGCTCCGCGGTCCGCGACGGCCCAGGGCTGCCCCGTGACGGCAGTGATGACCAGTGCCGCGTGCGGATTCGCCGTCAGCAGGGCCCGGGCGCTGGACACGGTCGAGCCGGCGGGCAGCGAAACCGCAGGGCTCATGAGGGCGCCTGCGCTGACCTGGGGCAGCCGCAGGCGGACGCGGGCGTTCTGGATACTGGCTCCGGCACCCATCCAGAGGAAGGAAGAAATCAGCGCGGTGAGCAGGATCAGCTGCAGGTCCGGCGCTTCGCCGCGCAGGTAGGGCGGAATGACGACGGCGGCAGCCAGCAGGGCTGCGATGATTCGTCCCGCATAGCCGGCGGCTACGGTGCCCCGGTCCTGGGAACCGGTGGCCTTCCATACCGCCGATTCCACGATCCGGCCGCCGTCCAGGGGAAGGCCGGGCAGCACGTTGAAGACGGCCACCAGCAGGTTTGCCCACACAAAAATCTGGGCCAGCAGCGCTGCCACCGGATTCAGCGGCACCGCCACCAGGAGAAGCCAGCCTGCGCCGGCCAGCGCGAAGTTGGCCGCGGGTCCCGCCAAGGCCACCAGCAGGGACCGCCCCGGCGTTGTCTGCACGCTGCCGAACTGGGTATGCCCTCCCCAGAGGGTCAGCACGATTTTTGTCGTCGGCCAGCGGTATCTCCGGGCGAGGACGGCGTGGGCCAGCTCGTGAATGAGCACGGAGACCAGCAGCAGCAGGGCGTATCCCAGCGCAACCCCGTAGGCGCCAGCACCGAGGTACGGAAAACTTCGCCGGACCAGCGGGCCGAAAAA
Source organism: Arthrobacter sunyaminii (assembly GCF_018866305.1). Classification (NCBI taxonomy): domain Bacteria; kingdom Bacillati; phylum Actinomycetota; class Actinomycetes; order Micrococcales; family Micrococcaceae; genus Arthrobacter; species Arthrobacter sunyaminii. The sequence continues at coordinate 2,115,678 of NZ_CP076456.1, forward strand.
CACCACTATGAAGGCGGCAATAATGAACCAGGAGTAGGCCAGGTAGACGGGCACCCCGGCGATCCGTCCCAGGGGTATCCCGTTCCGCACGGGCGCCGGTGTACCGGCTCCGGGGGTAGTGCTCAACGCGTTGCCCCTGCCGGCGCCGAGGTCACCAGCGAGGCCAGATCCGCAGCTGTCCTGCCGGCCAGTGTTTCCCATTCATGCCGGCCCTCGTCCGGGGGCAGCGGAAGAAAATGGGGAACACCGAGCGTCACCAGGCCCGCCGCGCCGGCGGAGGTGACCCCCGGAAGGGAGTCCTCGATCGCAACCACACGGTTCTTCACCAGATCGGGGACCAGCTCCGAAAGACGGTCGAAGGCCAGCTCGTAGGGCTCCGGATGGGGCTTTCCCTGCTGGACCATGTCTCCCGTGACCAGGAACTCGAAGGTCCCGGCAGGCAGCTGGCGACACACCTCATTGGCCAGCACGGGCTCCGACATGGTCACCATGACGCACGGAATACCGCCTTCGCGAAGTTCGGCAAGCAGTTCGCGGGCCCCGGGACGCCAGGGGATCTGGGTGCGGACTTTCACCGTCACCTGCGAAATAAGCCGGTCAATGATCTCCCGGATCGTCAGGGGAACGCCTGCGTTCTGCAGCATCCCGGCACCGTAGGTCAAGGCCTGGCCGACCATTGATTCGGCGTCGGAATCCGTCCATGAGCCGCCGTACTCGGCAACGAGATCCTTCTCCGCCTGGATCCAATACGGTTCCGTGTCCACGATCGTGCCGTCCATATCCCACAGCACCGCCTGGAGCGGGGCGTACCGGGGATCAATCTGCAGGGCATTGGGAACAGAAGAAGACATGCATCCCAGTCTAAGGGGCGGCGGCTGACGGGTTTACTTTGCTCTCGGCGAAGGGCTGCCCGCGGTCCTGACAACACAGCGCGCCGGACATATGGTGAGTCTGTGAGCAATACCGACGAAACCCCGCCCGTAGGCCTCCAGGACTTTTACGGCGGCTCCCAAGAGCGCACCACCGTCATGCTGGCGGCCTTTGAAGGCTGGAACGATGCCGGCGAAGCTGCCAGCGACGCCGTGAAGTTCCTGAGCATGTTTTGGCAAAGCGAGAAGATCGCCAGCCTGAACGCGGATGAGTACTACGATTTCCAGTTCACCCGGCCGGTGATTGAGCGGCTGGCGTCCGGCGAGAAACGGATCAAATGGCCAAGCACCCGCATTTCCAAGGCCGAGGTTCCGAACAGCAATCTGGACGTGATCTTTGTTTCCGGTGTTGAACCTTCCTACAAGTGGCGGGCTTACACCGCAGAGCTGATTGCACTGGCGAAGGAACTGGAAGTCGACTGCATCCTTCTTGCCGGCGCGCTGCTGGCCGACGTGCCGCACACCCGCCCGATTCCCGTGACGGTGACCTGCGAAGACAGTGACCTGCGCGAGGAACTCAAGGTGGAGTCTTCCCACTATGAGGGGCCCATCGGGATCGTTGGGGTGCTGGCGGAAATGGCCGGGCTGGCCGACATTCCCGCTGTGTCCCTGTGGGCGGCAGTGCCCCACTATGTGGGGCACTCCCCCTCACCCAAGGCGCAGCTGTCCCTGCTGCACCGCATCGAGGAACTGCTTCAGGCACCCCTGGACACGGCGCTGCTGACCGATGAAGCCGATGCCTGGGAGCGGGGCGTGGACGAACTGGCCACCGAGGATCCGGAAATCGCCGCCTATGTGCGCCAGCTGGAAGAAGCGAAGGACACGGCGGAGCTTCCGGAAGCCAGCGGCGAGTCGATTGCCCGCGAGTTTGAGCGCTATCTCAAACGCCGCCGGCGCGACTAGGGGCTCTGCCCCGGGCTAGAGCCGAATACCCAGCAGGGCGTCCAGCGTGGAAGCAGCCAGTTCGGCGCCGTCTGCGGTCACGGTGTTCGCCCGGCCGCTCTCGGCGACCATGACCGCCCACGCGTCCACTGCGGCCAAAGCGGCAGGTGCATCGAGATCCCGGGCCATTGCCGTGCGCACCTCAGTGAGCATCTGCTCGGCTTCGGCGCGGCTGGTATTGGGCAGCGCGCTGCGCCAGCGGGAAAGGCGCTGCTCGGCACTGGTCAGCTGATCATCCGTCCAGAACCAATCGGTGCGGTAGTGGTGGCTGAGCAGGACTGCACGGATGGCAGCCGGATCAGTGCCCTGGCTCCGCAGCTGGGAAACCAGTACCAGGTTGCCTAGGGACTTGCTCATCTTCTCGCCGTCCAGGCCCACCATGCCGGCGTGCGCGTAATGGCGGGCCAGCGGGCTTCCGCTGCAGGCGTAGGCGTGGCCGGCGCTCATCTCATGGTGAGGGAAGACCAGATCCGAGCCGCCGGCCTGAACGGTGAACGGAGCCGGGAGAAAACGCTGGGCGATGACTGAACACTCAATGTGCCAGCCGGGGCGCCCCTCCCCCAGCGTTGCGCCGTCCCAGAAGGGTTCACCGGCCCGCTTCACGCGCCACAGCAGCGGGTCCAGTGCATTGCGCTTGCCGGGGCGCAGGGGATCGCCGCCGCGTTCGGCAAAGATCGGGAGCATCTGTTCGGGCTTGAGGCCGGAAACGCTGCCCAGATGCCAGGCCGCTGGATCCTCCGGGTCCATTTCCGAGGCCGCATCGACGGAAAAGTAGACGTCGCCGGCGGGGTTGGTGCCATCCCCGGGAACACGGTAGGCAAGGCCGCGGCGAAGCAGATCCTCCACTGCCGGCACAATCCAGTCAATGGCTTCCACCGCGCCGATGTAGTGATCCGGAGCCAGGACGTTCAGTGCTTCCATGTCGTCTCGGAAGAGCTGGGTCTGCTCGAGGGCCAGTTCCCGCCAGTCCAGGCCTTTGGCGTTGGCTCGTTCCAGCAGCGGATCATCAACGTCCGTGACATTCTGCACGTAGCGGACCGTATTGCCTGCGTCCCGCCACTGCCGGTTCAGCAGGTCAAAGGCTACGTAGGTCGAAGCATGCCCCATGTGGGTGGCGTCATAGGGGGTGATACCGCAGACATAGAGACTGGCCTCACCGTCGGTGCGCACCGGAACGGCGCTGTCCAGGGCGGTGTCGTGGAGAACCAGGTCCGGCGATTTTCCGGGCAGGACGGGCAGGGGGAAGTTTTTCCAGGCAATCACAGGGACAACTCTACTTTCCCTTCCTAGGCAGTCAGCACACCCAGGCCCAGCAGGATGTAAATAACCACGCCGAGAAGGATGCGGTACCAGACAAAGAGGCTGTAGCTGCGGCTGGAAACGTAGCGCAGGAACCACCCGATGATGATGAATCCCACGATGAAGGCAACAAGGGTGGCTCCGGCAGTCTCCCACCCGCCGTACACCATCGGCTCATCCAGCGACTTGGCCAACTGGAAAAGGCCGCTGCCGAAGACTGCAGGAATGGCCAGCAGGAACGCATACCGGGCGGCAGCCTCGCGGGTGTAGCCCATGAACAGCCCTGCGGTGATGGTTCCGCCGGAACGGCTGACGCCGGGGATCAGCGCCATGGCCTGCGCGAGCCCGTAAAGGATGCCGTGCTTGTAGGTGAGCTGGTCCAGACGGCGCTGCTGCTTTCCCACGGCATCCGCGATCGCCAGGATGATGCCGAAGACAATCAGCATGGTGGCGACGATCCACAGACTGCGGAAGGTGCTCTCGATCTGGTCCTGGAACAGAAGCCCGAGGATAACGATGGGCAGCGTTCCGATGATGATCAGCCAGCCCATGCGGGCATCCGGATCATTGCGCGGAACACGTCCGGTCAGCGACCCGAACCAGGACTTGACGATCCGGACGATGTCTTTCCAGAAGTACACCGCCACGGCCGTCTCCGTGCCTAGCTGCGTGATGGCCGTAAAGGCCGCCCCCGGATCCTGCGCGCCGGGCAGCAGCTCGCCCACAATCCGCAGATGGGCGCTGGAGGAGATGGGGAGAAATTCAGTAAGACCCTGAATGAGACCGAGGAAGAGTGCTTCAAACCAATTCACAAGGGAATACTCTAGGGCACCGTCAGTTGGGGCCCGAACCCGCTACCCTCCCGGCTGCGCACCGGAGGAGCGTTCCCCCGCGTCGCGGGGATCGTTGACGAACTCCGCGTCGGCATCCATATCGGCGTCAAAATCCTCGTCGTCATCTTCGTAGATCTCAAGCGGCGTGACCTCGCCGTAGGCGTCATAGAGGACTTCCTCATAGACCTCGAAGGCATCCGCGACAGCCAGATAGGCCGCTTCCACCACCGGGTCCTTGTCTCCCCGGCGCTGCGAGGCCGCCGTCAGATGTTCTTCGAGTGCGGCCACGAGGGATTGGAGCGCAACATGCGGATCTATGCTCATGCCCTAGACGTTAGCGGTAAAGTGAGCAAAATTGGAGGGAAATGCGAGAACAAATTCTTCGGCCCAGCGTCCGCCGGCCAAACGAAAATATCCGGGACTATGAGTACCTTGTGGTGTCGGTGAACCCCGGAGATTCCCTCTCCGAGGCACGCCGGATCATCACCGAACATGCCGAGTACGGCAAATGGGAGCTCCAGCGCAGCTGCATCTATCGCGGCGGAGCTCGCCGTTTCTGGCTGCGCCGCCGGATCATGCGGGTCCGCCGCACTGCCTGATTCGAACCCCGCTGCAGCGCAGCGGCCGGATTTACCCCAGACACTGGCCTAGTCCGGCACCGGCCCCAGCCAGGCATTGGCTACCGACGCATGCACAGAATCCTCGCTTGAGGGGTGGAACATGCCCGCAAGCACGTCACGGTAGAGGCGCTCCAGTTCAGCACCCCGGGAATAGCTCCTGCCCCCGGCTACGCGGACAGCCGTTTCCACCACCAACCGTGCTGTTTCGGTGGCCCGGTACTTCAGCGAGGACAGTTTTGGAAACCACAGGCTTCCGTGGTCGGCGCCCTCTTCCAGATCACGGGCCATCGTTTCCAGCTGCGGATGGATCCCGTCCATCCGAATCGCCGCATCCGCAACTTTCCAGCGGGTGTGCGGGTCGTGGGCCCCGCTGCCGCCCCCCGCCGTCGTCCGCTGCTGTGCGGCTTCCACGGCCAGTTCGACGGCGCGGTCGCCGATGCCGGTGTAGACGGCGGACAGCAGGGTTTCAAAGAGGGCGAAGATGCCGAAGACGAAGGCATCCGAGTGCGGTCCCACCGGGGTGCTGCGGACCAGCTGACCCTTGGACAGGACCGCGTGATCCAGGACGGTGGTGCAGGACTGGCTGGCCCGCATGCCCATGGTGTTCCAGTCATCCTTGACGATGATGCCCTCAGTGCCGCGCGGGGCGAACCCGAAAATGAGCCGGGGCTCCTGGGGCACTGAGTCGTCACGGCCGAAAATACCCAGCTTTGTCCACGCCGGCGAGAGGCTGGTGAAGATCTTGGTGCCGGTGAACGCATAGGACCCGTCCCCCTGCGGAACGGCAGCCGTCTTGGAATCGAACAGGACGGCAGGATTGCCCGGTTCCGAGATGCCGAAGGCGTACAGCTCCCCCCGGGCGGCGTGCTCGAGGATAAACGCCAGGGAATCGTCCCCGCGCAGGGCCAGCAGGTGGGCCACGCCGCACCAGACGAGGTGCATGTTGACGGCCAGCGCCGTGGCGGGGGCTGCGGTGGCCAGCAGCCGCTGGCTTTGGACTACCTGGCCAATCGTGAATCCTGCACCGCCTGCCTCCTGCGGGGTAAAGAGGGACAAGTAGCCGGCGCGGCGCAGGTCTTCGAGGTCCTCGGTGAAGAAGCTGTTGTCGCGGTCATAACCGGCAGCGCGTCCACGCAGCCGTTCCAGGCGGTCGGGGGTCAGGATGTTTTCGACGTTCATGCACTGGATCCTTTCAGGAGGAAAGGCTAGTAACTGGTGAGGAGCCGGGAGAGGACCCTGGTTCCGAACTTCAGGGAATCGACCGGCACCCTTTCGTCCACACCGTGGAACATGCCGGTGAAGTCCAGGTCCTCCGGCAGCCTCAGCGGCGCAAAACCGTAGCCGGTGATGCCCAGGCGGCTGAGCGACTTGTTGTCGGTGCCTCCGGAGAGCGTGTACGGGAGCACGGGGGCACCCGGATCTTCGGCCTGCAGCGCGCCGATCATCGAATCCACCAGGTTTCCCTTGAACGGAACCTCCAGGGATACGTCCTTGTGCTCGTAGCTGACGTCGATCCCCGGGCCGGCGAGGTCCTTGATGAGGGCCAGGACCTGTTCTTCCTGGCCCGGCAAAGTCCGGACATCAATCAGGGCCTCGGCGCTGCCGGGAATGACGTTGTGCTTGTAGCCGGCCTTGAGCACCGAGGGGTTGGAAGTGTTCTGCAGGGTGGCACCCACGAAACGGGCCACGGTGCCCAGTTCCGCCAGCAGCCGCTCGGGGTTCTGCGGATCGAATTCGACGCCGGTGAGCTCGGTCACGCCGTCCAGGAAGGCACGGGTGGTGTCAGTGAGCTCGATGGGCCAGGGGTACTCGCCGATGGTGGCGACGGCGCGGGCCAGCCGGGTGACGGCGTTGTCGGTGTTGATCTGGGAGCCGTGTCCGGCCCGCCCGTGGGCAGCCAGACGCAGCCAGGAGATGCCCTTCTCCGCGGTCTGCAGCAGGTAGGTGCGTTTGCCCCCGATGGTGGCGGAGAAGCCGCCAACCTCCGAGATGGCCTCCGTGGCGCCGTCGAACAGTTCCCGGCGGTTCTCCACCGCCCAGCCCGCACCGTACTGGCCGCCGGCCTCCTCGTCAGCGAAAAACGCGAAGATGAGGTCCCGCCGGGGCTTGGCGCCCGAACGGGCCATCTGGCGCATCACCGACAGGATCATGGCGTCCATGTCCTTCATGTCCACGGCGCCGCGGCCCCAGATCAGACCGTCGCGTTCTTCGCCGCTGAACGGATCAACCGACCAGTCCTGTTTCTGCGCCGGCACCACATCCAAGTGGCCGTGCACCACGAGGGCGGGCAAAGAGGAATCACTGCCTTCCATCCGGGTGACCACCGAGGCACGGCCCGGCGCGGACTCAAAGAGGTCCGTGTGCAGGCCGACCTCCTCGATCAGTCCTGCGGTGTACTCGGCGGCGGCACGCTCCCCCGGACCTGAGCCGTCCCCGAAGTTGGAGGTGTCAAAGCGGATAAGCTCCTGGCAGATCCGGGTGACTTCATCTTCGGCGGCTGTTGGGCGCGCGGCGGACTCAGACGCAGTGGACTCAGACATGTTTCTCCTTCGAAGTGATTGGTGCCCAGCCTAGCCACCGAGTGCCTGACCAGCGCCGATTTACGGTTGCGGCTAAAACCGTGTTAGAGTTTTTCCCGTTGCTTCCGCAGCTTTTGAACGACTAAAGAGCTTGCGGCAAACACCCAAGCGCGGGTGGCGGAATGGCAGACGCGCTAGCTTGAGGTGCTAGTCCTCTAACGAGGGTGGGGGTTCAAGTCCCCCTCCGCGCACAATCAAAACCCCGGAATCCTTTGGATTCCGGGGTTTTTTGTTGCCTTCCGTCGAACACCGGATTAGTTATCCGTGACGTTGAACACATCTTCTCCTGTGCATCGTGCGCAGCTGTTCTTCCCTGTCAGCGGCGGCACGGCGCCGGTACCCTCGGGTCTATGGATGGCGCAACGCTCTTCAACCTGCTGCTCGTCGTGTTCTTCGTCCTGCTGGGAGGAATTTTCGCCGGAACCGAGATGGCGCTGGTCTCACTGCGGGAGAGCCAGATCAGCCGCATCGAATCATCCGGGGCCGGCGGCAGGAAGATCGCCGAGCTGGCCCGCAACCCCAACCTGTTCCTGTCATCCATCCAGATTGGTGTGACCCTTTCGGGGTTTTTCTCCGCCGCCTACGGAGCTTCCGCCCTTGCTCCCGCGCTGGCACCGGCACTGCGGGGGCTGGGTTTTGCACCGGCCGCAGCGGACGCCACCGCCTTCATCCTGCTGACCCTGGCCGTGGCTTACCTGTCCCTGGTCCTGGGTGAGCTGGTGCCCAAGCGGCTGGCCATGCAGAACGCCGAGCGCTTCACCCGTCTCCTCGCCCCTCCCCTGAATGTCTTCGCCGTCATCATCCGGCCCGTCATCAAGCTCCTCTCAGTATCGACGGATGCCGTGGTCCGGGTCCTCGGCGGCGATCCCAAGGTCAAGACGCCCCCGATCACCTCCCAGGAGCTGTGGGACATGGTGGCAGCCAGCCCCGTCCTTGCAGAGGATAGCCGGCGCATCCTTTCCGACGTTTTCGGCGCCGGCGACCGGCTGCTGCAGGAGGTCATGCGTCCCCGTCCCGAAGTGAAGTTCCTTTCCGCCGAGCTGACGGTGGCCGAGGCCCGGGCCATCGTGCATGTGCTCCCCTACTCGAGGTACCCGGTCATCAGGGACTCACCGGACGACGTCGTCGGCTTCATCCATGTGCGGGACCTCCTGCGGGAGGAGGACGACGGCGGCAACGGTTTGGGTGGGCCGCGCACGCTCGGGGACATTGCCCGCCCCATCCATTTCCTTCCGGGCACCGCGCCGGTTGTCCCCTCACTGTCCCGCATGCGGCGGGACGGCAGCCACATCGCCGTGGTGGCGGATGAGTACGGCGGCACGGACGGCATCGTCACGCTGGAGGATCTGGTGGAAGAGCTGGTCGGGGAGATCTACGACGAGTACGACACCCTGCGGGACCCCGAGGACAGGCACCGTCGGATCCGCGGCGATCTGGTGGTTGACGGCGCTTTGATCCTGCAGGAGTTCGAGCGGCTGACCGGCTTCGCCCTTCCGGAAGGACAATATGAAACGGTCGGCGGGTACATTATGGAAAGACTGGGCCGGATTGCCAGGCCCGGAGATGTGGTCGGGGCGCCGGGGTGCGAGCTGGAGGTGCTTAGCCTTTCCCGCCGGCGCATTGTGGCTGTCCGCGTCATTCCCGATTCAAAGGAAGCTGACTAACCTTCCTCCCGGGCGGGCTTTGGTCGACTTCGGTTACGCGGGCCTCAGTCATTTCCCGTAACATTGCTATGCCGCTCTGAAGCGCAGAGAATACCGGGCACGGGCAGTGAGCCCCATTCCGGCTAGGCCCGGACCGCAGATGCAGATATCCAGAAAGCAGGAAAGCCGTCATGGCCGAAACAAAAAACGACTCGGGAGCGCCCGAACTCAAGCGGGTGATGGGAACCAAGCTCCTGCTGCTGTTCATCGTCGGCGACATTCTTGGAACCGGTGTTTACGCCCTGACCGGCCAGGTGGCCGGCGAGATTGGCGGCGCCGCCTGGGCTCCCATTCTGGTGGCCTTCTTCGTCGCCACGATTACTGCTCTCTCCTATCTTGAGCTCGTCACCAAATTCCCGCAGGCAGCCGGTGCCGCGCTTTATGCGCACAAAGCCTTTGGAATTCATTTCGTGACCTTCCTCGTGACCTTTGCGGTCCTGAGCTCAGGCATCACGTCGGCATCCACCGCCGCCAAGTTCCTGGCCGAGAACTTCATTGTCGGGTTTAATCTCGACTGGGGTCAGACCGGCGTCACCTGGGTGGCTGTCATCTTCATGCTTGTGCTCGCCCTGATCAACCTGCGCGGTGTCGGAGAGAGCATTAAGTTCAATGTGGTGCTGACCATCATCGAACTCACCGGCCTTCTCATCGTGATCCTGATTGGCTTCTGGGCCATGGGGCAGGGCAACGTCGACTTCTCGCGGGTCATGGTCTTTGAAACCGAAGGCAACAAGAGCATTTTCCTTGCCCTCACGGCGGCCACCTCCCTGGCTTTCTTCTCCATGGTCGGTTTTGAAGACAGCGTCAACATGGCCGAGGAGACGCGCGACCCCGCGAAGATCTTCCCGAAGGTCATGCTGACCGGACTGGGAATCACCCTGGTCGTGTATCTGCTGGTCTCCATTGCCGCCGTCGCCATTGTTCCCGTGGGCCAGCTCTCCGCCAGCGCAACGCCGCTGCTGGAAGTTGTCCGTGCCGGTGCCCCCAACCTGCCGGTGGACGTTATCTATCCGTTCCTGTCGATCTTCGCGGTGGCCAATACTGCGCTGATCAACATGCTGATGGCCAGCCGCCTGCTTTACGGCATGGCCAAGCAGGACGTCCTCCCCCGTTCCCTTTCCAAGGTCCTTCCGGGCCGCCGCACCCCGTGGGCATCGATCCTCTTCACCACCGCCATCGCCCTGGGACTGATCATCCTTGTCACCAACTTCATGGGCAAGGAAACCGTCACCGCGCTGGGCGGCACCACCGCCCTGCTGCTGCTGGCCGTCTTCACCGTGGTGAATATTGCCTGCCTGGTGCTGCGCCGCACTCCGCACGAAGGCAAGCACTTCCGTTCCCCCGGCTTCCTTCCGTACGTGGGCGTTTTCACCTGTGCTTTCCTCCTCGGCCCCTGGGCCCAGGATCCGATCGAGTACCAGATCGCCGGCCTGCTGCTGGTCCTGGGCCTGCTGCTCTGGGTCCTGACCTGGTTCTGGAACCGGGCCGTGCGTGCCAAGAAGACCCGGTTCACCGATGCCGAAGAAATCCGCGGCTAGGCACTTCCGCCCGTTTACGTCCCTACGTCAGGAGCATCATGAGTATTGTTGTCGGTTTTCTTCCCACCCCGGAGGGCGCCGCTGCCCTTGAGGCTGCACGCCGCGAAGCCGCGGCGCAGTCCACCACCCTGGTGATCGTGAACGTGGGTTCCCCCCGGCACGGTCTGCACCACCAGGAGCAGGAGGAAGCCAATCAGGCCGCCGTCGAACAGCTTGAAAAAGAGCTGCGCGCCGCCGGGGCGGATTTCCGGCTGGTTCACCCCGTGGGCGACTACGACCCGGCCGAGGAAATCCTCAAAGCGGCTGAAGATCCGCAGGTGGAGCTGATCGTCCTGGGCCTGCGCCGCCGCACACCGGTGGGCAAGATGCTGCTCGGAAGCACCGCCCAGCGGGTGCTGCTGCAGTCCGACTGCCCGGTCCTGGCGGTCAAGGCTCACCACTAGGATCCTTTTGCGTGCCCGCCGGTTCCCCGGCGGGATACGGCTGTGGCCGGCACCCAAGGTTTCGGGTGCCGGCCACAGCCGTATCTGGAGACATGCCCCGGGGTCGCTGCGCTCCTACGTGATGGAGGCCGATCCGCGGCGCTTGTTGAACACATCAAAGGCAACAGCAGCCAGGAGCACCAGGCCCTTGATGAGCTGCTGATATTCGGTTCCAACGCCCATGATGGACATGCCGTTGTTCAGGATTCCGATGATCAGGCCGCCGATGATCGCACCGGTGACCCGGCCGATGCCGCCGGTGACTGCGGCGCCGCCGATGAACACTGCCGCAATGGCATCCAGTTCGAATCCCTCTCCGGCCTTCGGGCTGGCGAGGTTCAGCTGGGCGGTGAAGACCAGGCCGGCCAGCGCAGCCAGCACGCCCATGTTGATGAACACGGTGAAGGTGGTCCGCTTGGTGTTGATGCCGGAAAGTTCAGCAGCGTGCAGGTTCCCGCCCATGGCGTAGATGTGGCGGCCCCAGACGCTGCGGTTCATGACGGCCGAATAGCCAACCGTCAGCAGGCCCAGAATCACCAGCACGATGGGCGTCCCGCGGTAGCTGGCCAGCAGGTAGGTGATGAAGAGGACCATGGCCGCGGTCAGCGTCAACTTTGCGGCGAACCAGAGCATCGGCTCGTCCACAAGCTGGTGGCGGCGGCGGATCATCCGCTGGCGGATGCCTGAGCCAACCAGGGCCGCGGCGGAGAGCACGCCGATGATGACGGTCAGCGGCTCCAGGAAGCTCGTTCCGCCCCCGAGGTCGGGGAGGAATCCGCTGCCCAGATCCCGGAACTGGTCCGGGAACGGCGAGATCTGCTTGTTCTGCAGGACGATCTGCGTCAGCCCCCGAAATGTGAGCATGCCGGCCAGGGTCACAATGAAGGCCGGAATGCCGAAGTACGCAATCCAAAAGCCCTGCCATGCTCCGACGGCGGCGCCAAGGACCAGGCACAGGACGGCGGCCAGCCACCAGGGAAGTCCCCACTGGGTGATCATGACGCCGGCGGCGGCACCGGTGAAGGCGACCACCGATCCAACGGACAGGTCAATGTGCCCGGCGATGATGACCAGCACCATGCCCACGGCCAGAATCAGGATGTAGCTGTTCTGGATGATGAGGTTGGAAACGTTGATCGGTGCCAGCGTGATCCCGTTGGTGGCGATCTGGAAAAAGATGATGATGGCGATCAGCGCGATGAACAGACCGACCTGGCGAAGCTGCCCGGTCAGGTAGTTCAGGGCTGAACCGACGATTTCCTGCGGTTTCCCCTTCGGGGCCGGAACACCGGTGGACGATCCCTGGTCGGTAAGAGTGCTCATTCGCTTTCCTTGTCTGTCGCGGCGGCAGGAATCCTGGCGTCGCGGGTCATGTACTGCATGAGGTATTCGGCACTGGCCTTTTCGCGCGGGACGTCAGCAGTGATCCGGCCTTCGGCCAGGGTATAGATGCGGTCGCAGATACCCAGCAGCTCCGGCAGCTCCGAGGAAATAACGATGACGGCTTTTCCCTGGTCTGCCAGCTCATTGATGATGGTGTAAATCTCGTACTTTGCCCCCACATCGATGCCGCGGGTGGGCTCATCGAGGATCAGGACGTCCGGATCAGTGTGGATCCACTTGGACAGGACCACCTTCTGCTGGTTCCCGCCCGAGAGCTTGCCCGTCAGTGCGGTCACCGAGGGTGCCTTGATGTTCATGCTGGTGCGGTATTTGTCCGCCGTCAGATGTTCCCGGTACGGATCCACCCAGCCGCGGCTCGCCAGTTTGTCCAGTCCGGACATGGAGATGTTGCGCTTGATGTCCTCGATGAGGTTCAAGCCGTACCGCTTGCGGTCCTCGGTGGCGTAGGCAAGTCCGTGCCGGATGGCCTGGCCAACGTTCTTCATCGTGATTTCGCGGCCGTTCTTATATACGCGGCCGCTGATGTTGTGTCCGTAGCTGTGCCCGAAAACACTCATGGCAAGTTCCGTGCGCCCTGCGCCCATCAGACCGGCAATGCCGACAATTTCGCCGGCCCGAACGTAGATGTTTGCCTCGGAAACCACCCGGCGGGTGCGGTCCAGCGGATGGTGCACCGTCCAGTCCTCGACGCGGAGCACTTCTTCGCCGATGACTGAAACATGCTCCGGATATCTGCTGTCCAGGTCCCGGCCCACCATGCCGCGGATGATGCGTTCCTCGGACACGTCGTCCTCGTGCATGTCCAGGGTTTCGATGGTGCGGCCGTCGCGGATGATGGTCACGGCGTCGGCGATGGCCTTAATCTCGTTGAGCTTGTGGCTGATGATGATGCAGGTGATTCCGTCTTCGCGCAGACCCTTGATCAGGCCCAGCAGGTGCTCGGAGTCTTCGTCATTCAGCGCAGCGGTTGGCTCATCCAGGATCAGCAGCTTCACCCGCTTGGACAGGGCTTTGGCAATTTCCACCAGCTGCTGCTTGCCCACGCCGATGTCCTGGATCCGGGTGGCAGGGTTCTCGGAGAGCCCCACCCGCTCCAGGAGTCTGGCTGCCTCCAGATTGGTGCGGTGCCAGTCGATGAAGCCGCCCTTGGACTGTTCGTTGCCCAGGTAGATGTTCTCCGCAATGGACAGGAAGGGGCTCAGCGCCAGCTCCTGGTGGATGATGACCACGCCGGCCGCTTCGGAATCCTTGATGTCCCGGTATTCCTGCAGGTTGCCTTCCAGAAGGATTTCTCCCTCATAGCTTCCTGCGGGATAGACCCCGGAGAGCACCTTCATCAGGGTGGACTTGCCGGCACCGTTTTCACCGCAGATGGCATGCACCTGCCCTTGACGCACATCCAGGGAGACCTCCTGCAGTGCCTTGACCCCGGGGAAGGTCTTGGTAATTCCCCGCATGGAAAGAATGTTTTCGTTCACGTTCGTGTCCTTGCCGGCGGATGCCGGGGGCGGAAGCATTTGCTGCCGCCCCCGGCACCGCGGTGGTCGGGATTACTGCAGGTCTGAGGCTTCGTAGTAGCCGCTGTCCACGAGGACTTCCTGGTAGTTGTCTTTGGTGACCACCACCGGGTCCAGCAGGAAGGTCGGAACAATCTTGACCTTGTTGTCGTACGTCTCGGTGTCATTGACCTCGGGGTCTTCGCCCTTGAGCACGTCGTCGACCATGGCCACGGCCTGCTCGCCGAGGGTGCGGGTGTCCTTGAAGATCGTGGAGTACTGCTGGTTATCCATGATCGACTTCACCGAGGCTGCTTCGGCGTCCTGGCCGGTAATGACGGGCAGGGCATCCGGCGCGTAGCCGGATCCGGTCAGGGCGGAAATGATGCCCAGGGAAATGCCGTCATACGGGGAAAGGACGCCGTCCACTTTTTCGCCGCCGGAGTAGGTGCTGGCAATCAGGTTCTGCATGCGCTTCTGTGCCGTGGCGGGATCCCAGCGCAGTGTGGCGATCTGGGTGAAGCCGGTCTGGCCGCTCTTGACCACCAGCGTGCCCTTGTCGATGTAGGGCTGCAGGGTGTCCATGGCGCCGTCGTAGAAGAAGTTGGCGTTGTTGTCATCGGGGCTGCCGGCGAAGAGCTCAATGTTCTTGGGCTCGGTGACGCCGGTGTCCTTGCCTTCGGCGTCGAGGATCCCCAAGCCGGTCAGCAGCGACGTGGCCTGCTGCACGCCCACGGTGTAGTTGTCGAAGGTGGTGTAGTAGTCCACGTTCTCGTTGCCGGTGATCAGGCGGTCATAGGCGATGACCTTGATGCCGGCGGCTGCGGCATTGTCCAGCTGGTCGCTGAGGGCGGTGCCGTCGATGGCGGCGATCACCAGGACCTTGGCTCCCTTGGTGATCATGTTGGAGACCTGCTGGACCTGGGTGGGAATGTCGTCGTCGGCATATTCCAGGGTGGTTTCATAGCCCAGGTCCTCAAGGGAGGCCTGAATGGAGTCGCCGTCCTTGATCCAGCGCTCGGAGGTCTTGGTGGGCATCGCGATGCCCACCAGCGCACCGGCATTGTCACCTGATTCGGCGCCGGAGTCAGCGCCGCCGCGGCCCGATCCGGAGCCGCAGCCGGCTACGGAAACGGCAAGGATTCCGGCCGTCACGCTAAGAAGTAGTTTACGGATTTTCACGAAGGAGCCCTTTCGATGGACGTCTCTGTCTAACGGGGGAATCTGCCGGATGGTCGAAGCGGTTTCGCTTTCCGCCTCCCGGAAGAGAATGAGAAGTGGATCACATTTGTGAGCGCTAACATTATGGCGCCCGAAAGGACCCGGTTGTCAATTCGATTCTGTTCGGGCCTAGCGGCGCAGTTCAGCCAGCACCGCGGAAATGCCGGTGAAGGTCTCCTCAAACGAGGTGGACAGCGGAGACAGTCCCAGCCTGATGCCCGACGGATTACGGTAATCCGGGATGATGCCCTGCTCCCAAAGAGCTGCAGTAACAGCTTTGAACGCCGGATGGTCAATGGTGATATGACTGCCGCGCTGCGCCGCGTCCCGGGGAGAGGCAACGACGACGCCGTGCGGGGCGAGCAGAGCGTCTACGGCCGTCAGCGCGTACTCTGTCAGGGCCACCGATTTTGCGCGCACTGCTCCGATGCCTGCTTCGGCAATGAGCGCAATCATGTCCCGCATCGGCAGCATGCCCAGCACGGGCGGAGTGCCGGAGACAAGCCTGCGGATACCGGCGGCGGGTTGATATCCCTGCGCCATGCCGAACGGATCGGCGCTGCCGAGCCAGCCCTGGATGGGTTGCTGGAAGTCCGCCTGGTGCCGCGACGCCACGTAGGCCCACGCGGGAGCACCGGGGCCCCCGTTGAGGTACTTGTAGCTGCAGCCCACAGCGTAGTCCACATTCCAGGCGTCCAGCTGTGCAGGCACGGCACCTGCTGAATGGCACAGGTCCCAGAGCACCAGTCCCCCGGCCGCGTGGACCACTGAGGTGATGGCTTCGGCGTCGGCCAGGAACCCGGAACGGTACGCCACGTGGCTGAAGACGGCCAGCGCGGTTTGAGGGCCCACGCAGGCCGCCACCGCTTCAGCGCTCACGCCGCCGTCGTAATCCGCGCGAACCCAGCGCAGGGTCAGCCCGCACTCGCGCGCAATGCCCTCCATGACATACCGGTCGGTGGGAAAGTTGTCGGCGTCCAGAACGATTTCCGTTCGGCCGGGCCGGGCCGCAACAGCGGCCCGGCCCAGTTTGTAGAGCAGGACGGTGGTCGAATCGGCGACGATGCACTGTCCGGCAGCGGCACCAAGCGCTGTTGCTCCCAGTTCGTCGCCGATCTGCTGCGGCAATTCCAGCCACTGCTCGTCCCAGCCGCGGATCAGCCGCCCGCCCCACTGCTCCCGGACAAAGCCCTGAAGGTGTTCCTCAGTGGCACGAAGCGGCCGGCCCAGGGAGTTGCCGTCCAGGTATGAACTCACCCCGTCGGCAGGGAGGAAGCGGTCCCGGAAGCCGGCCAGCGGATCCGCCGCATCCAGTTCCTTGGCAGCAATGAGCAGATCCGGTTCAGTCATGAGCGCCCCTTAGCAAACTAGCTGTTCCGAGACTCGCCGGACGCCGCAAGCGGCTGGACGGATCCGTGGAAATGGCGCCTGAGGGAGCGGTTGTTCCAGCCAACAAAGGTGGACCCGGTGTACCGGTCTTCATCCTCGGCGTCCTGGATGGACAGCGAGACCGTGGCCGGCAGGAACACCGGGGACTCGAAGTCGATACTCCACTCGTAGGGCTCTTCCCGGTTTTGCACGATGTCCGCCACCACGCGGGACGCGAGATACATCCCGTGGGCCAGAGACCGCTTCATGCCCAGCGCCTTCGCCGACAGGCGGCTCAGGTGGATGGGGTTGAAGTCCCCCGAGACCCCTGCATAGTTGCGTCCGGCATCCGCCCCGAGCCGCCACACGGCGGTGGGCACCGGCGGCACGAAGTCGGCGCGGTCGGCCCGTGCTTCCTGCCGGTCAAACCGGGGCAGGAAAACACCCTTGGCCAGGTACGTGGATCTTCCACGCCACACCACGTCACCGGATTCTCCGGCGCTGACCTCGGCCACAAGCTCCACCTGGGTGCCGGCGCGGTGCCCGGCCAGGTTCTCGGCCCACGCCGTCACCGTCAGGGGCTCGGCGTAGTGGATCGGGCGGAAATGCTGCACCTGGTTGCGCAGATGCACCATACCCAGCAGCGGCAGCGGGAAGTCCTCGCGCGCCATCAGGCTCATGGCCACGGGAAACGCAAAGGTGTGCACGTAGCCGGTGGGCAGGTAGTCAGTGGCACTGTGCAGGACCAGCCGCTGGAAGTCGGTCAGCTTGGCCAAATCGACGACGGCGCCGCGCACCTCGTGCCGGTCGGACGGAAGGACGCGCGGTCCCTTGGAAGACGACAGGCGTGACTTCGCGGCGCTGCCCACGGCGCCCGCGTACAGCTTCCCGAGGGCGGGAATTTCATCCAGGGTTGTGGTGCTCATGCGCCCACCATATTCTGCCCGCACACACGGACCACCTGGCCGTTGACCCCTGCCGCCGCATCGGAGGCGAGGAAGGAAATGGTTTCAGCCACGTCCACGGGCAGGCCGCCCTGCTGCAGGCTGCTCAGCCGGCGGGCAACCTGCCGGGTCAGGGCAGGAATGGCAGCGGTCATGTCCGTCTCGATGAAGCCGGGCGCCACGGCGTTGATGGAGCCGCCCCGCGGCGCCAGCAGCGGTGCGGTGGCCCGGACCATGCCGATCACACCGCCCTTGGAAGCGGCATAGTTGGTCTGTCCGCGGTTGCCGGCGATGCCGCTGGTGGAGGCCAGCGACACGATCCGTCCTTCCCGGCTGAAGATGTCCGAGGCCAACAGTGTCTCGTTCATGCGCAGCTGGGAGGCAATGTTGACCGCGATGACCGAACCCCACCGCGCTTCGTCCATGTTGGCCAGCAGTTTGTCGCGGGTGATCCCGGCATTGTGGATCACGATGTCGAGGTGGCCGTAGCGCTCGGCCGCGTGGGCCAGGATGCGGCCTGCAGCGTCCTCCCGGGTGATGTCCACCTGCAGGGCCGTGCCGTTGATTTCATTGGCGACCCTGGCCAGCTGTTCGCCGGCAGCCGGAACGTCCACCACGATGACCTTGGCGCCGTCGCGGTGCAGGACTTTGGCAATGGCCGCGCCGATGCCGCGGGCCGCTCCGGTCACCACAGCCACCTTGCCGGCCAGAGGCGCGTTCCAATCCTCGGGCAGCGTGCCCGCGTCGGAGCCAACAGTGATGAACTGCCCGCTCACGTAGGCGCTCTTGCCTGACAGCAGGAACCGCAGGGCGGCGGCCACGGACGGTGCCGTTGCCCGTACTCCGTTGGCCAGCACGATGCCGTTGGCGGTGGCGCCGCCGCGCAGTTCGTGGGCGATGGAACGCAGGGTGCCGTCAATGCCCTGGCGGGCAGCGGCGGCAGCGGGATCCTGTGCCTCGGCCGCGGGACGGGAAACAGTAACCACGCGTCCGCCCGGTGCGAGGTCACGCAGTGCCGCCCCGGCGGCCAGCGTCGGCTCGGCGAGGTCGGTCGGGGCGGCGGCCTCGTCGAGCACGATCAGGATGGCGCCGAGCTTTTCCTTCGGTGTGGCATGGCGGCGGACATCCTGGTCCCAGGAGAGCAGCAGCTGGGACAGGTCGTCGGCGCTTTCGCCTTTGCCCAGCACCAGCACCGGTCCCGGAACCAGCGGCTTGGCCGGGTCGAAGCGGCGCAGGATGGCCGGCCGGGGCAGGCCCAGCTTTTTGGACAGGTCCCGCGTAAAGCCGGTATTGACCAGCTTGAGATAGGTATCAGTCATGATCAGCGCGCCTCCAGGATCGCAACGAGGCCCTGCCCGCCGGCAGCGCAGATGGAAATCAGGCCGCGGCCTGAGCCCTTTTCGTGCAGCATCTTGGCCAGCGACGCGACGATGCGTCCGCCGGTGGCTGCGAACGGGTGGCCGGCGGCCAGGGACGAGCCGTTGACGTTGAGTTTGCTGCGGTCGATGCTGCCGAGCGGACCCTCCAGCCCCAGGCGGGTGCGGCAGAACTCGTCGTCTTCCCAGGCGGCGAGTGTGGAAAGCACGGTGCCGGCGAAGGCTTCGTGGATTTCGAAGAAGTCGAAGTCGTCGAAGGTCAGGTTGTGGCGGGCCAGCAGGCGCGGAACGGCAAAGGCAGGGGCCATCAGCAGTCCGTCCTTGCCGTGAACGAAGTCCACGGCGCCGGCTTCGGCGTCGACAATGTTTGCCAGCATGGGCAGGTCATGTTCGCGGGCGTAATCCTCGGAGCCCAGCAGCACTACGGAGGCGCCGTCGGTCAGCGGGGTGGAGTTGCCCGCGGTCATGGTGGCTTCATCGCCCAAGCTCTTGCCGAAGGCGGGCTTGAGCTTGGCCAGCTTCTCCATGGAGGTGTCTGCGCGCAGGTTCGCGTCCCGGGACAGGCCGCGGTACGGCGTGACCAGGTCATCGAAGAAGCCGCGGTCGTAGGCTGCGGCCATGTTGCGGTGGCTGTTGTACGCCAGTTCGTCCTGCGCCTCGCGGGTGATCTTCCACTGCGCGGTGGTCAGTGCCTGGTGCTCGCCCATGGACAGGCCGGTGCGCGGTTCGCCGGTGGAGGGTGCGTTCGGGGAGAGGTCCTTGGGGCGGATTTTCGCGACGGCGGCGAGCTTCTGCTTGGTGGTGCGGGCACGGGAGAGGTCCAGCAGCGCCCGGCGCAGGCCTTCGCTGACGGCAATGGGAGCGTCCGAAGCGGAGTCGACGCCGCCGGCGATGGCGGAATCCAGCTGACCGAGCTTGATCTTGTTGGCCAGGCTGACCACTGTCTCGAGGCCGGTGGCGCAGGCCTGCTGAACGTCATACGCGGGGGTTTCCGGCGACAGTGCCGAGCCCAGGACCGCTTCGCGGGTCAGGTTGAAGTCCCGGGAGTGCTTCAGGACGGCGCCGGCGGCCACTTCGCCGATGCGCTCGCCCTGCAGGCCAAAGCGGGCAACCAGTCCGTCGAGTGCGGCCGTGAGCATGTCCTGGTTGGAGCTGTAGGTGTACTTGCCGCCGGAGCGGGCGAACGGGATGCGGTTTCCGCCGATGACGACGGCTTTTCGTACGGAGGGAGCAGAGGTGTTCCCTCCGGTTGCGGCGGGTTCGGCCTGGGGCTGGACAGCCATGATGTTGTCTCCTAGGAAAATACTGCTAAGTGTGAGGGGAGTTACTGCAACCCAGCGTACCTGATACGCTGAGTATCGTGAACACCGCTCTTCAAGATCCCCCTCCCCCCGCACCGTCGGACGGCCGGTCGCTGCGCTGGGAGGCGCACCGGGCCGAACGTCGCCGTGAGCTGATCAAAGCAGCCAGGCGTGCTGTTCATGCCTTGGGTTCCGGAGCCTCCATGGAGGAGATTGCGGCCGCCTCCGGAACATCCAAGTCCGTCTACTACCGCTACTTCGGCGACAAGGCGGGCCTGCAGCAGGCAATGGGCGAGGTTGTCCTTTCCCAGATGCAGGACAAGATCCTCGCCGCAGGCCGCACGGCGGATTCGCCCCGGGCCGGCCTGCAGGCCATGGTTTCCGCCTACCTCCAGATGGCCCAGACCTCCCCCAACGTGTACGCGTTTGTCACGGGCGGCACCGCTGAGGCTTCGGGCAGCGCAGGGCCGCGCTTCTCCGACAGCCTCACCTCCTTCTTCGCAGCCATCACGGAAATGATGGAACGTGCTTTGCGCGCCTATCTGGACAGCCGCTCCAACGGCGCCTCTCCCGGCAGATCGTCCGCACCCGAGCTCGGCATTGCTGCCGGATTCTGGCCGACGGCGGCACTGGGCATGGTCCGTGCCGCCGGAGAACGCTGGCTGGCAACTCCCCCCGGACCGGGCAAGCCCACCGAGGCCCAGATGACCGAGCAGCTGACGGCCTGGCTCTTTGACGGCATCGGCTACGAGCAGGGACCGCCGTGACCCGCACCAACATCCCCAGCATCACCTCCCCCCGGCACGACAACCAACTAAAAGGACACGCAATGACGCAGACAGTCTCCAAGTCCGCACGCCCGATCCCCGCGAGTTCCGTACGCGACGATGACAGCGCCGTCGTCGACGTGGACGCGCTGAGCCGCGCCCTGCTGGGCAAGTGGGCCGACATCCGGCTCCAGGCCCGTGAGCTCGCAGGCCGCGATGAACTGCACACCCCTGCGGGCCTGAGCCACACGGAACACCGCGAACGGGTCATGACGCAGCTGAAGGTGCTGGTCGACACCAAGGCCGTGCACCGCGCATTCCCGAAGTACGTGGGCGGCGAGGACAATCACGGCGGCAACGTTGCCGGTTTCGCAGAACTCGTGGTGGCCGATCCGTCCCTGCAGATCAAGGCGGGCGTGCAGTGGGGCCTCTTCGGCTCCGCCGTCCTGCACCTGGGCAACCGGGAGCACCATGAGAAGTGGCTGCCGGGCATCATGAGCCTGGAGATCCCCGGCTGCTTCGCCATGACGGAGACCGGCCACGGTTCCGACGTTGCCAGCATCGCCACCACAGCGGAATATGACGTTGAAAAAGAAGAATTCATCATCAACACCCCCTTCCGTGCCGCGTGGAAGGATTACATCGGCAACGGTGCGGTCTACGGCAAGGCCGCTGTGGTCTTCGCCCACCTGATCACCAAGGGCGTGGACCACGGCGTCCACGCGTTCTACGTAGAACTGCGCGATGACAACGGCTTCCTGCCCGGCGTGGGCGGCGAGGATGACGGCGTCAAGGGCGGCCTGAACGGCATCGACAACGGCCGGCTGCATTTCTCCAACGTCCGGATTCCGCGCACCAACCTGCTCAACAAGTACGGCGACGTCGCAGCGGACGGCACTTACACGTCCTCCATCGAAAGCCCCGGCCGCCGGTTCTTCACCATGATCGGCACCTTGGTCCAGGGCCGGGTGTCCCTGGACGGCGCCGCGGTGGCCGCCAGCAAGATGGCACTCAAAACCGCCATCCAGTACGGAACGGAGCGCCGCCAGTTCAACGGTGCCTCGGACATCAAGGAAGAGGTGCTGATGGACTACCAGCAGCACCAGCGCCGCCTGCTGCCCCGGCTGGCCACCACGTTCGCCGCTTCCTTCGCCCATGACGAACTGCTGCAGAAGTTCGACGACGTCTTCTCCGGTGCGCACGACACCGACGAAGACCGTCAGGACCTGGAGACCCTCGCGGCTGCCCTGAAGTCCTTGTCCACTTGGCATGCCCTGGACACCCTGCAGGAGTGCCGCGAGGCCACCGGCGGCGCAGGCTTCCTGTCCGAAAACCGGTTCACCGCACTGCGCGCGGACCTGGACATCTACGCCACCTTCGAAGGCGACAACACCGTCCTGCTCCAGCTTGTCGCCAAGCGCCTCCTGGCCGACTATGCCAAGGAGTTTGTCGGCGCTGACTTCGGCGTACTGGCCCGCTACGCCGTCGGACAGGCAACAGACCGCACGATGCACCGCACCGGACTGCGCCAGATTGTGCAGGCCTTCGCTGACACCGGATCCGAGAAGAAGTCCGCCGTTGCCCTCCGTGACCCCAAGACCCAGCGCGACCTTCTGACCGACCGCGTCGGCACCATGGTGGCAGAGGTTGCCGGCGCCCTGAAGGCGGCCCGGGGACTGCCGAAGGATAAGGGCGCCGCAGTATTCAACGCCAACCAGCATGCGCTCATCGAAGCAGCCCATGCGCATGCGGAACTGCTGCAGTGGGAGGCATTCACCCGTGGCCTGGAGCGGATTGAAGACGCCGGAACCCGCCAGGTCATGACCTGGGTCCGCGACCTGTTCGGCCTGTCCCTGATCGAGAAGAACCTCGGCTGGTACCTGATGAACGGGCGCCTGTCGGCCCAGCGTGCCCGCACCTTGGGCCCGTACATCAACCGCCTCCTGGCCAAGATCCGCCCGCATGCCGTGGATCTGGTCGATTCCTTTGGCTACGGTCCGGAGCACCTGCGGTCCAAGATCGCATCCGGAGAAGAGAAGGCACGCCAGGACGAGGCCATGGAGTACCAGCGGCTGCTGCGCGCCAGCGGCGCCGCTCCGGTGGATGAGAAGATCCTGATCCAGCGAAAGAAGCAGGCGGCCAAGGCCAAGCGCTAACTTTCACTCCGGCAATTGTTGCCGGACCACCTGTAGGACACCGGAGGCCCGAACCGCTGTGCGGTTCGGGCCTCCGGCGCTTTGCCTACACCTGCCCCGTTGCTGCAGGGAGTACTGAACGGTAGACGTCAAGCGTGGACTTGGCGATGGACTCCCAGGAGAAGTGGTCCGTGGCGCGGCGCCGTCCTGCCTCCCCCATTGCCCGGGCACGGTCCGGATCCGTCACCACCTCAGTAAGCGCGGCGGCAAAATCGCGGACAAAAGTTTCGGGATCCAGCGGAATTCCGGTGCCGTCAGTGACCTGCTCAATGGGTACCAGCAGGCCGGTGACTCCATGATCGACTACTTCCGGGATTCCGCCCGTGGCGCTGGCAACGACGGCGGTTCCACAGGCCATGGCCTCCAGGTTGACGATCCCCAGCGGTTCATAAATGGACGGGCACGCAAACACCGTGGCCGAACTGAGGACCTTGATCAGCTCATCGCGCGGGAGCATCCGCTCGATGACGACAATGCCGCTGCGCTTTTCCCGCAGTGCCTCAATCAGCACGGCTGTTTCTGCGGCAAGTTCGGGGGTGTCGGCAGCGCCCAGGCAGAGCACGAGCTGGACCTCGGGGGGAAGCAGCGCAGCGGCCCGCAGGAGATACGGCAGCCCCTTCTGGCGCGTGTTGCGGCCAACGAACACGACGCTCGGACGCTCCGGATCAATACCCAGGGCCGAAATCCCCACGGGATCAGCGTCAGGGTGCCAGAGTTCGACGTCG
The DNA here is from genome assembly GCF_018866305.1 of Arthrobacter sunyaminii. Lineage (NCBI taxonomy): Bacteria > Bacillati > Actinomycetota > Actinomycetes > Micrococcales > Micrococcaceae > Arthrobacter > Arthrobacter sunyaminii. Next base: position 2,139,400 of record NZ_CP076456.1, read on the forward strand.
ATCCCGTTGTGCACCACGCGCACCTTGGCCGGATCCACTTCGGGATAGCTGCGCAGGATGTCCTGCCGCATGCCTTCGGACACGGCAATAATGGCGGCTGCGGCGTCGTACGCGGTCTTCTCGACCCAGGAGGACAGCGCATAGCCGCCGCCAAGCTGCTCGGCTTTCCAGGGACGCAGCGGCTCCAGGCTGTGGGCGCTGAGTACGTGGGGAATGCCGTACAGGAGGGAACCCAGATGCCCCGCCATATTGGCGTACCAGGTATGGGAGTGGACCAGGTCCGCACCCTCAAGTCCCTGGAGGATTTCCAGGTCGGTGCCCAGTGTCTGAACGGCCGGGTTAGAGGCGTCCAGCTCGGCCGGAACGCCGTAGGCCGTTACGGATGCACCGTGGTAATCAGCTGCCCTCGGGGCTCCGAAACAATGCACATGAAGATCAACGTACTCAGCGAGCACACGGCTCAACTCAGCAACGTGGACACCCGCTCCGCCATAGATTTCGGGCGGGAATTCCTTGGACACAATATCTACTCGCACTAAACCAACGTAGTGCACCGGCGCGGCAGTGATCTAGTCTGAAGAACAGCAGACTTACAACCGCGGGGCGCAGCGCCGCAGTAATTCGTCACATGCTGCAACAGATATACGAGTAACGGAAACAGGGGAATAACAAAATGGCGCCAAAGAAGGTCCTGGCCGTTGTCCTTGCTGGTGGGGAAGGCAAACGCCTGATGCCCCTAACCGCGGACCGGGCAAAACCCGCAGTTCCGTTTGCCGGGCGGTACCGGCTCATCGACTTCGCACTGTCCAACCTGGTGAACTCGGGCTACCTGCAGATCGTGGTCCTGACCCAGTACAAATCACACAGTCTGGACCGGCACATTTCGGAGACCTGGCGGCTCTCCACCCAGCTGCGGAACTATGTGGCGTCAGTGCCTGCACAGCAGCGCGTGGGCAAGAGCTGGTTCCTGGGAAGCGCCAACGCGATCTATCAGTCCATGAACCTGATCGACGACGCACAGCCGGACATTGTGGTGGTAATCGGCGCAGATCACGTGTACCGGATGGACTTCTCGCAGATGGTGGAGGCCCACATTCAATCCGGCGCCTCGGTCAGCGTCGCCGCCGTCCGGCAGCCGCTGCACCTGGCGGACCAGTTCGGCGTGATCGAGACTGACCCTGAACGCCCCGGCATGATCGGTGCCTTCGTCGAGAAACCGGCTACCACTCCCGGGCTTCCGGATGATCCGGACATGTTCCTGGCCTCGATGGGCAACTACGTCTTCAACACCGATGCGCTGGTGGAGGCCCTCAAGGTTGACGCCGAACGCCTGATCACCAAGCACGACATGGGCGGGGACATCATTCCCTACTTCGTGGAACGCAACGACGCCGCCGTCTACGATTTCTCGCACAACATCATCCCCGGGTCCACGGGCAGCGATCACCAGTACTGGCGCGACGTCGGCACGCTGGATTCCTACTACGACGCCAACATGGACCTGATTTCTCCCCTGCCGGCGTTCAACCTCTACAACTTGCAGTGGCCCATCTACACCCGGCAGAGCATCTCCCCGCCGGCCAAGTTTGTGCGCAGCGCCTCCGACCAGGCCGGCACCGCCATTGACTCGATCGTTTCCGACGGCACCGTCATTTCCGGCGGAACCGTCACCGGATCCGTGCTGGCGCAGGACGTTTATGTGTCCACCAACGCAGTGGTGGCCGACTCGGTGCTGATGGACAACGTGCAGGTGGGTGAGGGTGCCGTGATCCGCCGTGCCATCATCGACAAGAACGTGCAGGTTCCGCCGGGAGCCACCATCGGCGTCGACCGTGATCTTGACCTGGCGCGCGGCTTCACCGTCACCGAGTCCGGGCTGACAGTGCTTAGCAAGGGACAAAAGGTCACCCTTCCCGAGCCTGAACCCGAGGCAGCACCGGCGTAGGTCCGTCCGGACAGCCGGACGCAGACGGGCTCGCCCGTTGTGATGTTCGACCGCCGCGGCACCCCCGATACGGGGTGCCGCGGCGTTTCGTTGTAAGGTCGGATGGCATCACGTATGCCTTCGCCGTGTCCACCGCCGGCGCCGATTCACAGCAGAAACGATTTTCATGAGCACCCCCGACCTGAGCCCCGAAGACCTTGCCGCCTGCCTGCGGGTCCTGTCCTCCATCCATGTCCTGGATGAGGAAGATCCGGACTACGTTGCCGTCCGACGCGCCACCGCCAAGATGTTCAAGTCCGTCAAGAAGCACAAGAAGCTTGAGAAGCGCAGCGCCGTCGCAGAGGCGGACCGCGCCGTTGTCGCCCTGACGGCCACCGGCGCCTCCGACCGGATCGACGACGAGACCCGCGGCGCCCAGCTGAAGACCTCGGCCCACGGCCCCTCTGCCGGCACGCTGCTCAAGCCGCGCAACTGCTACATCTGCAAGCAGCCCTACACCGTGGTGGACGCCTTCTACCACCAGCTCTGCCCGGAGTGCGCCGCCTTCAGCCACGCCAAGCGCGATGCCACCACCGATCTGACCGGCAAACGCGCCCTCCTGACCGGGGGCCGTGCCAAAATCGGCATGTACATCGCCCTGCGGCTGCTGCGCGACGGTGCGCACACCACCATTACCACCCGGTTCCCGAAGGACGCCGCACGGCGCTTTGCTGCCATGGAAGACTCGGCGGACTGGCTGCACCGGCTGAAGATCGTGGGCATTGACCTGCGTGATCCGGCGCAGGTCATCTCGCTGGCCGAATCCGTGGCCGACGCCGGCCCCCTGGACATCCTGATCAACAACGCCGCCCAGACGGTGCGCCGGTCCTCCAACGCCTACCAGCCGCTGATGGACGCCGAGCTCGAGGCACTGCCGGAATCCGCCGTTATGCCGGAGCTGGTCACCTTCGGGAACACCTACAACGCGCACCCCACCGCCCTTGCCGGATCGATTGCCGAGCATCCGGTGCTGGCCGGCGACGCCGTCACGTCACTGGCGCTGACCGCGGGCTCCTCCTCGCTGGAGAAACTGAACGCCGGAACGGCAATTGACGCCGGCGGCCTGGTCCCGGACACCGCACCGATCAACTCCTGGACCCAGGTGGTGGACCAGGTGGAGCCGCTGGAAATGCTGGAAGTCCAGCTCTGCAACGTCACTGCCCCGTTCCTGCTGGTCAACCGGCTGCGTCCGGCGATGGCAGCCTCCCCTGCACGCCGCAAGTACATCGTCAACGTCTCCGCCATGGAGGGCCAGTTCAGCCGCCGCTACAAGGGTCCGGGCCATCCGCACACCAACATGGCCAAGGCCTCGCTTAACATGCTCACGCGCACCAGCGCCGGGGAAATGCTGGAAACGGACGGCATCCTGATGACCGCCGTGGACACCGGCTGGATTACCGATGAGCGTCCGCATCCCACCAAGGTGCGCCTGGCCGAGGAGGGCTTCCACGCTCCCCTGGACCTCGTGGACGGTGCGGCCCGCGTGTATGACCCGATTGTCATGGGTGAGGCAGGCGAGGACCAGTACGGGGTTTTCCTGAAGGACTACAAGCCCTCGCCCTGGTAGGCCGCACTACGCCGGAAGGCTCTCCCGTTCCCGGAAGCGGGAGATCGCCTTCCGGATCTCCGAGATCCACAGCACGGTGGAACCCACGCCAACTGCCAGGAACCACTGCCCCGAGGTGAGATCCGTGGTGTCGAAGAGCCCCTGCAGCACCCCCAGCTGGACCACCAGGACCTGCAGGACGACGACGCCGGCCAGCGACACCCAGATGGCCCGGTTGGTGAAGGTTTGCCAGGCGAACACGCTTCCGTTCGCTGACCTTACGTTGAGCAGGTTGAACGCCTGGTAGAACACGAACGTCGTGAAGGCCAGCGTGGTGGCGAAGAGCGGATCCTCCGCGCTCTCCGGGTACATCTGCGGGGCCAGGTACAGGACGGTGCAGGTGCCCGCGGCCATGACCAGACCCATGGTCAGGATCTGCAGGATCCGCCGTCCGGTCAGCAGCGGCTCCCGGGCAGGCCTGGGCCGTTGCTTCATGAGATCCGGATCTGCCGGATCCACGCCCAGGGCCAGGGCGGGCGGCCCGTCCATGATGATGTTGACCCAAAGGATTTGCAGCGCCGTGAAGGGCGCTCCGCCGGCCAGCGAAAAGGCTGCGGCCGCCAGGAAGATGAGCACGAACCCCCAGGCGGTGGTGAGCTGGAACCGGACGAACTTGATGATGTTGGCATAGATCCCCCGGCCCTCCTGCACCGCGGCCACAATGGTGGCGAAGTTGTCATCCGTCAGGATCATCTTCGCCGCACCCTTGGACACATCGGTCCCGGTGATGCCCATGGCAATACCGATGTCCGCGCGTTTGAGCGCAGGGGCGTCGTTCACGCCGTCGCCGGTCATGGCAACCACGGCACCGTCGGCCTGCAATGCCTGGACCATCCGGATCTTATGCTCCGGAGACACACGCGCCAGCACCCCGTATCCCGGAGCGCGCTGTTCAAGCTGCTTGTCGTCGAGCTTGTCCAGTGCGGCACCTGACACGGCTTCTCCGCCGATGCCCAGGTCACGCGCGATCGCCGAGGCGGTGATCAGGTGGTCCCCCGTGATCATGTGCACGCTGATTCCCGCCTCGTGGGCACGGGCAATGGCTTCGCCGGCCTCGCTGCGCGGCGGGTCCATGATGCCCACCACTGCATAAAGGGTCAGGTCGGCCACGCTGTCCCGGAGCTCGTCCGGGTCCGCCGGCAGAGGCTCGTCCACCGGCCGTCCGGCAACAGCCATGGTGCGCAGACCCCGTTCCGCGAAAGCTGTGACTTCGTCGCTGATGCGCCGGCGGTCCTCGGGCAGGAGCGGACGCCTGCCGTCGGCAGTGGCCACGAACTGTGATCGTTCCAGGAGCACCCCGGGTGCCCCTTTGGCGTAACAGAAAACGTCGTGGGCCGGTCCCGGACCGTGCCCGGCTTCCTCATCCGCCGGCCGCCGGTTGAACGTGGCCATGAACTTATAGTCCGAATCAAAGGGAACCTCCGCAATGCGGGGATGCGATGCACGCGCCCCTTCGGCGTCGATGCCTCCCTTCTCTGCCAGGACCACCAGCGCCCCTTCAGTGGGATCACCGGTGAGTACGCCGTCGCGCACTGAAGCGTCATTGCACAGCGCGAAGCCAAGGAAAGCCACCGACAATGCCGGCGCCGGCCGCCCGTCGGCACTAAGCACCGCGCCTTCCGTGGAATACCCGGAGCCGGAGACCCGGAACGTGCGGCCGGAGGCCGTATACAGGGACCGCACCGTCATCTCGTTCAGGGTCAGGGTTCCGGTCTTGTCAGTGCAGATCTGGGAGGTGCTGCCCAGGGTCTCCACAGCCGACAGCTGCTTGATGATGGCTCCCCGCGCAGCCAGGCGGGAGGCGCCCATCGCCAGGGTGAAGGCGACGACGGCGGTCAGCCCCTCGGGGATGGTCGCCACCGCCAGCGAGACCGCAGTCAGGAACAGGGTTTGCCAGCTGTCACCTCGCAGCAGGCCCAGGACGAACACCACCGCCACCACAATCAGCGCCACATAGGTCAGCAGCCGTGCCAGCTGGTCAATGCTGCGCTGAAGGGTGGTCTTTTCTTCGGCCGTGGAACCGAGCAGATGCGCTATCCGTCCGATTTGGGTGTTCATTCCCGTCCCGGTAACGAGCAGCACAGCCCGGCCCCGGCTGATGTCGGTGTCCATGTACAGCATGTTGGTGCGGTCGGCCACCGGCAGCTCCGGATCGGACAGGACCGCGGCGGACTTGTTGACCGGCTGGGATTCACCGGTCAGCGCTGCTTCCGCCACCTGCAGGCGAACTGCCTCCAGAAGCCGCCCGTCGGCAGGAACCGTGTCTCCCGCCTCCAGGAGAACCACGTCGCCGGGTACCAGTTCGGTGCGCGGGACATCCACCGGAACGCCGCCCCGGCGGACGGTGGCAATGGAGACGGACGTGCTGCGCAGCGCTTCCAGGCTGTTCTCCGCGCGCTGCTCCTGGACGTAGTTCAGGGTGGTGTTCAGGGCAATGACCACCAGGATGACCACCGGTGTTTCCCATTCCCGGGAGACGACGGCGCTGATCACCGCTGCGGCAATCAGGACCAGAATCAGCCGGTCCGCCAACAGCCTAAGGATTTTCTGCCAGGCGGGAATTTTCCGGCCTGCCGCCAGCTCATTGGGCCCGTAACGGAGCCGACGCTGCCGGACCTCCTCGACGGTGAGACCTTCGGCCGGCGAGACCTCCAGCTCCGCTGCCGCCTGTTCGGGTGTCCGCGTCCAGGGGTGTTCTGCTGTTTGTTGCTGGTCAGCCATGTGTTGCCTCTAAAACTAGGGGGTGTATTTCACTGTAACAAAGGCCACACAGGCGGGAATCCCCCATCACTGTTAGCTGCCCCGGGGCCGGCCAAACACCACGGGCTGGACACCACCGGCTGCCGGCACCGTTTGGCCGGCACCGTCTTCTGCGGCAGGGTGGAACCGTGAATGCCTCCCCTTCCCCTGCAGCCTCCTCTGCTGCCCGGACAACCGCCCTGCCCGGAGTCCTGATTGCTGCCGCCGCCGTTGTCCCGGCATACCTGGTGCATCTGGTTTTTCCCGGGCTGCCGGTACTGACCGCAGCCGTGGTACTCGGGCTGGTGGCCGCCAACCTCCCCGGCGTATCCACAGCGGTGGCGGGGCCGCTCAAACCGGGACTGTCCCTGGCCGCACGGAAGTTTATGCGCACGGGCATCGTGCTGCTGGGGCTCAAAGTGTCGCTGGTGGACATTGCGGGCCTTGGCTGGGCCGCGCTGCTCCTGATCGTTGCACTGGTGGGGGCGGCCTTTGCCGGCACGTATGCGGTTTGCCGGGCTTTCCGCCTGCCGGGTGCGGAGCCACTGCTGATCGCCTCTGGTTTCTCCATCTGCGGAGTCTCCGCCATCGGAGCAGTGGCCGCTGCCAGGCGGGTGAGACCGGAGGACACGGTGGTGCCGATAGCACTGGTCACGCTGTGCGGAACACTGGCCATCGGGGTTCTCCCGCTGCTGGGAACGCTGATGAGCCTGTCTGCCGAGACCTTCGGCATCTGGGCCGGCGCTTCCGTCCACGACGTTGGACAGGTGGTGGCCACAGCCCAGACCGCCGGCACGTCGGCACTCGCGGCCGCCGTCGTCGTCAAGCTGGCCCGCGTGGTCCTGCTGGCACCGCTGACCGCCGCGGCGGGGCTCATTCGGCGCCCGGACACGGAGGGAACGGATGACAGGCCCGGGAAGCGCCCTCCCCTGCTTCCCCTGTTTGTCGCCGGGTTCCTGGCACTGATTGTCCTGCGCACCACCGGTGTGGTTCCGGAGGGCGTCCTGGAGGCGGCTGCGCTGGCCCAGGAGATCCTGTTTGCGGCTGCGCTGTTTGCACTGGGTGCGGCGGTCCGCTTCCGGGCACTGTTTGCCTCCGGCGCCAGGGCACTCTCAGCGGCGCTCGCCTCCTGGTTCCTCATCGGTGCGCTGGGGCTCGGTCTCGCCGTGATCCTTTCCCCGTGACCCCGCGGGAACCGCAGAGCCTTGCCGCCTGTCTCCGGTTCCCCTTACTGTTTCCATCAGTTGATTCCGCAGCTGCGCAGGATGAGGTTGGCCTAGGGGGTATCCATGAGGGGTATCTCCGCCACCGGCAGCATCAAGAGCCTGAGCTACGGCTTGCTTCCGGCAGCGGCCGGACTGGCGTTCTGCGCAATAATCCTCTGGTGCCTGGCGGGCAACCTCATGTTTCCGCACTACGGGTTCTTCCAGTACAAAACACCGTGGGCGCTCGCCGCCGCCGGAGCAGTGCTTCTGCTCATGACCGGACTGTACTTTGCCCTGCGGACAGTCCAGCCGGCCCTGCTTCGGCACCGGCTGTTGTCCAGACTGGCGTCGGCAGCGCTGTGGGCGGGGCTATTCGCCCTGCAGGTTCGGCTGGCCTATGCCGTGCGGCTGCCCGCCGATTGGGATGCCCGCGCCATTTACACCTCGGCTGCCGGTTTGGCCCTGGGGACGCGGGAGAGCATTGATTCCGGCTACTTTTCACTGAATCCCAACAACATCCTGCTGACCCTGCTGCTGGCGTCCTGGTTCAGCCTCGTCACCTCCCTCGGCGTCACCAACTTGGAAATGGCTGCCGCCTTTTTGAACGCCGTCGTCCTCTTCGCCGGAATCGCACTGACGTATGCGGCGGCGCGCATGCTCGGCGGGCGAGCCGTTGCCGCCTTTACGCTGCTGCCCTCCACCATCTTTGTTCTGCTCTCCCCGTGGCTGGGTGTCTTCTACTCAGACACCGCAGGGCTGTTGTTTCCCGTCCTCATTCTGTGCCTGCTGCTGGCCGCGCAGCGGGCCCGGCGCCTTGCAGTACGAATACCGCTATGGGTCCTCGCCGGGACGGCCGGCGCCGCCGGCTACGGGATCAAGCCGACCGTGCTCATCTGTCTGCTGGCAGCCGGTATCACTGCTGCCTGTTCCCCGGCACTGCGCGGCCGGGATCGCGGGGCCGGCATCCTCCTCCTCGGCGCTGCAGTGGTGGCCGGCAGCTTCTTTGCCGGGCACCGGCTCATTACCGCCGTTGAGCAGCAGGGAACGGCCGTGGGCTTCGATGTTGAAGCCAACCCGAACGCCCTTCCGCCCACCCACTTCCTGAAGGTGGGGGCGCACCTTGTGCCGGGGAAATACGGCCCTCTGTACGGGAGCTACAACGAAGCCGACGTCCGCAGCACCGCATCCGCGGGTGATCCGCGCGAGAAGTTCCAGCACGGGCTGGACGCCTATGCGGATCGGGTCGCCGCCATGGGCCCGGGCGGCTATGTTTCATTCCTCAACAACAAGCTGTTGTGGATCACCGGGGACGGCTCCTTCTTTGCCTGGGGCGAAGGAGTCCTGGACGGCGACGATTATGTGTCCGACAACCCCGCTGACCGGAGCATCCAGGACGTCTTCGGTTACGGGAATCCGGGTTTTCCATGGCTCTTTGCGCTGTGGCAGGGAACGTGGTTCATCGTCCTGGGGCTGGTGGCGGTGCCCCTGTTCCTCCGCACGCCAACCCTTATGCTGCCGGAGGTCTCTGCACTGCGCATTGCACTGCTTGGGCTGCTTGTGTTCCTGCTCCTGTCAGAAGGCCGGGCCCGCTTCCTGTACCTCTACACGCCATACTTCATCCTGCTGGCCTCACTGTCCTTCTTCGCCGTCATGGACCGGATGTCAGGCGGCCGGAACGCCGGGACCGCCGGGCCGGCCCACAGCAAAGGACGGGAAGTGATTGAATGAACATGTGTCGAACCAAAATCTGCGTCGTGACGAAGCCGCCGCCCGCTCAGCCCTCATATCCGTTGACGCCTACGATGTCGATCTTGACCTGAGCAGCGCGGAAGATCCGGAAACCGGGGGCTTCCGCTCCCGCAGCACCGTTACCTTCCGCTGCGCCGAGCCGGGGGCCGCTACCTTCCTGGACTTCATCCACGGTGGTGTCCATTCGGTTGTCCTGAACGGCAGGGAACTGCCGCTGGACTCTGCCGTCGACGGCACCCGTGTCCACCTGCCGGGACTGGAGCTCGAAAACACGGTCACGGTGGAGGGCACCGCCCTGTACAGCCGCAGCGGCGAAGGGATGCACCGGTTCACGGATCCGGCCGACGGCCGCACCTATCTGTACACGCAGTACGAGCCGGCCGACGCCCGGCGGGTGTTCGCCAACTTCGAGCAGCCGGACCTCAAGGCCAGCTTCACGTTCCACGTCACTGCGCCGTCGGCCTGGGAAGTTGCTTCGAACGGTGTGGAAACCAACCGCACGGAGCTCGACAGCGGCTTCAGCCGCTGGGATTTTGCCCCCACCCAGCGCATTTCCACCTACATCACCACGGTCCTGGCCGGACCGTACTTCAAAGCAGAGGACGCCTGGTCCACCACCCTGCCGGACGGTTCCGTCCTCGACATTCCCCTGGGCGCCTACTGCCGGTCCTCACTGGCCGAACATTTTGACCCGCAGAACATCTTCGAGATCACCAAACAGGGGCTGGCGTACTTCCACGAGCTGTTTGCCTACCCCTACCCGTTCGGCAAGTACGATCAGGCCTTCGTCCCCGAGTACAACCTCGGTGCCATGGAGAACCCCGGCCTGGTGACGTTCACGGAGTCATACGTCTTCCGGTCCAAAGCCACCGAAGCGCAGTACGAGGCGCGGGCCAACACCATCCTGCACGAGATGGCGCACATGTGGTTCGGTGACCTGGTGACCATGAAGTGGTGGGACGACCTGTGGCTGAAGGAGTCCTTCGCCGATTACATGGGCGCCCTTGCCGTGGACCAGGCAACCGGGTTTACCAACTCATGGGTCAGTTTCGCTAACCGGCGCAAGGCCTGGGCGTACACCCAGGACCAGCTGCCCACCACGCACCCAATCGTCGCGGACATCACCGACTTGGAAGCGGCCAAGCAGAACTTCGACGGCATCACGTATGCCAAGGGCGCCTCCGTCCTCAAGCAGCTGGTGGCCTACGTGGGCTTCGATGCGTTTATCAATGCAGCGCGCGGCTACTTCCGCGACCATGCCTACGGCAACACCACGCTCTCGGACCTGCTCAGTGCCCTGACTGTTGCTTCGGGCCGCGACATGGGTGCCTGGTCGCGGCGGTGGCTGCAGACGGCAGGGGTGCCGCTGCTGACCACGGAGGTGGAAACGGACGACGACGGCGTCATCACTTCCCTCACGATCGTCCAGAACGCACCCGATCCCGTCAGCGGGGAACAGGTTCCCCGGCCGCACCGCCTGCGGATTGGTCTGTATAACCCGGATGCTGCGGGTGCGCTGGTGCGCACCGGGAGCGTGGAAATCGACGTCGACGGTCCCCGTACCGCGGTACCCGAGCTTCTGGGCAAGCCGCGGCCCGCACTGCTGCTGCTCAATGACGAGGACCTCACCTACGCCAAGGTCCGTTTCGACTCCGATTCGCTGCAGGTCCTGATGCAGAACCTGGGCCGGATCCCTGACCCGCTGGCCCGCGCGGTGTGCTTCTCTGCCCTGTGGAACGGCGTCCGGGACGGGATTATCAGTGCCCGCGACTATCTTCGGCTCATCGTGCATGCTGCCCCGGCCGAGACGGGCTCCGGTGTGCTGCAGGTCCTCTTGGACAACTCCCGGTTCGCCGTGGAGCGGTATGCCCCGGCAGAGGACCGCAGCGACCTGCGCGAAGTGCTCTACTCGCTGGTGGTTGACCAGCTTCAGCAGGCGGAGCCCGGAAGCGACCGCCAGCTGGTCTGGGCCCGCAACGCCGCCATGCTGGGCCGCCACAGCGACGCCCACACGGAGCTGCTGCGCGGCCTCCTGCAGGGAACGGCCACCGTACCGGGCCTCACTGTGGACTCGGACCTGCGATGGCTGCTGTGGCAGGCGCTGGCCGCCACCTCAAATGCCACCCGCGCTGAGCTGGAAGCGGAACTGGAGCGGGACACCACGGCATCGGGCCGGGTGGGCTACACGACTGCAGCGGCCGCCTTCCCCGAGCCCGCGGTCAAGGCAGCCGCCTGGCAGGACGCCGTGCATTCGGACGAGCTGTCCAACCAGCTGCTCTCGGCCACCATTGAGGGATTCACCATCGGCAGCATTGAGATGCTGTCCGCCTTCTCCGCGGATTACTTTGCTTCCCTCACCCTGGTCTGGAGCTCACGCAGCATCGGGCAGGCCAGCCGGGTGGTTACCGGCCTCTTCCCCGGGGCGCAGGATTTGCCTGAGCACATGGTTCCCGCCGATCATCCTGTCCTGGTGGCGAGCATGGACTGGCTCGAAGCCAACCCGCAGGCACCGGCTGCCCTGCGCCGGATCATTATCGAGCAGCAGGACCAGTTGCTGCGGGCGCTGCGGGCCCAGGCAGCCGGCAGATAGACAGACAGGCGGCAGAGGGCTCAGCGGTCCAGCTTGGCTACGGTCAGCAGCACCGCTGAGTCTTCCACCGCCTCCAGGGAGTGCCGCGCCTGGGGCACTATCAACAGGTCCCCGGCGGATCCTTCCCAGGAGTGACCTTCGGCCAGCAGCCGAACACGCCCTTTGAGCACGTGAATGGTCGCTTCACCGGGATTATCGTGCTCGTCCAGAACAAATCCGGCGTTCAGGGCGATGATTGTTTGCCGAAGCACGTGTTCATGTCCGCCGTAAACGGTCTGGGCGCTGCGGCCGCTGGAAGCTTCGCCGGCAATCTGCAGCTGGTTCCGCGCCAATGCGGTGAGAGACTTTTTTTCCATGCTCGGCAGTCTAGGGCAGGGACAGCATCGGCGACAGCAGCATCATCGTGCCGGTGAGTCCACCGGCACGATGACCGCAAGCTGGTCAGGGAACGCGGTTGAGCCATTCATCCGTGCCGAACTTGTCAGCAACCTTCTTCTCGGCGAGGGCCATCTCCTCGTCGGTGATGCCGGCCGGCACAGCACCGTAGCGCGCGGTGAAGGTCTCCATCATCGTCTTGATGATCTCCTCCCGGGTCAGTCCGGTCTGGCGGCGGAGCGGGTCAACCCGTTTCTTGGCACTGGTGGTGCCCTTGTCAGACAATTTTTCCTTGCCGATCCGCAGGACTTCAAGCATCTTGTCGGCATCGATGTCATAGGACATGGTCACGTGGTGCAGCATGCCGCCGCTGCTGAAGCGCTTCTGGGCTGCCCCGCCTATTTTGCCCTGATCCGTGGCGATGTCATTGAGCGGCTGATACCAGGCCTTGATGCCAAGTTTTTCCAGCGATTCCATCACCCAGGCGTCCAAGAAGGGATAGGACTCGGCAAAGCTGAGTCCGTCCACCAGGGACTGCGGAACATAGATCGAATAGGTGATGGCATTGCCGTGTTCCATGAACATGGCCCCGCCGCCGGAAATGCGGCGAACCACCGTTACCCCGTGCTTCCGGGCTCCCTGCGGATCCACTTCGTTGCGCAGCGACTGGAAGCTGCCGATCACCACGGACGGTGTCTCCCATTCCCAGAACCGCAGCGTGGGGTTCCGTTTTCCGGATCCCACTTCTTCGGCCAGCACCTCGTCCATGGCCACGTGCATGGCGGTGGGCAGCGGTGTGGGGCCGATGATTTCCCACTGATGATCATTCCAGCCCGTGGCCTTGGCCAGGGCCCGGCGGACGGCGGTGGCAATGGCCTCCGGGGAGAAGCCAAACAGGACCGCTTCGGCGGGAAGGTTTGCCCGGACCGCTGCGGCAATATCTGCTCCGGTTGCGTCAGCCGGGAGTCCTTCCAAAGCCGCATTGATATCGGCCAGAGCATCATCGGGTTCCAGGAAGAAGTCCCCGCTGAGCGAGACGTCTGCCAGTTTTCCGTCACGGACCTCCAGGTCCACCACCACGAGTTTTCCGCCAACTACCTTGAACTCTCCGTGCAGTCGGCCGCTGTCCTGTTCCCTGCTGCTCATTTGGGTTTCCTTCTCCGCATGTAAAAAGACCCGCCCGGAAATGCCGGGCGGGTCTTCTCAGTCTAGAACCTGTGCTGTTCGTTACGAACGAATTACTTCTTGCCGCCGAAGCCCTTGAAGCGTGCGTTGAAGCGCTCGACACGGCCGGCGGAGTCCATGATGCGCTGCTTGCCCGTGTAGAACGGGTGCGACGCGGAGGAGATTTCCACCTCGATGAGGGGGTAGGTGTTGCCGTCTTCCCACTCGATCGTCTTGGCGGACGTAGCCGTGGAGTTGGTCAGGAACGAGGTGTCGGACGCGAGATCGCGGAAAACAACCGGGCCGTACTTGGGGTGGATATCAGACTTCAATGTATTACCTTCTTTTGGTGCCTGGATTTTGCCAGGCACTGGTGGTTGAAAGCTTGGAATGCCCCCGCACTGCACAACGAAGCGCATGTACAGGGATCAGCAATTCAGCATACCGCATTCGGGGCTGCGGGTTAAAGCCGGCGGGCGGGCAGTGCCTACGACGCCCAGGCACTGTTGACGGCGGTGATGCTTGAAGCGATGCCGCGGGTCTGCCCGGTGAGTTCAAACCGCACCGGGCGGTACCAGTCGTCAAGCCACAGCGTTACCGCGGTGGGCATCATGTCATCCGCCGCAGGGTCCACAGAACGGTAGCCGCTGATTTTGGTGCGGACCCCGCCGTCAAGGACAGCAGCGTAATCCACCTCGACGGATTCGGTGCCGTCAAGCATCTCGGCGACGCGGTCCGGGTTCACGGTGAGCTCCGCAGCGCGGGCCAGCACCGCCGCATAGGCCTCCTCGGGCGTTCCCGTTGCCTTGGCGCTGACCCTGCCGCCGCCGGTGTCCACGCTTCCTCCGCCGGCTCCCGACGTGACCACCAGCCCCGTGTCCGGGCTCTCCAGGGTGAGGGAGAACTCCGGCGCCGTGGTGAAGTCCACGGTGTGCGTCCCCTGCGGTATCCAGCTCGACGACGTCGTGAGGGTTTGGGTTCCACCCCCGCCGGCAGTCATAGCCGCCCGCACACAATCCCCTGCTTCACCGGCAGGCATCCGTGCCTCATCACGACGCAGCAGAAACTGGCAGGCGTCCTGGACCGGCTGGGACATGCCGACTTGGCTGCCGGCAACCCCCACTTTAAGTGGCTCCGGGGTGGGCGCTGCGGTGGGGGTCTCGGTCATGACGGGCGCGGGCGCAGGGGTACGGCTCTGCGTTGGCACGGGAGCAGCGGGCGAGGCTGACACCACTTCCCTGGCCCGTGCCTGATCCGCAGTAGGGCCGCATGCCGTGACGGTCAATGCAGCAGCCACCAGGAACACGACAGCGCCCGGACGAGACGCCCGGACAGCTGCAGGCAGGACTAAACCCGCCCGGCTGCCGGAGTCCTGCAAGGGTCCGCGCTTCATACAAGAGCCCTTCCTGGGTTGTGAACACCGCCCAGTGTTCCACCATCAACGGCAGAGGGTAAGAGTAGGAGCCAAAGCGTGCGAGACGGACCAAAAACCTTACTGCTGGGACCGGGCCCGGCATTCCCAGAAGGCCACGGCGCTGGCGGCAGCGACGTTCAGGGAATCCACGCCCCCGCTCATCGGAATGCGGACGGTAAGGTCCACGGCGGAAAGGGTTCCCGCGGCGAGGCCGTCCCCTTCGGTTCCAAGCACCAGGGCGAGGCGCTCATCGCGGCGCGAGCTGAGCTCGTCCAGGGTCAGGGAGTCCTCAGCCAGCGCCAGCGCAGCAGTGACGAAACCGGCCTTCCGCAGGACTTCCAACTGGCCGGGCCACTGTGTCAGGCGCACCCACGGCACCTGGAACACGGTCCCCATGCTGACCCGGATTGCCCGCCGGTACAGCGGGTCCGCGCAGCGGGGGCTGACCAGTACGGCGTCCACGCCCAGCGCCGCGGCGGACCGGAAGATCGCCCCGATGTTGGTGTGGTCCACAATGTCTTCCAGCACAGCCACCCGGCGGGCTCCCGCCAGCAGGGGCTCCAGCTCCAGCGGCGCCGGCCGTTCCATGGCTGCCAGTGCACCGCGGTGCAGGTGGAACCCGGTGATTTCCTCCAGGACGTCCGCGGTTCCCACGTAGGCAGGCACCTCGGGGTACCGGTCCAGGAGGTCCTGGAGGTCCGGAATCCACTTCTCGGCGAGGAAAAAGGAGCGCGGCCGGTGTCCTGCGTCCAGTGCCCGGCGAAGCACCTTGGAGGATTCGGCAATATACATGCCTTCTTCAGGTTCCCGGCGGCGGCGCAGGGCGGTGTCGGTTAGGCCGGTGTAGTCGGCCACACGCGGATCGGCTGCTGATTTCAGATAGTGGAGGGTCACTTAGAACACCATATTCCACAAGGCGAGCAGACCCAGCAGCACGATGACGGTCCGCAGCACCACCGGGGACAGCCTGCGGCCGACGGCAGCTCCCAGGAACCCGCCAATCAGCGAGCCCACCGCAATGAGCCCCACTACGGGCCACACGATCCGGTCGAAGGCAAACAGCAGATAGGAGACGGCAGCAACAATGTTCACGCCAAGGACCAGGATGTTCTTCATGGCGTTGGCGTTCTGGATGCTGCCGCGCAGGAAGATGCCCAGGATGCCCACCAGCAGGATTCCCTGCGCCGCCACGAAGTAGCCGCCGTACACGCCCGCCAAGTAGATCAGGATGACCAGGATGACGCCCTGGCGCCTGGGCTGTTGCGCGGTTGGTGAGGCATCCGCCCGCCGGCGGACCCAGGACTGCAGTTTCGGCTGGAAGATGACAAACAGCAGCGCCACCACGATCAGGTAGGGCGCCACGGTGCCGAAGACACTCTCCGGCAGGTGCAGCAGCAGCGCGGCTCCTGTGACTCCTCCCAGTACTGAGGCGGGCAGGAGCTTTAGGAGGATGGACTTGAGTCCGGCCAGTTCCCGGCGGTAGCCCCAGGAACCTGCAATGTTTCCGGCGATGAGTCCCATCGCGTTGGAAATGGTGGCGGCCACCGGGGCGTAGCCCAGCGCCACCAGCACGGGAAAGGTGACGAGCGTTCCCGACCCGACCACGGCATTGATCGTCCCCGCCCACAAACCGGCAACGAAGACTACGGCATCATGAAAAATGTCCACAAAAAGGGTGCGTGCTGTGCGAAGGTCAGCGGCGGGCGGTGGCGGACCAGCGGCCGCCGTCGTGCTGCACGTTCAGCGGCAAATCAAAGGCGGTGCTGAGATTCGTCTCGGTGAAGACATCCCCGATGGGACCCGAGGCCACAACGCCGCCGTCGCGCAGCAGCAGCGCGTGGGTGAAACCCGGGGGCACCTCTTCAAGGTGGTGGGTCACAAGCACCATGGCCGGCGCCTCTTCATCTGCGGCCAGCTCGGACAGCCGTGCAACCAGGTCTTCCCGGCCGGCGAGGTCCAGCCCGGCGGCCGGCTCGTCCAGCAGCAGGAGTTCGGGATCGGTCATCAGGGCGCGGGCAATCTGCACGCGCTTGCGTTCACCCTCGCTCAGGGAGGAAAAATTACGGTTCATGAAGGTGGACATGCCCCAGTCATGGAGGAGGCGGAAGGCACGGCGTTCGTCCAGCTTTTCGTACTTCTCCCGCCACCGGCCGGTCATGCCGTAGGAGGCGGTCAGCACCACGTTGAGGACGGTTTCGTGTTCCGGGATCTGGTTCGCAAGGGCGGCTGATGCCAGGCCGATCCGGGGCCGGAGCTCAAAGACATCAACGGTTCCGAGGACTTCCTCAAGGATTCCGGCGACACCGCGGGTGGGGTGCATGCGTCCGCCAGCGATCTGCAGCAGAGTGGTCTTGCCGGCGCCGTTGGGGCCCATGATGACCCAGCGCTCCCCCTCCTTGACCTGCCAGTCAACTGCATCCAACAGGGTCTTGCCGCCGCGGACGACACTTACGGCAGCAAATTCAAGAACATCACTCATAGCACTAGACATTAGGCTAAAGAAAGGGCCGATGGCTAAACGCGTGCCCCGCAGTTCCAGCCCCGCCTGCAGAAACGGATACGCAATGCCCGCTCCCAACTCCCCCGAAAACAGTGCCGCTCCCGAATACAGTGTTGTCAGCTACGGTCGGGAACTGGGTGACGCCTATCTCGCTGCCGTTCAGCGTGCCGTAGGTGTAGCTGGCGGCCGCATCCTGGAACTGGAGAATGCCCCGGGGGACGGTTATGCCGTCACCAAGCTGCTGGTGGAGTATGACGGCGGTATCGAAACTTTGCGGATGGCGGTCACCGCAGCCGCAGCGGCACTTGGCGCTGATGCGCAGGGGGCCGCCAGCGCCGTCGTGCCCTCATGCCTGCTGGAGCCGGCGCGGAAGCTGCTGGTCATGGACGTGGATTCCACCCTGATCAAGCAGGAAGTTATCGAGCTGCTGGCCGCCCACGCGGGCCGCGAAGCCGAGGTTGCCGCCGTCACTGAAGCGGCGATGCGCGGAGAACTGGACTTCGCCCAGAGCCTGCATCAGCGTGTCAGGGCGCTGGCCGGGCTGCCGGAGTCCGTCATCTCGGAAGTGGGCGCCCGCATTGAGCTGTCCGACGGCGCGGAGGCGCTGGTCAAGGAATTCCTGGCTGCCGGGCACGCGGTGGCCGTAGTGTCAGGAGGCTTCAGCCAGGTCCTTGATCCGCTGGCCGAACGCCTGCAGCTGACCTGCGCCAAAGCCAACCTTCTGGGCATTGCCGACGGCGTGCTGACCGGCACCGTGGAAGGCGCCGTGGTGGACCGCGCAGTCAAAGCCGAGTCCCTGCGCACCTGGGCAGCGGCACTGGGCATTGAACAGCGCCACACCATTGCGGTGGGCGACGGGGCCAATGACCTGGACATGCTGGCGGCGGCCGCACTGGGGGTGGCGTTCAACGCCAAACCGGCAGTGCAGGCCGCCGCGGATGCCGTGCTGAACCTGCCCAATCTGGACGTGGTGCAGCACTTTGTGAAGCTCTAGGAGCTCTCTTCTTGCCCGGAACCCGGGAAGGCTAGGACACCTGGCCGGCGCCGAGGTAGTCGGCGCCGCCCACGTATTCGGTGTGTCCCGAGGGAACGTCCGCTGTGGCCATCCGGGCCACCTCGGCACCGAACTCCTGCACAGAGTAGAGCCGGCCGGCTTCCACCCGGCGTGCCTCAATCGCTCCGGGGTTGGCGCGGTCCAGGAGCGTGGCGGTTACGGTTCCTTCGATCATGTCCCCGGAGACCACCACCAGGGTGATGCCCTTCTCCTCGAGCTGCGGCAGGAGCTCGCGCAGGGCGTCCTCGCCTGCGCGCTTGCTGCGGGCCACCGGCTCGTATTCGGGCATGGTGGGAACGGAGTTAATGAAGTGCGCCTGGTGGCTGGTGACGAAAACCACACGGGATCCCGCGGGCATGACGTCCAGGGCGGCGTTGAGCATGTTGACCTGCGCGTCGCGGTTGAGCTTCAGCGCGTAGTCCTCCTCAACGCCGGTTTCCATTCCGCCGGAGGCGTTCAGCACCAGCACGTCCAGGCCGCCGAAGTTCTCCGTGGCGGCGGCAACCAGGGCGGCCGGGCCCTCGGGGGAAGTCAGATCGGCGCCGACGGCGACGGCGCGGCCGCCGTCGTTTTCAATACCGGTGACAACCTTATTGGCCCGGGGGGCCTTCTGGCGGTAGTTGACCACCACGCCGGCCCCTTCGGCGGCCAGGTACTTGGCCACCTCCGCTCCGATGCCGCGTGACGATCCGGTGACGATGGCGGCTTTGCCGTCCAGCAGGCCCATGGGTGCTCCTTTGTGAGAGGTTTTGTCGAAACTGAACAAAGATGATGCGCAACTTCTCCCATCCTGCCAGCCGGCGGCGATCCGCGAAGTGGTGGAAACCTCCAAGGAATCCCGGCCGGAGCTTTAGTGACCCATTCCCAGACCTCCGTCAACGGGGATGACAGCGCCGGAAATGTAGGCGGCTTCGGGGCTGGCAATCCAGCGCACCACACCGGCAACCTCTTCGGGTTCAGCGAACCGGTTGGCCGGGATGGAGGAGAGATAGTTCTTCTGCGTGTCCTCGGGCAGAGCCCGGGTCATGTCAGTGTTGATGAACCCCGGTGCCACCACGTTGGCGGTGATGTTCCGGGAGCCCAGCTCCCTGGTCAGCGACCGGGCAATGCCGATCAGACCGGATTTGGAAGCCGCGTAGTTGATCTGGCCGGGCGAGCCGTACAGCCCCACCACGGAGGAGATCAGGACAACCCGCCCGCGGCGCAGCTTGATCATGCCCTTGGACGCCCGCTTGATGACCCGGAATGCCCCGGTGAGGTTGGTGTCCACGACGTCGGTGAAATCGTCCTCGCTCATCCGCAGGAGCAGGGTGTCGCGGGTGATGCCGGCATTGGCCACCAGCACTTCCACGGGCCCGTGCGCTGCTTCGACCTCGGAGAATGCGGCATCCACCGATGCCATGTCGGTCACATCCGCCTTGACGCCGAGCATGCCCTCCGGCACGTCTCCGCTGCGGTAGGTGATCGCCACCTGGTCGCCGTTGGCAACGAATGCCTGGGCTATGGCCAGCCCGATTCCGCGGTTTCCGCCGGTAACCAGGACGCTGCGGCCGGTGGACGGCTGGGTGTTGTTCTGCACAGATATTCCTCCGCTGAGAGTGTGGGGGTGACAGGAATCGATCCTAGCCGGGCTGGTTCCGACTTCAACATCACAGCTACGGGTGCGACAATGGGACAATCTGTTTGGGAGAGTGATGAACAAGGAATCCAGCCGCGGCGGTCAGATCCCCCGGATCACAGACGCCCGCACGGCGCACACCGATGAGATGCGCGCACGCATGATCAAGTATTCGGTGTCCATGGGCATCCGGCTGGTCTGCCTGTTCCTCTTATTTGTCGTCCACGGGTGGATGCTGTGGGTGGTAATCGCCGGCGCCGTCGTCCTTCCGTATTTCGCCGTGATCATTGCGAACGGAGGATCCGATACGCGCAACATGACCGCATCTGAGTCCATGATTGATGCGCTCCCCTCGCCCGCAATAGAAGCACCCCGCGTCCGGCAACCCGGCGAGCCCGATCCGAATGACTCCCCCGAAACCGCAGTGCTGCACGGCGAGCTTGCCGACGACGAGCCCCCTGCTGACCCCCACGACGATAAGGCACCACCTTCAGCATGAACCTTCTTGACCAACTGGCCCGGACCACCGGGGCTGTCCGGCCCGGAGCCGCACTATCGGATCCCGGCGCCGGATCTCCCGCCGTCTGCTCCCGGAAGGGGTGCCGTGAGGCCGCCCAGTGGCAGCTGCTGTGGAACAACCCGCGGATCCACACCCCGGAACGGCGGAAGATCTGGCTCGCCTGCAGCGATCACCGCGGCTGGCTCGAGGAGTACCTGCAGACCCGCGACCTCTGGAAGCAGACACTGCCCCTGGCCGATGCACCTGCTCCCACAGACACCGGAAGCGGGACCGACTAGATGTACCGTTTCCTCCTCTCCGGCCGCTGGCTGGGCTGGTTTGCCCTGACCGCCCTGCTCTCCGTGGCATGTTCATCCCTGGGGATGTGGCAGCTTGACCGGCGCGACGCCATCCGGGAAGACATCGGCAACGTGGTCAACAACTACGACGCCGCCCCGGTGCCGTTCGAGGACGCCGCCGGCCTCTTCGAGGATTATGACCCGGCCAAAGAATGGCTGCCGGTTTCCATGACCGGGGTCTATGACACAGAAAACCAGCGCATTGTCCGGAACCGGCCGCTCAGCGGACGCGCCGGATACGAAGTGGTGGTTCCGCTGAAACTCTCCGACGGCACCGCAGTGGTGATCAACCGCGGCTGGCTGCCGATCGGCAACGACGAAGCAGGCAAGCCCGACGCCGTGCCGGCTGCTCCCGGCGGCGAGGTAACCGTCGTCGCGCGCATCAAGCCCGCTGAACCGGACGTGAGCCGAGGTGCTCCCGAAGGGCAGCTGGCGTCCATCAATTTGAGCCAGTACCAGGATGAAGTGGGGTACGAACTGGAGCAGGGAGCCTATGGCCTGATGGCCAGCGAGGACCCGCGCCCCGACATCGTTCCGGAAGCTGCCCCCAAGCCGTCAGTGGATGAGGGCCCGCATCTTTCCTACGCCATGCAGTGGTTCGCGTTCGGTGTCATGCTGTTTGTCGGGCTCGGCTATGCCGCCCGCCAGGAAGCGCTGAACCTGCGCTACGGCGATGAAGATGAGTGGGAAGAGGAGGACGACGACGAAATGATCGCCGCCCACCCCGCCCCGAGCCGCCCCCGCCGTCCGCGCAGGCAGCGCGGCAGCACCCAGGAAGATGAAGAGGACGCCCTGCTGGACGCGCAGGGCTACTAGTTCCCTACTGGTAGGAGATGAACCAGGGCTTGGGATCGATCTGCGTGAAGGTCTGCTCCGGAGTCAGGGTAGGAGTGTCCTCGTCGTAAAAGTTCTTCCATCCCGGCCAGATCTCCGGCTGCAGCCCGTTCCGCAGCGCATTCCAGGTGTCCAGCTTCTGGCCCGGTGTTCCATGCCCGTCAGCGTGAAGGCTGACCGCCAGTTCGCTGTGGCTGACCTCGAGCTGATCCCGATTGCGGATCATCGATAAGTTGAACTGGTGCAGCATGAAGAGCTTTTGCGGCAGGACATTCTCCCGCGTCAGGTCTGCGAGCCAGGCGGACACCTCATTGACCTCCGCGGCATCCACGGATCCGATCTGTTCCAGATGACGCTGCCCCGGGGCAAGCCGCCACTCGGAGTCCAAGGCCAGGCCCACATGCGGGAACTTCAGCAGTTCTTCATACCGGATAGCCTGGTTCAGGAAGGTGCTGTGGCCCGGCTGCAGATCAAGGATCACGTAGACGCCGGCGTCACGGGCGGCTTCGATCCACGGCAGCAGGACGTCCACGGCGGTTTCCTCGGAGAAATCACCGTCGGCACCGGGCTCGGAACTGGCAACGGTCGTGATGATTTCGAGGGCAGGCACCACGGGTTCATCACTGTAGGGCCGGTATTGCGCTGCGGTTTCCCGGGCCAGCCGGATGGATTCCTCCAGCCCCTGCTCCCCCAGGACTCCCAGACTGCCGCCGCTGGGATGCCCGTAGAGCGCCACCATCCGCCTGCCGGGGAACACCGTCTGTCCGCCGCCTGGCAGCTCCGGCGCATTCAGTGCCACGTCGCTGTGCGCGGCGAAGGTCTCTGCGCCGCCGAAGCCGTTGCCGGCAGCGTAGATTCCGCCGTCGCGGTGGCTGCGCAAAACCTCGATGACGCCCGGGTCCGCACGGGGATCCGCGGTCTCCACCATTCGCACCTCGGCACCTGCGGCACGTGCCGTGGCAACTGCCGCCGCCGACGCCGGGTCCTCCGTTGCCAGCACAATAGCGTCCGTCCCGGCGCCGGCTGCCTCAAACTCCGGCAGCTCCTGAACCGGGCCGTTGTCCTGCTGGTCCGCGGAAGCTGTATTCGAAGCAGTGGTTTCTTTCGGTACTGCCGCCTCCAGGCCGGGAACCGGAAGCTGCGCACCGCGGTCCATGGCTGCAACAGCGGCAACCAGCGGCGCCGCTTCGGCGGGGACTGCCTCGAGGCCCAGCAACGACCGGAATCCAGCGGCGTCTGCGGGGCCGGGGATTTCTGTCCGCTCTCCCAGGGCGGCAGCCCACTCCCCTTCCGGTGCCCCGTAGAGGACCACCGATTCAGCCTCCAACCGCTCCAGTTCATCGGCAACCTGCTGTTCATTCCCCGGTTCGACCACCAGCAGCGGAACGCCCAGTCCCACTGCTGCGGCGGAAGCCTGCCCCGCGGCGGCAGGGGCACCCGCTCCCAGGACCACCACAGCAGGACTGGAGGCATAGAAGGCACTGCTGGCGGCCAATGAAGCCGGGCCGGCTCCCCCGTCAAACACGCCCCGCAGAGCACCTGCCTGCTGCAGGCTGACCACCGGAATGTCCGGAGCGCCTGTCCCTTCGGACGGTGACGGTTCTCCTGCGCAGCCGCTCAGGATAAGCCCCACAGACAAGGCGCCTGCAGCCAACGAGCGGCGAAAGGGAATCATGGATGAGGAAGAAATAGCGTGCCGTCCTTCGGTGCGGAGCTTGGTGCGGACAAAACCGGGGTCCGCCCCAAAACCTCCAGCTTACTGAAACAGCTGCCCGCACCCAAAGGCGCGGCCTGCAGGCATCACGGCTAAGCAGTAACCCGCCGCACGTAGTCTGCCATTCCCGGCACAGTAAAAGAGACCTGACCCAGTGAGGGCGCATAGATGATGCCCTTGCGTATGAGTGATCCCCGGGTCATGGTCATGGACGTCATTTTCTTTCCGGCCCGGGCTGCCAGCGTTGCCGTCCCGGAACCGCCTTCCCCGTCCACCGCCATGAGCCTCAGGAACTCCCGCTCGGCCTTGGTCGACCTGCGCCAGCGCAGGGGAAAGAAGCCCTGGTCCAGCTGTGCCCGGCCAATTTCGACTGCCACCCTGGCATCATCAGGGCTGATCCGCTGGTGCGGCGCTGACTCCCACGCAGCCGAACCATACTCCTGCAGGAAATACGGATATCCGCCGGCCGCATTGAGCAGCAGATCCAGTGCCTCCGGATCGTAGGAGACGCCCTGTTCAGCTGCCGGCGCAGTGAGGGCAGTGGCCGAGTCTTCACGGTCCAATGCACCAACCCGGCGATAGGTGAACAATCCTTCGGCATACCGCTGGGACTGGTTCAGGACTGACGGAAGGTTCGGCAGGCCGGCTGCCACCAGATAGAAAGGCCAGTCCCGCTGGCTGGCCTGGTGCTGCGCGCCGAGCAAAGCCGACAACAGGCCCGCGTCCAGGTTCTGCATTTCATCCACTACCAGGATCAGTGCCGATTGCCGTTCAGCCAGGGCAACGGCAGTGTCCTCCACTGTTTCTTCCAGGTCGACGGCGAAGGCCCCCGAGTCGCCCCGCCCGTGCCGTGCCCCTACCCCAACATCGATCCCGCTGACCTGCAGCCCGGCAGCAAATGAGGCGATGGTTCCCAGCGCAGCTGCGAGGGCCGGTGTTGCCCTGCGGGAATTGGCCTTGCGCCCCGCCTGCAGCAGCCCTCTGGCGAGCTTGGCACGGATGGCTTTGGGACCGCCTTCGGCGTCCCTTCCCTCGAGGGAAACCACGAGGAAACCGGCATCTTCCGCCCGCCGCCGGAACTCAGTGAGCAGCACGGTCTTTCCCACTCCGTGCAAACCGTGCAGCACTATCCCCCGGTCCGTACGCCCCGCAGCCGCACGCGAAATCAGGAGGTCAAAATCGTTGATCAAGGCTGTCCTGGCGGCCAGTTCGAAAGGCCGGCGTCCGGCTCCTGGTGAGTACGGGTTTGAGGCACTGTCCATGCCACCCATCGTAGCGCAATATCCAGATTATTTTATATTAGTGGATATAAATGGATAACGAATGATGAGGGAACTCAGGGAACCGCGCCGGTCACCGCATGTGCGGATATGGTGTTCCACCTGCGGGGGGAAACGGGGGAATCGCCGGCTCGGCGTACCGGACGTCAACCGGCTGGCCCAAGACGCACTCCCCCAGCGGCTCCGCACCCGCTTACGGATCTCCGCACCCGCTTACGGATCTCCACAGCCACACCGGACGAGGCCCGGACGCCACTCCCCTGCTTTGAAGATCTGCAGGCTCTGATGAGTGTCCTGGCAGGTACACCTTTGGTAAGTAGGAAAGCGTTCAGAGCGACTTATCCAGAAATTCTTATATCTCTTTATGGCAATGGATACTTGTCTTCACGAGGATGGGACCATAGGGCACAAAAAGCGAAGGCCCCCCACGCGCAGTGCGCACGGGGGGCCTTCATCCGGATTGGCGGAGCCGTTTCTGCTTGGCGCCGCGAAGTCCGGCCGCCTTAGGCCAGCGTCACCAGGTCCAGATAGTCTTCGTTCCAGTGGTCCTCGTCGCCGTCCGGCAGCAGGACAACACGCTCTGGATTAAGCGCCGCCACGGCACCCTCATCGTGGCTCACCATCACCACAGCGCCTGAATAGCTGCTCAGGGCACCGAGGATCTCCGCGCGGGAGGCGGGGTCAAGGTTGTTGGTGGGCTCGTCGAGCAGCAGGACATTGGCAGACGAAGCAACAATGGTGGCCAGCGCGAGGCGGGTTTTTTCACCACCGGAGAGCACGCCGGCCTTCTTGTCGACGTCGTCGCCGCTGAACATGAAGGAACCCAGCACGCTGCGCACTTCGGCATCATCCATGTCCGGCGCGGAGGAGCGCATGTTCTCCAGCACGGTCCGTTCCGTATCCAGGGTTTCGTGCTCCTGTGCGTAATAGCCCACCTTCAGACCGTGGCCCGGGATGATCTTTCCGGTGTCCGGAGTGTCGACACCGGCAAGCATGCGCAGCAGCGTTGTCTTACCCGCACCGTTCAGGCCCAGGATGACCACCTTGGATCCGCGGTCGATGGCCAGATCCACGTCGGTAAAGATCTCCAGCGAACCGTAGCTCTTGCTCAGGCCTTCGGCCATCATGGGCGTCTTGCCGCACGGTGCCGGGTCCGGGAAACGCAGGGCGGCTACGCGGTCCGTGGCGCGGACGGCGTCAAGTCCGCCCATGAGGCGGTCCACGCGCTTAAGCATGCTCTGCGCGGCGGATGCACCCGAGGCGCGGGCCTTCATCTTGTTGGCCTGGGCCAGCAGGATGCCGGCCTTCTTCTCGGTGTTGGCGCGCTCACGCTTACGGGCGCGCTCATCCGTTTCGCGCTGGATCTTGTAGCGCTTCCAGTCCATGTTGTAGATATCGATCGTGGCGCGGTTGGCATCCAGGCTGAAGACCTTGTTGACCGTTGCTTCCAGCAGCGCGGTGTCGTGGCTGATCACGATCAACCCGCCGGTGTGGTTCTTCAGGAACTCACGCAGCCAGGAGATGGAGTCGGCATCGAGGTGGTTGGTGGGCTCATCGAGGAGCATGGTTTCGGCATCCGAATACAGGATCCGGGCCAGCTCCACGCGGCGGCGCTGGCCACCGGAAAGGGTGCTCAGGGGCTGGTTCAGCAACCGGTCCGGCAGGGCCAGGTTGGCGGTGATGGTTGCCGCTTCAGACTCTGCGGCATATCCGCCGGCGGAAAGGAACTCGGCCTCCAGCCGGTCATAGCGGTTCATGGCCTTCTGCGAGATTTTGGGGTCATCGCTGGCCATTTCATCCTGGCACTTCTTCAACTGTGCGGAGACCTTGTCCAGCCCGCGGGCGGAAAGGATGCGGTCCCGCCCGAGCTGCTCCATGTCGGGCGTGCGCGGATCCTGGGGCAGGTAGCCAATCTCGCCGGAACGCTTCACATGCCCTGCTGCCGGCAGCGCCTCCCCTGCGAGAACCTTGGTCAGAGTGGTTTTGCCCGCGCCGTTGCGGCCCACCAATCCGATCTTGTCGCCTTTGTCCACACGGAATGAAACCGCTTCCATGAGCAAACGTGCGCCGGCACGGAGCTCGAGATTAGATACGGAAATCACTCAGTGGACCTTTCGAGGGGGTTCGGGGATAGTACTCGTGCTGCGATCGCAGCCTTTCCAGTCTACCGCCGATCGACACTTTGTAGAAAACCTCCAAAGGAATTACAGCGCCGCGCGGTTAGGGTCAACAGGGATGCGGCGATGCCGAGGCATAACGCCGAACCCACTTGTAGACGTCCTACGAAACGAGACCAGATGAGCACTTCCTCCGCTGATGCTGTGGCACCTTCCCGGCGGGGGCGGCTCCCCCGCCGCCCCTGGAATACTGCGGACCTGTCCCTTATTGCCGTTTTTGCTGCGCTGGTCGCCTCGTTCTCGCTGCTTCCCGGAGTACCCCTGGGCGCCGGGGTTCCCATTACCCTCCAGACACTGGCCGTTATGCTCGCCGGCATCATTCTGGGACCTGCCCGCGGAGCTGCTGCCGTTGCCTTGTTCCTGGCCGCCGGCCTGGCCGGATTGCCCGTCTTCAGCGGCTTCAGCGGCGGCCTGGGCGTGCTGGCCGGCCCCTCCGCCGGGTACCTGCTGGCCTTTGTGCCCGCAGCCTTCGTAGTGGGACTGCTGTCCCGGGCTGCCCTGCGCCGTAGCCGCCGGGCGCGTTTTCCACTCCTTTTCGCCTCCGCCATGGCCGCCAGTTTCATCTGTGTGCACCCGTTGGGCATCGCCGGCCTGATGCTCAATGCGAAGCTCGGATTCCCGGCGGCACTGGCCGCTGACATGGCTTTCTGGCCCGGCGATGTGCTCAAGAACCTGCTCGCGGCAGCCGTGGGAGTCAGTGTCTTCACGGCCTTCCCCCGACTGGCAACAAAGAGCCGCTGATGGTTCAGATCCGCCTGCGGGACGTTTCAGTGCTCCGCTCCCCCGACCCGTCGTCCACACCCAACACCGGCGACCCTGCTGCCGCCAGCACCCCCGGTCCGATCCTGCACCCCGTGAACCTGGATCTGGACGAGTCCCGGATCGCCGTCATCGGCGCCAACGGCTCCGGAAAATCGACTCTTCTGAAACTGCTCAACGGACTGCTGACTCCGGACACCGGGACGGTAACCGTGGACGGCCTGGATACGGTGTGCCAGGGCAGCCGGGTCCGCCGGCGGGTGGGGTTTGTTTTCACGGATCCCCTCTCCCAGCTGGTCATGCCAACAGGGCGCGACGACGTCGAACTCTCGCTGCGCGCGTCCATCCGTAAGCGGTCGGAGCGGCGAGCTGCGGCAGAAGACAGGTTGGCCGCCTTCGGACTGCTGGGCCTGGCGGACCGGAGCATCTATGACCTCTCCGGCGGGGAACGCCAGCTCATGGCGCTGGCGTCAGTGCTGGCCGTTGAACCGGATGTCCTGATAGCTGATGAACCCAGCACGCTGCTGGACCTGCGCAATACCGCCGCGCTCCGCCGGATCCTTTCCGGGTTGCCGCAGCAGATCATCTACACAACCCATGACCTGGACTTCGCCGCAGATGCGGAACGGATCCTGGTAGTTGAGGACGGCAGGATCGTGTTCGACGGCGCCCCCGGGCCTGCGCTGGCCGCCTACCGTGCGCTGGCGCTGGGTTCCGGCAGCGGACCGGCCGTGCGGGGCACGCCGTGAGGAGGCCGCAGTGAGGGGTTCGGCTCACCTGCTCGGCGCCTACCGGGCCGGACGCTCCCCCGTGCACCGGGCGCCGCTGGGCCTGAAGGCTGCCGCCGTCGTCGTAATGTCCGCGGTTGTTCTCGCCTTTCGTTCGCTGCCGGTGCTGGGGGCAGCTCTCCTGCTGGTCCTCGGGGCGTACGCCGCGGCGCGGCTGCTCCCGGAATCGTGGCGTCCCCTGAAGCTGATGTGGCCGGTCCTGCTGCTGCTGGGCGCTTTCCAAATGTGGTCCAACGGTGCCGCCGCGGCACTGCTGGTGGTGGGAAACATTGTGGCCTGCGTGGCTGCCGCCCGGCTGTTGACCCTCACCACGCCCCTGCAGGACCTTCTGGACGGACTCGTGGCGCTGGCGGGGCCGTTCCGCTTCCTTGGAGCAGATCCGGAGCGTTTCGGACTGACGCTGGCCCTCATGCTGCGCAGTATTCCGTTCCTGCTCGGCTCGGCCCGGGATGTTCGCCACTCCGCTATGGCGCGCGGCCTGGAGCGCAACCCCCGTGCCCTCACCGTTCCCGTGGTGATCAGGGCTGTGGCCTACGCCCAGCAAACAGGCGACGCCCTGGCCGCCCGCGGCATCGGGGAGGCAGCCGATCCTCCGGTGCCTGAACGCAAGCATGCTGAGGGTCGGGGATAATCGGAGCATGAGTTTTAACGAAAATGCGCGATTGGACTCCTCCCGTGTCAGCGACCGGCGGGGCAAGGGCAAAGGTATTGCTGTAGGCGGCGGGCTCGGCGGAGGACTCATCCTCATCCTGTCGCTGATCTTCGGCTCGGATGTGGTGGACGGTCTCGGCCTCAGCGACGGCGGCAGCCCCGCCGGAGCGGGCTCCGGTTATTCCGAGAGCATCTCCGAATGCCTGGACGGAGCCGACGCGAACGAACGCCTCGACTGCCGGATTGTGGGAACAGCCGAGAGCCTGGACAGCTTCTGGGGTCCGGCCCTGGCTGCGGAGGGGCTTTCCTACTCCGAACCGGGTGTTGCGCTCTTCAGCGGACGCACCGACACCGGGTGCGGGTCCGCGACCAGCGCAGTGGGTCCCTTCTACTGCCCCGCTGATGAGCAGACCTACTATGACACTGCATTCTTCGACGAACTCGTGGCTCAGTATGGTGCCTCCGGCGGCCCGCTGGCGCAGGAGTACGTGGTGGCCCATGAGTTTGGGCACCACATCCAGAACCTGACCGGCGTCCTGGGCGCCTCGGCATCCGATCCGCGCGGTGCTGATTCTGCCGCGGTGCGGACCGAGCTGCAGGCGGACTGCTATGCGGGGCTGTGGGCGGGCAATGCCGCTTCGGTGCCGGCCCCGGGCAGCACCGAGCCCTTCCTGGCGGAGCTGACGGCAACGGATGTGCAGGACGCCCTCTCTGCCGCCTCCGCCATCGGCGATGACCGGATCCAGTCCAAGGCCACCGGCCAGGTGAATCCGGAGAGCTGGACGCACGGCTCCGGCGACCAGCGGCAGGCCTGGTTCATGCAGGGTTACGACGGCGGCAGCATCGCCTCCTGCGACACGTTCAGCGCCCCGGATCTGGACAACCCCTAGCCGTCTCTTCGGTTGGACCCCTCACGGAACCGGGCCAGTTCCTGCCGCAGATCGGTTCCGGGGTTGAAATGCACCGTGTGCAGACCCAGCGCCCGGGCCGCCTCGATGTTGCGGACGTTGTCATCAATGAAGACAACGTCCGCCGGGGCCGCTCCCAGCTTGTCCAGGACATGCGCGAAGATCCGGCGGTCAGGCTTGATCATTCCCAGCGGTCCACTGAAAAAGGTGTGCGCGAAGCGGGCAGGCCACGCCGCTTCCCGAAGGTACCGGGCGGACATCCCGGCCGGCATGTTGGAGAGCAGCGCCAGCTGCGCGCCTTCGCCCGACAGGGTCTCCAGCACGGCCATGGTGTCCGCATTCAGGTGAGACCACTGGACGGCGTCCAGATCCTCCAGCACCCTGAGCTGTTCTGCGCTCACCGCTGTGCCCAGCACCCGGGCCCAGTATTGCGCGGGAGTATGGGTGCCGGCGTCGTAATCCTCCCGGTACGCCCAGTAAGGACTCGACGCCGGTGCCAGCTGCTGCAGCCCGGTTTCCCGTTCCAGCGCAGCCCAGTCTCCCGCCTCCGGCTCGGTGGATATGACCATGCCGTAGTCGAACAGATACCAGCTTCTGGAGCGGGACAACGGTGTCACGGCTGCCCGGCCGGGTCTCCGATATTGACCTCGGTAAAGTCCCGGCAGAGCAACCACCGGTTGTCCGCCAGCTGCCAGGATTCCATCAGCAGGGCCCTGCCGGTGACCTTGTTGCCGCTGCGGTAAGTCATTTCATAGCAGACGACGGCCTCATCCGGTCCCCGGGAAGCTACCGTCCGGAACCCGGCATGCACGGTGCTGCCGCGCATCCCGGAAACTGTGTCCCGGAAACCCTTCCGCGCCGCTTCGCCGTCAAACGGATGAGCCGTGGCCGCAACGTGTCCCAGCCAGCCGTGGTAATCCGGTGCCAGAAATGACTCGATGGGTCCGCTGTCCCCGGAAGCCATTGCCTCGTTCCAGGCTGCCATGTAGTCGTCGTGAAAATGCGGAGCAGTGTTCATGTGGTCCCTTGCGGATTGTCGCGTTTGTCCTCTGGCGCAGACGCTAGCATCCCCGGGCCGCAAAAAAGCGCAGGGCCGCTCCCCCGTCCCCGGGAAAGCGGCCCTGCGCTTTGGTGCAGTTCTCTAGATGTTGAAGCCCAGCGCGCGCATCTGGTCGCGGCCGTCGTCCGTGATCTTCTCGGGACCCCACGGCGGCATCCAGACCCAGCTCAGCCGCCAGTCGTCCACAACGCCGTCCAGTGCCTGGCCAACCTGCTCTTCGATGACATCGGTGAGCGGGCAGGCCGCGGTGGTCAGCGTCATGTCGATCAGCAGAG
Source organism: Arthrobacter sunyaminii (assembly GCF_018866305.1). Taxonomy (NCBI): domain Bacteria; kingdom Bacillati; phylum Actinomycetota; class Actinomycetes; order Micrococcales; family Micrococcaceae; genus Arthrobacter; species Arthrobacter sunyaminii. The sequence continues at coordinate 2,170,702 of NZ_CP076456.1, forward strand.
CGCCGTCGTCCGCGTACCGCAGGCCGTAGAGCAGCCCCAGGTCAACGACGTTCACGCCCAGCTCGGGGTCGATGACGTCCTTCAGGGCCTCTTCGATGTCCTCCAGGGACGTCTGGGCCAGGTTCGGCTCACTCATCATCTGCTCCTGTGCAGTTGTATCGGTCAGGGTGGTGCCTAGGCCTTCAGGGCGTTGGCAGTGGCGGTGGCCGCCGTGGCGTTGGCGCCGGTGAAGCGGTCGTAGCCTTCTTCTTCCAAACGGTCGGCCAGTTCCGGCCCGCCCTGCTCGGCAATGCGGCCGTCAACGAAGACGTGGACGAAGTCCGGCTTGATGTAGCGCAGGATCCGCGTGTAGTGCGTGATGAGCAGCGTGCCCATTTCGCCCTTGGAGTGTTCGCGGTTAACGCCTTCGGAGACAACCTTCAGGGCGTCAACGTCCAGGCCGGAGTCCGTCTCGTCGAGGATGGCGAACTTCGGGCGGAAGAGCTCGAGCTGGAGGATCTCAACGCGCTTCTTCTCGCCGCCGGAGAAGCCTTCGTTGACGTTGCGCGACGCAAAGTCTGCGTCAATGCGCAGCTGGCTCATGGCAGCCTTGACGTCCTTGGTCCAGTGGCGCAGGGAGGGTGCTTCGCCGTCGAGCGCAGTCTTGGCGGTGCGCAGGAAGTTGGTCATGGTGACGCCGGGGACCTCTACCGGGTACTGCATGGCCAGGAACAGGCCGGCGCGGGCGCGCTCGTCCACGCTCATGGACAGGACATCTTCGCCGTCGAGCGTGATGGAGCCGCTGTCCACGATGTAGCGGGGGTGCCCGGCAATGGTGGAGGCCAGGGTGGACTTGCCGGAGCCGTTGGGGCCCATGATGGCGTGCGTCTCACCGGTATTGATGGTCAGGCTGACGCCCTTCAGGATCTGCTTCTTGACACCCTGTTCGGTCTCAATGCTGACGTGAAGATCCTTGATCTCAAGAGTAGACATACGAGTTACGCTTTCTCCTTTGCACGCTCTGGTGCGTATTTAAGCTTCAAAAAGTGTGGGTGCAGCTTCGGTTCCCCGGGAGCCGCACGGCTTCCGGGGAACCGGGTGCTAGCTCTCGACTGCTGCGAGCTCGCGCTCGACGGCCTCGGTGAGGCGCTCTTCCAGTGCCGGAACCTTGATCTGCTGGATGATCTCGTTGAGGAACCCGCGAACCACCAGGCGGCGGGCAACATCCTCGGGGATGCCGCGGGCCATCAGGTAGAACAGGTGCTCGTCATCGAAACGGCCGGTGGCGCTGGCATGGCCGGCGCCTTCAATCAGGCCGGTTTCGATTTCCAGGTTCGGTACGGAGTCCGCGCGGCCGCCGTCGGTGAGCAGCAGGTTGCGGTTGACCTCGTATGTGTCGGTGCCTTCTGCCTCCTTGCGGATCAGGACGTCACCTACCCAGACGGTGTGCGCATCGCGGCCCTGCAGGGCGCCCTTGTACATGACGCGGGACTTGCAGTTCGGCACTGCGTGGTCCACGAACAGCCGCTGTTCCAGGTGCTGGCCGGCGTCGGCGTAGTACAGGCCGAACATCTGGACATCGCCGCCGGTGGCAGTGAACTTTGAGGACGGAGTGACACGCACCAAGTCACCGCCGAGGCTGATGACGACGTGCTTGAACTTCGCGTCACGGCCAATCCGGGCGTACTGCGCAGAAGCGTGAACGGCGTCGTCATCCCAGTCCTGAACCGACACAACGGTCAGTTCAGCACCGTCTTCGACGACGATTTCCACGTTCTGGGACAGCGTTGCCGATCCCTTGTGGTCAAGCACGACCACTGCCTTGGAGAACTTCTCCGCGGTAATGACCACGTGCTGGGCTGCGGGGTCCTTGCCGGCACCGGTCATGGTCAGCGTGACGCTGCCGTCAACGACGGTTTCAGCCGGGATGGTCACAGCGGTGGCTTCCGTGAAGGCTTCCCAAGCGGCAGCTGCCACCAGGTCCTCGGGGATGCCGGCGGAGCCGATGCGGGCATCGGTGCGGGCGACGTTCTCCACCCGGACACCGTCGGGAGCCACCACGGCCACCTCGGGGGCGGTGCCGGTGAGTTCAGCTGTGTGCAGGCCGCGAAGGCGCTTGAGCGGGGTGAACCGCCAGTCCTCTTCACGTCCGGTCAGTTTGCCGAAGTCGGCCCGGTTGTAGGAGGTCAGGCGTCCGGCGCGTGAGCTGTCCGGAATGCCTGCCCCTGCGCCGTGGCTGTGGGACTTGCTGCTGTCGCCGCCAAGAACCGAGGAAGATTCATTCAGCGGAGAGAGGTTCTCGCCCTCTTCGGTGAATCCGTCAATCCGGACACGGCTGTCCCCTGAGGGCGCGCCAATCCTGGCTTTGACTTCCTCTACTGCATTGCTGACCTTTTCGGTCACGTTTTCGACGACGTCGTTAAGCTTCGACATTAACCGACGGCTCCTTCCATCTGGAGTTCGATGAGGCGGTTGAGTTCAAGGGCGTATTCCATCGGCAGTTCACGCGCAATCGGCTCAATAAAGCCGCGCACGATCATTGCCATTGCCTCGTCCTCGGGAAGGCCGCGGGACATGAGGTAGAACAGCTGCTCCTCGCTGACGCGGGAAACAGTGGCTTCGTGGCCCATGGTGACGTCATCTTCGCGGATGTCCACGTACGGGTACGTGTCCGAGCGGGAGATGGTGTCCACCAGCAGGGCGTCGCAGCGCACGGTGTTGGCCGAGTGTTTGGCGCCTTCGCGGACCTGGACCAGGCCGCGGTAGGCAGCACGGCCGCCGCCGCGGGCCACGGACTTGGAAATAATGGAGCTCTTGGTGTTCGGTGCAATGTGGACCATCTTGGATCCGGTGTCCTGGTGCTGGCCCTCGCCGGCGAAAGCGATGGACAGGGTCTCGCCCTTGGCATGCTCGCCAACCAGGTAGACGGCCGGGTACTTCATGGTGACCTTGGAACCGATGTTGCCGTCGATCCACTCCATGGTGGCGCCCTCGTGTGCAATGGCGCGCTTTGTCACCAGGTTGTACACGTTGTTGGACCAGTTCTGGATGGTCGTGTAGCGGACGCGGGCGCCCTTCTTCACGATGATTTCGACGACGGCGGAGTGCAGCGAGTCCGAGGTGTAGATCGGTGCGGTGCAGCCCTCGATGTAGTGGACGTAGGAATCCTCGTCCGCAATGATCAGGGTGCGCTCGAACTGGCCCATGTTTTCCGTGTTGATGCGGAAGTAGGCCTGCAGCGGGATTTCCACGTGGACGCCCTTGGGGACGTAGACGAAGGAACCGCCGGACCACACGGCCGTGTTCAGGGAGCCGAACTTGTTGTCGCCGACCGGGATGACAGTGCCGAAGTACTCCTGGAACATTTCCGGGTGTTCCTTCAGGGCGGTGTCGGTGTCCAGGAAGATGACGCCCTGGCGTTCGAGGTCCTCGCGGAGCTGGTGGTAGACAACCTCGGACTCGTACTGCGCTGCGACGCCGGAAACCAGGCGGCCGCGCTCAGCTTCGGGGATGCCGAGCTTCTCATACGTGTTGCGGATGTCCTCGGGGAGGTCTTCCCAGGTGTTGGCCTGCTTCTCGGTGGAGCGCACGAAGTACTTGATGTTGTCGAAGTCGATGCCGGAGAGGTCTGCACCCCAGGTGGGCATGGGCTTCCGGTCGAAGTACTTCAGGCCCTTCAGGCGAAGGTCCAGCATCCACTGGGGTTCGTTCTTCTTTGCCGAGATGTCCCGGACAACTTCCTCGCTGAGCCCGCGGCGGGCGTTTGAACCCGCGACGTCGGAGTCGGCCCATCCGTATTCGTAGGTACCGATGCCCTCGAGCTCAGGGTTTTTCTCCAGGATGTCTGAAATCACAGAATCCGGCACCGCGGCGGGCGCCGTTGACTTCTGGGTTGCTTGATCCGTCATCACGGCCTTTCTTGCTGATGAATGGATGTGGACTTATTGGTTTCGGCGTGCACGGGGACGTGCGCCTCGGACCTGGTGCGGCCCACGGGTATGTGGGTCGTACAAACATGCCCGCCGCGGGAAAGCGTGGAAAGTCTACGGACATCCACGTCCAGCAGCCGGGCAAAAACTTCGGTTTCCTTGTCGCAGAAGACCGTGTAGGAACTCGCCAGTCCCTGAATGGGGCAGTGCCCCTGGCACAGCTGGACGCTGAGCAGTGTGCTGGGCTGCTTCGCCGTCCCGATCAGAGTGGTCGAGCCGACAAACCCGTCCTTGGTCAGCTCTGCTGCCAATGCTTCGGCCTTATCCTGAACGGCGGGACCGGCCGCTTCCACGACCGGACGGTAGCGTTCTTCCATCCGGTCGAAACGTTCGGCGGCGAACTTCTCTATCGCCTCCGGCCCGGCTGCGAGGCCGAGCTGGCGCAGGGCTTCGGTGGCGATGTCCAGGTAATCGTTGCCCAGATACGCCTGACCCTGCTTGCTCAGAACGTACCGGCGCGCCGGCCGCCCTGCACCCGACGAGGGATTGTTCACTCGCTTGACTTCGATCAGTCCCTTTGCGGAAAGCGCATCGAGGTGCCGGCGGACTGCTGCGGGGGTGAACCCGAGCCGTTCGCCCAGCTCCGCTGCGCTCACCGGGCCATGCTCCAGCACCGCGCCCAGGACACGGTCCCGGGTGCGTTCCTCCGCTTCGCGGGCTGCTGCCGGCTTGGCGACTGCCTTCGGCTCAGAGTTACTCACAGAATACACAACACAAGCATGACGTAATTTGTTCCTGCCTGCCAGTAAGGACAGGCTACCCACCGCCTGCCGATGCCCGGAGATCGCCGGCCCGGGTGCACTGCCCTGTACTACCTAACGTAGAATATGACGGTGCCCAACGATGAACCCTGCCTGACCATAAAAGGCCTGATCAAGGACTGCGGCCCGGTAGCCGGTCTCGACGGCAAGATGATCCGGGTGCTGGCCGGCGTCGACTTTTCCGCCCGCCGCGGTTCCGTCACTGCCCTGCTCGGTGCCAACGGCGCCGGCAAAACCACTACTTTGGAGTGCGCCCAGGGCCTGCAGCCCATCAATGGCGGCGAAGTGCGCCTCTTGGGGCAGGACCCCTACGGAGCGGGAGCTGAGCTGCGCAGCAGGGTGGGTGTCATGCTGCAGGACGGCGGCCTCCCCCCGTCCGCCCGTCCGGTCCCCCTCCTGCACCACATCGCCTCCATGTACGCGGACCCCCGCCCTGTGGATGAACTGGTGACCCGGCTCGGCATCGGCAGCTTCGCCAACTCCAACATCCGCCGCCTCTCCGGCGGGCAGAAGCAGCGGCTGGCGATGGCCGCCGCTCTGATCGGCCGCCCCGAAGTACTGTTCCTGGATGAGCCGAGCGCCGGCCTTGATCCGCAGTCCCGGCAGATTGTCTTTGATCTCATCTCCGAGCTGCGTGACGACGGCCTGGGAATTATCCTCACCACCCATCTGATGGACGACGCGCAGAAGCTCGCCGACTACGTCTACATCATTGATGCGGGCAAGACGGTGGCGCAGGGCACCGTGGCCGAACTTACGGCGCAGACAGATGAACTGGCCGACCAGCGGCTCCTGACCTTCGACGCCGCACCGGGACTGGATCTGGCCGCCGTCGGGCTCCCCCATCTGGTGATCAGGGAATCCCCGCCCGGACACTACACAGTGCGCGGGGCCATCACGCCCGGTGATATTGCGGCCCTCTCCGCCTGGTGGGCACGCGGCGGCATCCTTCCGTCCGCAATCCATATGGCATCCCGTTCCCTGGAAGACGTCTTCCTCGACCTGTCCGGAAGGGAAATCCGATGAGCGCCCCCGCCTCCCTGCCCGTACGCATCCTGAACCAGGGGCGCTACGAGGCCATCACCATGCTGCGCAACGGTGAGCAGCTGATCCTGGCTGTCTTCCTGCCGCTGATGGCATTGATCGCCCTGTCCGTGACTCCGGTCCTGGACGGTTACGGCACCTCGCGCGTCAACATGGCGACGCCGGGAATCCTGGCTCTGTGCGCGATGTCCACCGCGTTCACGGGGCAGGGAATCGCCACCGGCTTTGACCGCCGCTACGGCGTCCTGCGGTTCCTGTCCACTACCCCGCTGGGCAAGGCCGGACTCATCGCCGGCAAGGGAATCGCCGTCGTCGCCGTCCTGGCCATCCAAGTGGTGGTCGTGAGCATCGTCGCGGCGTTCCTCGGCTGGGAACCGTCCTGGACCGGGATCCCGGTGGGCCTCGTGTCACTGCTGATCGGCGCTGCGGCCTTCACGGCGCTGGGCCTGCTCGTGGCCGGCACCGCCCGGCCCGAAGCCACCTTGGCGGTCACCAACCTGCTGTGGATCCTGCTGGCCGCCGTGGGCGGCATCATTATCCCCGCCGGCAATTTGCCCGACATCATGCAGCCCTTCGTGGAGATCCTGCCCTCCGCCGCGCTGGGTGAAGCCATGCGCTCCGCACTCATCGACTCTTCTTTTAATATCCCCGCCACGCTGATTCTTCTGGCGTGGACAATCCTGGGTGGCCTTGCTGCTGTCCGCTGGTTCAAATGGAGCTGAATTCCGTGTCATCCACATCTTCCGGCCGAGCCTCATCGCCCGTCGTCCCTTCGCCGCCCGCGGAGAACTTGCCTGCTACGAACAAGTGGGTACGCGGCCTTGCCGTTGCATCACTGGTTGCCAACATCGGCATCGTCGTCACCGGCGGCGCCGTGCGCCTGACAGCCTCCGGGCTGGGCTGCCCGGAATGGCCGCTCTGCACACCGGATTCCCTGACCACCACCCCGGAAATGGGCATCCACGGGGTTATCGAGTTCGGTAACCGGCTCCTGACCTTCGTGCTGGCTGCCATTGCGTTTGGCATGGTGTTCAGCGTTTGGAAAATCCGGGCCGAACGCCGTGACCTGTTCAAACTGTCAGTGGCGCTGCTGGCCGGAATCCCCGCCCAGGCACTGCTGGGCGGTATCACGGTGTGGACCGGACTCAATCCGTGGATCGTGGGAGGCCACTTCATCGTCTCGATGGTCCTCATTGTGCTGGCCACGGTCCTCGTGAACCGCGCCTGGCTGTCGCCGCATCAGCTGGGTACCACCAACGGCCCGCTGGCAACGCGCTCCCTGCGTCCGCTGCTCGGGGCCCTGGGAATTGCGTCGGCACTGTCCGTGCTGCTCGGCGTCGTCGTTACCGGCTCCGGACCGCACGCCGGAGACCACGGAGCGGCCCGCAACGGGCTGGATCCGGATCTTATGACCCGCCTGCACGTGGTGCCGGTCTATCTGCTCGTTTTTGCCCTTGCCGTGGCCCTCTACCTGGTGTACCGCCACGCAACCGACGGACGGCTGCGCTCCTCGCTGCTGCTGCTGACCGTTGTGGTCCTGATCCAGGCCGTTATCGGTTACACGCAGCATTTCCTGCACCTGCCGATTGTGCTGGTGGGACTGCACATGCTGGGCGCCTCGCTGCTCACCGCTGCAGCCGCCCACGTGGTCTTCACCGGCTTCTCGCGGCAGGTTCCCGGCACTGACCCGGCTGCCCGGCCTGCCGGAGCCACCGCTTCCCGCCGGGGCTAAGCTCCCGCGGGGCGGGAACCGCGCGCCGAGAGCCTTCTCGGCCATGAGCGCAGAAGCCTGAACGGGCCGGATTCTTCGGAATCCGGCCCGTTTTTTGTCCAACGGGGCCTCTTGCTTTCCTTTTCGTCGGGTGGCTGGGACCGACTGTAGAGGTCCTGCCGGAATCCCCGCGGGGGAACGGTAAGAACGTGTCACTCGACGGAGGGAAAGGGCCTTAGCCGGACACTCGGCGGGCCGGAGTGGCTTGCCGAGGGACGGCTCAGGGTCCAGGAACGTCACTGCCGGCAGACACAGGAAGGGCCGGAGGCGTAAACCTCCGACCCTTCCTGGTACGTCTTGTTGCGACTGACCGTCTAGACAGGTCCTACAGCAGCGGGCCGCCCACAAACGGGTCGATGGCCAGCGCCAGGAACAGGATGGTCAGGTAGCTGATGGAGCCGTGGAAGACCTTCATGGCGGTCTTGTCCGTGACAGTCTCATGCTGTGCCCGGTTGTGCAGGCGGTGGGTCTCGGCCAGGAACCAGACACCGGACAGCACAGCTGCCAGGGTGTAGACCCACCCGGCGCCTCCCGCCGGGATGAGCAGCAGCGAGCAGGCCACCGTGGCGTAGGCGTAGAGGACAACCTGCACCGAGACCAGCTTGGCTCCGGCAACGGCACCGAGCATCGGCACCGACGCGTTGCGGTAGTCCTCGCCGTACTTCATGGACAGCGGCCAGTAGTGCGGCGGCGTCCACAGGAAAATGATCAGGAAGAGGATGACCGCAGGCCATTCCACCTTGTTGGTGACCGCGGCCCAGGCGATCAGGACCGGCATGCAGCCGGCGATGCCGCCCCACACAATGTTTTGGGTGGTGCGGCGCTTGAGGATCAGCGTGTAGAAGACCACGTAGAGCAGGATCGCGCCCAGGCCCAGGAGGCCGGTCAGCGGGTTGGCGCCGAACCAGAGCAGGGCGATGGATACAACGCCCAGGACCCATGCGAACACGAGCGCCTCACGCGGGGACACTTCGCCGGTAACCAGCGGACGGTTCTTGGTCCGCTTCATCAGCTTGTCCATGTCCCGGTCAATGTAGCAGTTGAACGCACCGGCGCTGCCGGCGGCAAGGGCACCGCCAACCATGGTGAAGACCACGAGCCACAGGCCCGGCAGTCCCCGCTCGGCAAAGATCATGGTGGGCAGTGTTGTAACCAGCAGCAATTCGATGACCCGGGGCTTGGTGAGTGCCACGTAGGCCCGGAGCTTACGTCCTGCCGTCATCTTGCCGGTATACACCGGCAGGTCGGCGGGGGCTTGCTGCGTTGTCACGGGGCGATCACATCATCCAATCTGGGCCGGAAAAGTCCACCATCATCATAGCCTCTATCGGCTGTAGAAAACGAAGCCCTGCGATGCGGTACCCCGCGGCACTGTATAAAACGGCCCGAAGTCCCACTGGAAGAAACGATACGCCCATTGCCACCGCCTACGGGATAAGGTTGGAGCGGACCTTTCCCGCGGCTGCCTAATAGCCGCCGGACAGCACCGAGCGGGACTGTGGGAACAAAGAATTTTCCCGATTGCGGTAAGGATTCTACTCCACGTCCTGTTGTTGTGGTTAAGGAACCGGCTGCGCTGGATAACCAGTGCAACCAGGAGTCTCCGGCGTCTTTGGCGCCGGTCAACTGTAGTGAGAGAGGGGCCCGGTAAACGTGCCACATATGGAAGAGCAAGAACTGACCTGGACAGATCTGGACCGGAAGGCGGTGGACACCGCCCGTGTCCTGGCCGCGGACGCCGTCGAGAAGGTCGGCAACGGACACCCGGGAACCGCCATGAGCCTGGCGCCGGCAGCGTACCTGCTGTTCCAGAAACTGATGCGCCACGATCCCTCGGATCCCCAGTGGACCGGCAGGGACCGTTTCATCCTCTCCCCCGGGCACACCTCGCTGACGCTCTACATTCAGCTCTTCCTTTCGGGTTACGGCCTGGAGATCGGAGACCTCGAGGCACTGCGCACCTGGGGTTCCAAGACCCCGGGCCACCCCGAGTACCGCCACACGGCCGGCGTCGAAATCACCACGGGTCCGCTGGGTCAGGGCCTGGCTTCCTCCGTAGGCTTCGCGTTCGCCCAGCGCCGCCTCCGCGGCCTGCTCGACGCCGATGCCCCGCAGGGCGAAAGCCCGTTCGACCACACCACATGGGTCATCGCCTCCGACGGCGACATGCAGGAAGGTGTCACGGCTGAAGCCTCCTCGCTGGCCGGCCACCAGGAGCTCGGCAACCTGGTCGTCATCTACGACGAGAACCACATCTCCATTGAAGACGACACCGACATCTCCTTCACCGAAGATGTCCTGAAGCGCTACGAAGCTTACGGCTGGCACACCCAGCGGGTGGACTGGACCAAGACCGGCGAATACGTGGAAGACGTTGCCGAGCTGTACAACGCTCTGCTGGCGGCCAAGGCTGAAACCAGCAAGCCGTCCATCATTTCACTGCGGACCATCATCGGCTGGCCGTCGCCGAACAAACAGAACACGGGCAAGATCCACGGCTCCGCCCTGGGCAAGGATGAAGTTGCCGCGCTGAAGGAGACCCTGGGCTTTGATCCGGAGAAGTCCTTCGACGTCGACCCCGCCGTTCTGGAACATGCACGCCAGGCCGTCTCCCGCGGCTCCGAAGCGCGCCGTGAGTGGGAGGAGCGCTTTGAGGCCTGGAAGGCTTCGAACCCCGACGGCGCCGCTCTCCTGGAGCGCATCAGCAACGGCACGCTTCCCGAGGGCTGGGAAAAGTCGCTGCCCGAGTTTGAGGCCGGCAAGGACATGTCCACCCGCGCCGCATCCGGCAAGGTACTCTCGGCCATCGGCCCGGTACTGCCCGAACTGTGGGGCGGCTCAGCCGACCTCGCCGAGTCCAACAACACCACCATCGAGGGCTCCCCGTCCTTCATCCCGGCCGGCAAGCAGACCAACGCCTGGTCCGGCAACCCGTATGGCCGCGTCCTGCACTTCGGTATCCGCGAACACGCTGCTGCGGCGATCGTCAACGGGATCACCATGCACAGCAACACCCGTGCCTTCTCCGGAACGTTCCTGATCTTCAGTGACTACCAGCGTCCGGCCATCCGCCTGGGTGCCCTGATGGGCGTGCCCTCCATCTACGTGTGGACGCATGACTCCATCGGCCTGGGCGAGGACGGCCCCACCCACCAGCCGGTGGAGCAGCTCGCTTCGCTGCGTGCCATTCCCGGACTCGACGTGGTCCGCCCGGGCGACGCCAACGAAGTGGCCGTGGCTTGGAAGACCATTCTGGAAAACACGGAGAACCCCGCCGGCATCGTGCTGACCCGCCAGAACATTCCCACGTACCAGCGCGGCGACGGCGCAGCCACTGCCGAGTCCTTCGCGTCGGCCAACGGCGCGGCCCGCGGCGGCTACGTCCTGGCCGAAGCGGTACGCGACGGAAATGTCGTCACTCCGGATGTCATCCTGATCGGCACCGGTTCCGAGGTTCAGCTGGCCGTCGAGGCCCGTGAAGCCCTCGCAGCCGAGGGAATCGCGGCCCGCGTGGTTTCCATGCCCAGCATCGAGTGGTTCAACAGGCAGGATGCGCAGTACCGCGAGTCGGTTATTCCCAAGGACATTAAGGCCCGCGTTTCGGTGGAAGCCGGAATTGCCCAGGGCTGGCGTGAACTCGTGGGCGATGCCGGACGCAGCGTCTCCCTTGAGCACTTCGGTGCTTCCGCCGACTACAAGACCCTCTACCGCGAGTTCGGCATCACCGCCGAGGCCGTTGCCGAAGCAGCACGCGATTCGCTGGCAGCCGCAAACGGCACGGACGCCCCGCCGTCGGGCACTTCTGCTGCACCGTCAGGCGAGCAGTCCACCGAAACCGGCGACCAGAAGTAATTTCAGTTACAAGGAGACAATTTATGACTTCCACACCCACCGCACAGCTTTCTGAAGCCGGCGTATCCATCTGGCTGGACGACCTGTCCCGCGAACGCATCGTGTCGGGATCCCTCAAGGACCTGATCGACAACAAGAACGTCGTTGGCGTCACCACCAACCCGAGCATCTTCGCCGCAGCCCTGGCCAACGGTGAGTCCTATGCCGCCCAGGTGCAGCAGCTCTCACGCTCCGGCGCCGACGTGGACAAGGCCGTTTTCGAGATCACCACCGACGATGTCCTTCAGGCGTGCGATGTCTTTGCCCCCGTGGCTGAAGCCACGCACGGCGTGGACGGCCGCGTGTCCATCGAGGTAGATCCCCGTCTGTCCCGCGACACCGAGGGCACCATCCGGGAAGCCAAGGAACTGTTCGACAAGGTTGGCCGCTACAACGTGCTGATCAAGATCCCGGCCACCAAGGAAGGCCTGCCGGCCATCTCCGCGACCCTGGCCGCGGGCATCAGCGTCAACGTCACGCTGATCTTCTCGCTGGAGCGCTACCGCGAGGTCATCAACGCTTACATGGTGGGCATTGAGCAGGCCAAGGAAAACGGACACGACCTGTCCAAGATCCACTCCGTGGCATCCTTCTTTGTCTCCCGCGTGGATGCAGAGATCGACAAGCGCCTGGACGCCGCCGGCACCGATGAAGCCAAGGCGCTGAAGGGCAAGGCCGGCCTGGCCAACGCCCGCCTGGCCTACCAGGTCTTCGAGGAGCAGTTCGCCTCCGAGCGCTGGCAGGTCCTGGCAGCGGCCGGAGCCAATGCCCAGCGCCCGCTCTGGGCTTCCACCGGCGTCAAGGACCCGGCGCTGCCGGACACCCTGTACGTCACCGGCCTGGTTGCACCGCACACGGTCAACACCATGCCGGAGAAGACCCTGAACGCCACTGCGGACCACGGCGAGGTCACCGGCGACACCATCACCGGCACCTATGAGGAATCCAACGCCGTCCTTGATGCACTGGACGGTCTCGGCATCTCCTACAACGACGTCGTCGAGCAGCTGGAAACCGAAGGCCTGGACAAGTTCGTGGTCAGCTGGGGAGAGCTGCTGAAGACCGTTCAGACCGCACTGGATACCGCGAAAGAGGCATAGGAAAAATGACCACACTGTCCTTCGAAGCAGCCGGGGCCGCGCTGGCCGCCGTCGAAAAAAACGTACCTGCCCTGGTACGTGATGACGTGGCCGCCCGCCTCCTCGCCCAGGACCCCACACTGTGGGGACCCGACGCAGAAGCGGAGGCTTCCATCCGCCTCGGCTGGCTGAATCCCTCCGAGGCCTCCCGGCCGCTCGTTGGACAGATCCGCGGGCTTCGGGAAGAACTGGCCGCCGAGGGAGTGACCCGCGTGGTCCTCGCCGGCATGGGCGGTTCTTCCCTGGCCCCGGAGGTCATTACCCGCACCGCGGGCGTGGACCTGACGGTCCTGGACTCCACGGATCCCGACGTCGTCCGCGCCGCCCTGGCAACCGGGCTGGAGGAGACCGTCATCGTGGTCTCCTCCAAATCCGGCTCCACGGTGGAAACCGATTCCCAGCGCCGCGTCTTTGAGCAGGCCTTCACCGACGCGGGGATTGATGCCAAGTCCCGAATCGTCGTCGTTACCGACCCAGGTTCGCCCCTGGACGGAGCCGCGCGCGAAGCAGGCTACCGCGCCGTCTTCAACGCCGACCCCAACGTGGGCGGCCGCTACTCGGCCCTCACCGCCTTTGGACTGGTTCCCTCCGGCCTGGCCGGCGCTGACATTGAAGCGCTGCTGGACGACGCCGAAGATGCACTGGAAATCCTCAGCGACAACGCTGCGGACAACATCGGCCTGCAGCTCGGTGCCGCTCTGGGCGGCACCGACCCGCTGCGCAACAAGGTTGTCATTGTGGACGAAGGCTCCGGACTGGTCGGCTTCCCCGACTGGGCCGAGCAGCTCATCGCCGAATCGACCGGAAAGCTCGGCACCGGACTGCTGCCCGTCGTCGTCGAGCCCGGCGCACCCGAGATCACCTCCGGTGCGCCCGATGTCCTCACCGCACGCCTGGTGGCCGTGGACACGGATGCGGAGCCGGAAGGCGACCAGGTTGTCGTGGCCGGTTCCCTCGGCGGACAGATCATCCTGTGGGAATTTGCCACCGCCGTGGCAGGCCGCCTGCTGGCCATCAATCCTTTTGACCAGCCCGACGTCGAGGCAGCCAAGAAGGCAGCCCGCGGCATGCTGGACTCCCGTCCGGAACCCACGGAACCAAGCTTTGTGGACGGAGCTGTGGAAGTCCGCGGCCCGTCCGAACTCCTGGGCAGCGCCGGCACGCTTCGCGAGGCCCTTGCGGCCCTGCTCGGGCAGCTCGGACCCGACGGCTACCTCAGTGTCCAGGCATATCTGGACCGGAACCTGCAGTCAGGGCTGGCGTCCATTCGCCCCGGGCTCGCCGCGGCCACCGGCCGTCCGGTGACGTTTGGCTGGGGACCGCGCTTCCTGCACTCCACCGGCCAGTTCCACAAGGGCGGACCCGCCCAGGGGGCCTACCTGCAGATCACCGGTACGCCGCAGGAGGACCTTTCCATTCCCGGCCGCCCGTTCACCTTCGGCGAGCTGATCACCGCCCAGGCGGCCGGAGATGCCTCCGTCCTCGCGGATCAGGGCCGGCCGGTGCTGCGCCTGCACTTCCTGCGGAAACAGGGCGTGGAGGAACTCGAAGCAGCCGTTCGGAACCTGGTTTCGGAAGGCGGGCACAGCTAGATGCCGGCCGACGAAAAGACGGGTCCCGCCAATCCGCTGCGGGACCCCCGGGACCGCCGGTTGTCCCGCATCGCCGGACCGTCCTCCCTGGTGATCTTCGGTGTCACCGGGGACCTGGCCCGGAAGAAGCTCATTCCGGCCGTCTACGACCTCGCCAACCGCGGCCTGCTCCCGCCCAGCTTCTCATTGGTGGGCTTCGGCCGCCGGCCCTGGAGCGACGAGGAATTCGCCGCCCAGGTGAAGGAATCGGTACAGAGCCATGCCCGGACCGACTTCAATGAGAACGTCTGGAAACAGCTGGCTGAGGGGATCCGCTTCGTTGAGGGCGGTTTCGACAGTGATGAGGCCTTCGCCAAGCTCAAGGACACTCTGGAGGCCCTGGACACCGAGCGCGGAACCCGCGGCAACCACGCGTTCTATCTCTCCGTTCCGCCGAAGTCCTTCGAGCAGGTCTGCCAGCAGCTCTCCAAGCACGGCCTGGCCGAAACATCGGAGGGCAAGTGGCGCCGCGTGGTCATCGAGAAGCCGTTCGGGCATGACCTGCAGTCCGCCCGCGAGCTGAACAACGTGGTGGAATCCGTTTTCCCCGCTGATTCCGTGTTCCGCATCGATCATTACCTGGGCAAGGAAACGGTCCAGAACATCTTGGCTCTGCGCTTTGCCAACCAGTTGTTCGAGCCGATCTGGAATGCGAACTTCGTAGACCATGTCCAGATCACCATGGCCGAAGACATCGGCATCGGCGGCCGCGCCGGGTACTACGACGGCGTGGGTGCAGCCCGCGACGTCATCCAGAACCACCTGCTGCAGCTGCTGGCACTCACGGCCATGGAAGAGCCCATCTCCTTCAACGCCGATCATTTGCGCGCCGAGAAGGAAAAGGTGCTCGCCGCCGTCCGGCTCCCCGAGGACCTGTCAAAGCACTCCGCGCGCGGACAATACACCGGCGGCTGGCAGGGTGGCGAAAGGGTCACCGGCTTCCTGGAGGAAGAGGGCTTCAACCCGGATTCCACCACCGAGACCTTCGCCGCCATCCGGGTGGACATTAATACCCGCCGCTGGGCCGGAGTTCCGTTCTACCTCCGGGCAGGCAAGCGTCTGGGCCGCCGGGTTACGGAAATTGCCGTGGTGTTCAAACGCGCACCCAACCTCCTTTTCCGCGACCACAATGATCATGACTTCGGCCAGAACGCCGTAGTGATCCGGGTGCAGCCCGATGAGGGCGCCACCATCCGGTTCGGTTCCAAGGTTCCCGGCACGCAGATGGAAGTCCGGGACGTGTCCATGGATTTCGGCTACGGCCATTCCTTCACGGAGTCCAGTCCGGAAGCCTACGAACGGCTGATCCTGGACGTCCTGCTGGGTGAGCCTCCGCTGTTCCCGCGGCACCAGGAAGTGGAACTGTCCTGGAAGATTGTCGATCCGTTCGAAGAGTACTGGGCCTCCCTCGGCACCCAGCCCGAGCCCTATGCCCCCGGAAGCTGGGGACCCGACTCCGCCGATGAACTGCTCGCCCAAGACGGAAGGACCTGGAGAAGGCCGTGATTGTAGATCTGCCGGACACAACAACGTCCAAGGTATCCAAAGAGATTGTGGCCATGCGGGAAAAGGGCGGGGTGGTCACCCTCGGACGCGTCCTGACGCTGGTGGTGGACACCGAACCCGATTTCGTGGAGGAAGCCATCGCCGCGGCCAACGAGGCCAGCCGGGAGCACCCCTGCCGCATCATCGTGCTGGCCGGCGGGTCCCCCGCCGACCAGACCCGGCTGGACGCCGAGATCCGCGTGGGCGGCGACGCCGGCGCTTCAGAGGTGATTGTCCTTTACCGCCACGGCGAACTCGCCGGGGAGAGCGTATCGCTCGTCTCTGCCCTCCTCCTGCCGGACGCTCCCATTGTGGTGTGGTGGCCCCACGGGGTACCCGGGGATCCCGCACAGACACCCCTGGGCTGCATCGCCCACCGCCGCATTACCGACGCCGCAACCGAGCCGGACCCCAAGCGGGCGCTGCTGGCGCTTGGCCAGGCGTATGCCGACGGCGACACCGACCTCAGCTGGACCCGGCTGACGAATTGGCGGATCCAGCTGGCAGCGGTGCTCGATGAAGCCGGCGCTGATCCCGTCACTGCAGTGACCGTGGCAGGAGCATCCGACTCAGCCAGCACCTTCCTGCTCGCCGCCTGGCTCAAGCACGCATTGAAGGTTCCCGTAAAAATCATTGAGGGTGAACCGGGCACCGGCATCGGTTCAGTAGTCTTCGAGCGTGACGGCGGTAACGTGGAACTGTTCCGTCCGGACCAAATCACCGCGTACCTGACCCAGCCGGGCCAGCCGGAGCAGCAGATATCACTGCCGCGCCGAAACCTGCGCGACTGCCTGGCGGAGGAACTCCGCCGGCTCGATCCTGACGAAGTTTACGGCGAAGTACTGACACAGGGACTGGCAGCCTGCCTGTCCCAAGAAGGGGCAACCGCATGATGCATTCTCCCAACGGCGTGAGCATTCACCCGGACGTGCAGGCCCTCACCGCAGCCACCGCAGGCCGGCTGATCACCAAGCTCGTGGACGTGCAGAGCCGGCGCGGGACCGCCACCGTGGTGCTCACCGGCGGGACGGTGGGCATCGCCGTGCTCGATGCCGTCTCCACGGCGCCCGCGCGCTCGGCCGTGGACTGGTCCCGGGTAAATTTTTGGTGGGGTGATGAGCGGTTCCTTGCCGCTGACTCCCCCGACCGCAATGCCACCCAGGCCGCGGAGGCCCTGCTCTCACGGCTGCCCGTTGATCCCGCCCGGGTTCATCCCGTACCGGCTGCCGACGAGGTGTCCAGCGTCGAAGAAGCCGCCCTGGCCTATGCCCGGATGCTCGCGAATGAGGCGGCACACGAGGAGCTTGCTCCGGGGTTCGAATCGAACGATCCCCGGCTCCCCCGCTTCGATGTGCTGCTGCTCGGTGTGGGCCCCGACGCCCATATTGCATCGCTGTTTCCCGAAATGGCCGGTGTGCGGACCACGGGTGAAACCGTGGTGCCGGTATCCAACGCGCCCAAGCCCCCGGCTGAACGCGTGTCACTGACCATGGAAGCCATCAACACTGCCGAAGAAGTCTGGCTTACCGTTGCAGGCGAGGACAAAGCCGGAGCCGTGGGCCTGGCGCTGGCCGGCGCCGGCCTGGTCCAGGTTCCGGCCGCGGGCGCGCGCGGGCGCACCAAGACCCGCTGGCTGATAGACCAGGCAGCGGCCTCGCAGCTGCCGGACCGGCTGCTGGACCCGGAAGGCACCGGCGCCGCCGCAGCGGACTAGTTTCCCAGCCGGGCAAAGAGGAAGCCCCGGAGATCCTGACGGATCTCCGGGGCTTCTGTGGTTTAGTCCTGTCCGCCAGGGGCGGTGGAGTACTCAGGCTTCGCCGGAAAAGCGCTGGATCAAGCCCAGGGCGATGATGACCAGGCCCCAGGACAATCCGAGGGCCACGGTGAAGCGGTTCAGGTTGCGTTCGGCAACCCCTGATGAGCCCATGCTGGAGGTCATGCCGCCGCCGAACATGTCCGACATACCGCCGCCGCGTCCCTTATGAAGCAGGATGAGCAACGTCAGCAGCAGGCTGGTGATGGCAAGAAGAACCAGCAGGACAATCTTCAGAATTTCCACGTACGGCCTTTCGGGGGTGACTCATGGATTGGAGACGTGCACTGCGGTGCAGGTCAGCTGCAAATCAGTCGGTCACCAGATGTTGTTCGAACCTGACAATATTAGCAAATTCGGTCACATCCAAACTGGCGCCGCCAACAAGCACACCGTCCACGTCGCGTTCCTTCAGAATGCTCGCCGCATTCTGTGCTTTGACGGACCCGCCGTACAGCAACCGGGTCTTGGCGGCTACGGCATCGTCGTACAGGTTGGCGATCTCTGCGCGGATGGCCGAGCACATTTCCTGGGCGTCTGCGGGGCCGGCAACCTCACCCGTGCCAATGGCCCAGATGGGTTCGTAGGCAATGACCAGTGCGGAAACCTGTTCGGCGTCAAGACCGGCGAGATCCTGTCGGACCTGTTCCAGGGTGTGCGCCACGTGCTGGCCGGACTGGCGGATTTCCAGTCCCTCACCGACGCAGAGCACCGGAATGACTTCATTGCGGTACGCAGCCTTGAGCTTTTCGTTGAGCAGCTCATCGGACTCCCCGTGTACGGTCCGGCGTTCACTGTGGCCCACCAGGACGTACTTGCAGCCCAGCTTGGACAGGAACTGGCCGGAAATGTCTCCGGTGTACGCGCCGGAGTCCTTGGGCGACAGATCCTGTGCACCGTATTCGATCTCCAGCTTGTCACCCTTGATCAGTGTCTGGACGCTGCGGAGGTCGGTGAACGGCGGGAAAATTGCCACCTCCACACGGTGGTAGTCGTGCTGTGCATCCTTGAGGGTCCAGGCAAGCTTCTGCAGCAGGGTGATGCCCTGGACATGGTCCATGTTCATCTTCCAGTTGCCCGCGATCAGCGGTGTCCGATCAAACTTGCCGTTGGTCGAGGTAGTCATCATCGCTCCGGTTTCAAATATTCTTCATCAAATGGCTTGGGGGTCAACATGCCGCTGCCTGGCGGAAAGCGGACATGGGAGTGCGGGCCGCCGCCGGCTGGCAGCGACCCGCACAGGGGTCTTACTGGTTCAGGACCGTCAGGCCCGGCAGTTTCTTGCCTTCCAGGTACTCCAGGGAAGCGCCGCCGCCGGTGGAGATGTGCCCGAAGTCGCTGTCGCTGAAGCCAAGCTTCCGGACAGCCGACGCGGAGTCGCCGCCACCAACCACGGAAAAACCGGAGGAGTCCTTCAGCGCCTGCGCAACCGTGCGGGTGCCGTTGGCAAACGCATCAAACTCGAACACGCCCATGGGGCCGTTCCAGAAAATGGTCCGGCCCGAACCGATCTTCTCGGCGAAGGCCGCGGCTGAATCCGGGCCGATGTCCAGGCCGATGCCGGAGGCACCAAACCGGCTGCTCTCCATTGCATCGGCAGGAACCACGTCGACGTCGGCGTCAGCAGCGAACTTGTCCGCCACCACGATGTCGGTGGGAAGCACAAACTCGCAGCCGACCTCCTTGGCGCGGCTGAGGTAACCCTTGACCTTCTCGATCTGGTCCGACTCCAGCAGCGACGCCCCGACGTTGTAGCCCTGGGCGGCCAGGAAGGTAAAGACCATTCCGCCGCCAACCAGCAGGTAGTCGGCGCGTTCCATGAGGTTCTCGATGACGGCCAGTTTGTCCGAAACCTTTGAACCGCCGAGAACGACGACGTAGGGCTGCTCGGGGTTTTCGGTAAGCCGTTTGAGTACCTCAACCTCGGTGTGCACCAGGTCGCCCTCGTACGCGGGGAGGATCTCCGCAATGTCGTACACACTGGCGTGCTTGCGGTGTACGGCACCGAAGGCATCGTCAACGTAGGCGCCGTTGTCTCCGGTGAGCCCGGCCAGTTCACGTGCGAGGGCCAGTCTCTCGTCGTCGTTCTTGGACGTTTCGCGCGGATCGAAGCGGATGTTCTGCAGCACCAGGACTGAGCCGGCTGCCAGGGAACCCGCCAGCGCATGCGCACTCTCCCCCACCACGTCGGCGGCGAACTCGACCGGGAACGGTGCGAGCTCGTCCAGCCGATCCGCGGCGGGCTGCAGCGAGTACTTTTCATCCGGTGTACCCTTGGGCCGTCCCAGGTGCGCCATGACGATCACCTTGGCGCCGTGTTCCACCAGTTTCTGAAGGGTCGGGATGGACGCACGGATGCGTCCGTCGTCGGCCACAGTGCCGTTGTCCAGCGGCACATTCAGGTCCGAGCGGACCAGCACATACCGACCATCGACGCCGTCGTTGATCAGTTCCTCAAGAGTCTTGACTGTCATGTCTACCTTTACGTCCCTTGCGGGCATTGGGGGCTTGTGTGGGCTTTGCAGGGGAGCCGGCAGTGCCGGAGGCGGCCTTACAGCTTGGAGGCAACCAGCTTGGTCAGGTCCACCATGCGGCAGGAGTAGCCCCACTCGTTGTCATACCAGCCGACCACCTTGACCTCGTTGCCCATGACGCGGGTCAGCCCCGAATCGAAGATGCAGGAGGCCGGATCCGTCACGATGTCCGAGGACACCAGCGGCTCATCGGTGTACCGGAGGTAGCCGTTCAGGGCGCCGTCGCTGGCAGCCTTGTACGCCTCGTTGATCTGCTCGACGCTGGCTTCCTTCGCGAGGGTCACCGTGAGGTCGGTGACGGACCCGGTGGGAACCGGCACCCGGAGGGCAAAGCCGTCCAGTTTACCGTCGAGTTCCGGGATGACGAGGCCGATTGCCTTGGCGGCACCCGTGGTTGTGGGCACGATGTTCAGCGCCGCGGCACGGGCCCTGCGAAGGTCCCGGTGCGGGCCGTCCTGGAGGTTCTGGTCCGCGGTGTAGGCGTGGACGGTGGTCATGAGCCCGCGTTCTATGCCGAACGCGTCGTTGATGACCTTGGCCAGCGGTGCCAGGCAGTTGGTGGTGCAGGAAGCGTTGGACACGATGTTGTCGGTGGCCGGATTGTATTCGCTGTCATTCACACCCATGACGATGGTGCGGTCCGCTCCCTTGCCCGGAGCGGAAATCAGGACCTTCTTGGCTCCGGCGTCGAGGTGCTTCTTGGCGTCCTCGGCTTTGGTGAAGAACCCGGTGGACTCGATGACGATGTCAACCCCAAGGTCCTTCCACGGGAGGTTTGAGGGGTCCCGCTCGGCGAGGACCTTGATGGTTTTTCCGCCAACAACCAGGTCTCCGCCCTGCACTTCCACATCAGTACCGATGCGGCCGGTCACGGAGTCGTACTTCAGGAGGTGGGCAAGGGTTTCGGGGCTGGTGAGGTCGTTGACGGCCACGATGTCGAGGTCGGCGTTCTGCTCCAGTGCTGCGCGGAAGTAGTTTCGACCGATGCGTCCGAAGCCGTTGATTCCAACACGAGTAGTCACTTTTCTGTCTCCTTGATTGCGGTGTACCGAAGAAGCGTGACCCCTGTGTGCGTAGGCCACTGGTCGGGCGGGGACGGGTTGCCTGAACAATCCTGGGACGAACGGCGAACACCTTCCCGGTGACTCCAAGAGGTTCCCGCCGAGCCGTACGGCGGGGCGGGAACCCTCGAAATCATCCTACGCGCCGGGTCCCCTGAGCGAACCGGTACGGAGGCAGAAAAGCGTCCGGAGACCAGAATTACGCGGGCAGCACCAGCGAGTGGGCACCGTTGCGGGCGGCATCGAACCGTGTGGCGACATCTGCCCAGTTAACGATGTTCCAGAAAGCCTTGACGTAGTCTGCCTTCACGTTGACGTAGTCGAGGTAGAAGGCATGCTCCCACATGTCCAGCATCAGCAGCGGGATGGTGCCAACCGGGACGTTGCCCTGCTGGTCGTAGAGCTGCTCGATGACGAGGTTCTTGCCAAGCGGCTCATAGGCCAGCAGGGCCCAGCCGGAACCCTGAAGCGAGGTTGCGGCAGCGGTGAACTGGCCGCGGAACGCGTCGAAGGAGCCGAAGAAATCGTCAATGGCTGCTGCGAGTTCGCCGACCGGCTTGTCGCCGCCCTCGGGAGAGAGGTTGTTCCAGAAGATGCTGTGGTTGACGTGGCCGCCAACGTGGAAAGCCAGGTCCTTGGAAAGCTTCGGGATGGTTGCGAAGTCGCCCTTTTCACGCGCTTCAGCCATCTGCGCCAGCGCCGTGTTGGCTCCGGCAACGTACGTCGCGTGGTGCTTGTCGTGGTGAAGCTCCATGATGCGGGCGGAGATGTTGGGCTCCAGCGCGGCGTAATCGTAGGGAAGTTCCGGCAGTGTGTATTCGTTCACAAAAATCCTCCAATAAAAGTCGGATCGGTTATCCGGACAGGGTTTTCCGCCCGGAAACTTTGAGCGCCGCCAATGGGCAGCATGCTTAGCCCATCTTATGCTTCAACGCTACTCGTCAAGCATCTCAGGAGTCACATTGGCCTCAGTGCCGGGTATGCCCAATTCAGCTGCCCGCTTATCGGCCATGGCCAGCAGGCGGCGGATCCGGCCGGCGATGGCGTCCTTGGTCATGGGTGGATCAGCCAGGTGTCCCAGTTCGTCCAGGGACGCCTGCTTGTGCGCCACGCGCAGCTCCCCGGCATAGCGCAGATGATCCGGAACGTCATCGCCCAGGATGTCCAGCGCCCGGTCCACCCGGGCACCGGCGGCAACGGCGGCCTGCGCCGAGCGGCGCAGGTTGGCGTCGTCGAAGTTTGCCAGCCGGTTTGCCGTGGCGCGGACTTCCTTGCGCATGCGGCGCTCTTCCCACACCATCAGGGCGTCGTGGGCGCCCATGCGGGTGAGCAGGGCGGCAATGGTGTCGCCGTCGCGGATCACGACCCGGTCGATGCCGCGGACTTCCCGCGCCTTGGCGGCGATGCCGATCCGGCGGGCGGCGCCCACCAGCGCCAGTGCTGCCTCGGGGCCGGGACAGGTGACTTCCAGGGAGGAGGAGCGGCCCGGCTCAGTCAGTGAACCGTGGGCCAGGAACGCACCGCGCCATACGGCCTCGGCGTCGGCTGCGGAGCCGTTGACCACCACAGAGGGCAGGCCCCGGACGGGGCGCCCGCGGGCGTCCAGGAGGCCGGTCTGGCGGGCCAGGGATTCACCGTCCTTGACCACGCGCACCACGTACCGGTTGCCGCGGCGCAGGCCCCCTCCGGACACGACAATGATGTCCGCGGCGTGCCCGTACACCTCGGCGATGGCGGCCCGAAGCCGCCGGGCCGTGGACGCCAGGTCCACTTCTGCTTCAATCACAATGCGGCCGGAGATGATGTGCAGTCCTCCGGCGAATCGCAGCAAGGCCGATACTTCCGCTTTGCGGACGGAGGACTTTTTCACGTCCAGGCGTGAAAGTTCCTCTTTTACTGCTGCGGTCAACGCCACAAATACACTCCTAGTTCTCCCCAAAGATATCGTGGTACGCGGTTGCCAGGCGCAGCGGATCATGGATCGGCCGCCCCGTCGCAGACCCCACCTTACCGAAGACAGGCCGTCCGCCCATGCCGGCGACGGCGTCGCTGAAGGCGTCCGGATCCTCGATCACGCCGGGATCCGCCAGCACAGCATCGACCTTGAGTTCCGGAGCGTACCGCCGGATTTCCGCCAGATGGTCCAGCGCCGACATGCCCGTTGTTTCCTTGGTTTCATTGCTGAGGTTCATGGTCAGGCACACCTTGGCGGTGCTGCGGCACAGCGCGTTCCGCAGGTCCGGCAGCATCAAATGCGGAAGTACGGAGGTGTACCAGGACCCCGGACCCAGGATGATCCAGTCGGCCCGTTCGATGGCCGCCAGGGCTTCCGGACAGGCCGGAGCATCCGCCGGGGTCAGCCGAACTTCGCTGACCTTTCCCCGGACACCGGCAGCGGCAAGCCGGGCCTGCCCGGTGACCAGTTCCAACCGTCCGCCGTGTTCCGGGCGGCGCTGAACGTCGCCTTCAATGGTGAGGGGCTCAGTGGACATGGGAAGGACCTGGCCACGGGCCCCCAGCAACGCTCCGGCCCACTGCAGGCCGGCCACCGGGTCCCCCAGAAGCTCCCACAGGGTCACGATCAGGAGGTTGCCCAGGGCATGGTTGTCCAGCGAACCGGTCACGCCGGGCCGGGACTGGAAGCGGTGCTGCATGACATCGCGCCAGGTGCGGCCCCAGTCCGTGTCATCGCACAGGGCGGCAAGGGCCATGCGCAGGTCTCCCGGCGGGAGGACGCCCAGCTCTTCGCGCAGGCGGCCGGAGGATCCGCCGTCGTCGGCCACTGTGACAATCGCCGTCAAGTCGGTGGTCAGCAGGCGAAGCGCGGAAAGCGACGCAGACAGCCCGTGCCCGCCGCCCAGGGCCACCACGGCCCGGGAATCCTGTCCGCCCGTTCCCCGGTCCGCTGCGGGCTGGGGAACGATGGGCAGGGATCCGGTCAGGAAGTTCATCTACTCGCGCCCGAGATCACGGTGGTGGGCGCTGACGGTGACGTGCGGCAGCTGGGCGAGGCGCTTGGCCAGTTCCTCAGTCACGGCAACGGAGCGGTGCTTGCCGCCGGTGCAGCCCACGGCGATGGTGGCATAGTGCTTGTTCTCCCGGCGGTATCCGTCGATGACCGGTTCGAGTGCCTCCACATAGCGGTCCAGGAAGTCACGCGTGCCGTGGGCACCCAGGACGTAGTCCCGCACGTCGGTATCCAGACCCGTGTGGGGCCGCAGCTGGGGAACCCAGTGCGGATTGGGGATGAACCGTACATCGGCCACGTAGTTGGCGTCCACGGGGAGGCCGTACTTGAAACCGAAGCTCATGACGTTCAGGCGCAGCACAATTGGACCGGATTCGGTGAAGAGTTCGGTGATCGTGGTGGCAAGGGCATGCACGTTGAGCTTGGAAGTATCGACGATGACGTCGGAAGAGGCCCGCAGCTCCTTCAGCACCTCGCGCTCGGCCGCAATGCCGTCGAGGATGCTGCCGTTTTCCTGCAGCGGGTGGGGGCGGCGCCCCTGCTCGAAGCGGCGGACCAGGGTGTCATCCTCGGCATCGAGGAAAAGCAGCCGGTAAGAAACACCGGCGGCGCGAAGCCCGCTCAGGGCTTCCCTGATGTCCTGGAACAATTCCTTGCTGCGGACATCTATGACCACGGCCAGCTTGGGAATGGAATGCGGCATGCGGGAAACAAGCTCGGTCAGGGTTCCCAGCATCAGCGGCGGCAGGTTCTCCACCACATACCAGCCATGGTCCTCGAGTGCATTGGCGGCCGTGCTGCGTCCGGCACCGGACATGCCGGTGACCACCAGCAGCTCCGATTCGGCGGGCTTGACCGGGGTCAGCGCGTCCTGTTCCATCATTTCCGTTGTCCTGTTCCTTACTGGTTTTCCGGCTGCAGCCGGGGAATAAGCCAATGACCCAGCCTAGCTAAGTTTCCAGTATTTCGCCGGTGGTCATGTTGACGGCCGGTGCGTCCGCCTCGGCCGTCTTCGCAGTGAGCTGCGCGTGCACCGATGCGGCAAGTGCCGGGCCGATTCCGGGAACACGCTGCAGGTCCTCAACGGAGGCAGCCCGGAGTTTCTTGACCGAACCAAATTCCTTGAGCAGTGCGGTGCGTTTGGCCGGCCCCAGCCCGGAAATCTCGTCCAGCAGCGACGCCGTCATGGACTTGGCCCGTTTCTGCCGGTGGAACGTGATGGCAAAGCGGTGCGCTTCGTCACGGATGCGCTGGAGCAGAAAAAGTGCTTCGGAGGCGCGCGGCAGAATGACCGGGAAATCGCTGTCCGGCAGCCAGACCTCCTCAAGACGCTTGGCCAGGCCCACCACGTAGATATCCGTGATGCCCAGGTCCGCCAGCGCCCGTGAAGCCGCGGCCACCTGGGGCTGGCCGCCGTCGACCACCACCAGGTTGGGCGGATAGGCGAACTTGCCTTTCGGCGCCGCGGTGAGGGTGTCCGTCAGGGGCTGCACATCGGTTCCGGCGCGGTCGGCGGGCAGGCCGGCCGGCACTTCGGGCCGGGCATCCGGATCCGCTGCGGGGTCCGCGTTCTCGGCGAGGTAGTTGCGGAACCGGCGGGAGATGACGTTGTACATCGCCGAGGTGTCATCCCGTGCGGCGTCGCCGGTGATGGAGAATTTGCGGTAGTCCGACTTTTTCGGAAGTCCGTCCTCGGCAACCACCATGGACGCCACCACATTGGTGCCGGAGACGTGCGAAATGTCGTAGCACTCGATGCGCAGCAGGGCCACCGGCAAATCCAGTGCCTCCTGCAGCTCCTGCAGGGCCGCCGACCGCGTGGTGATGTCTCCGGCGCGGCGGCTCTTGTGCAGCCGCAGCGCATCCGAGGCGTTGCGGGCAACGGTTTCCATCAGGGCCTTCTTGTCCCCGCGCTGCGGAACCCGGATGTCAACCTTTGCCCCCCGCAGCCCGCCCAGCCACTCGGCCAGCTCATCGGAGTTGGGCGGCAGCACCGGCACCAGGACCTGGCGCGGAATGCGGTCGGTGGAATTCGCCTCGCCGTAGACCTGCTGAATCAGGTGTTCCACCAAGTCGGCGGTGTCATTGTCTTCCACCTTTTCCACGACCCAGCCGCGCTGGCCGCGGATGCGTCCGCCGCGGACGTGGAACACCTGGGCCGAAGCCTCAAGCTCGTCTTCCTCCAGGGCAAAAATATCCGCATCCGTGTCTTCACTGAGCACCACGTTGTTGCGTTCAAAGACCTTCCGCAGGGCGGAAATGTCGTCCCGGAGACGGGCCGCGGTTTCATAGTCCAGTTCGGCAACGGCGGCCTGCATCTCCTTTTCCAGGGAAGAGATGAAGCGTTTGCCCTCACCGGACATGAAGTCGCACAGCTCCGCGGCCAGCTGACGGTGGTCCTCGGCACTGATCCGGCCAACGCACGGCGCCGAGCACTTGTCGATGTACCCGAGCAGGCAGGGCCGTCCTGTGCGCTCGGCACGCTTGAAGACGCCGGAGCTGCAGGTGCGGACAGGGAAAACCCGCAGCAGGGTGTCCAGGGTTTCGCGGATGGCCTTGGCGGGATAGAAAGGCCCGAAGTATCGGGTGTCCTTCCGGCGGTCACCGCGCATGACCTGGGCCCGGGGATACTTCTCCCCCATGGTGACGGCGAGGTAGGGATAGGACTTGTCATCCCGGAACATGATGTTGAACCGGGGGTTGAATTCCTTGATCCAGGTGTACTCGAGCTGCAAAGCCTCAAGCTCGGTGCCTACCACCGTCCATTCCACGCTGGCAGCGGTGTGGACCATGGCCCGGGTCTTGGGCAGCAAACCGCGGGGATTGGCAAAGTAGGAATTCAAGCGGGAGCGGAGGTTCTTGGCCTTGCCTACATAGATGACCCGGCCGTGTTCGTCACGGAAACGGTAAACGCCTGGAGCGGTGGGGATTTCCCCTGTTTTCGGCCGGTATGTTGCTGGATCTGCCACTGTTCCATCCTACGGTCGCCCCGGGGACCGCCCCGCGCCGGACCCGCCCTTTTCGCGGCCCGCTGAACTTGCGGGACCTACCCCTCAGGCTTGTTCTGGTTGTAACTGCCGGCGCGCTCCTGGCCGCTGAGTTCCGCAATCGCGTCCATGACCCGGTCCGTCGCCTGCCGGCGGGCGGGCAGGGCATGGTCCGGCCCGGTCTTGGAGAAGTAGAGCGGTCTTCCCACCTTCATGGTGAAGTGCTGCGGCTTAATCCACTTCTTGCCGGCCGGCTGCAGGTTTTCAGTGCCGATGAGCCCCACGGGCACCACGGGCGCTCCGGAGGTCAGGGCCAGCCAGCCAACGCCGGTGCGTCCGCGGTACAGCAGTCCGTCCCGTGACCGGGTGCCCTCCGGATAGATGCCGATCCCGGAGCCGTCCTCGAGGCGGTCCAGCAGGGTCTTCAGGGCTGCCACTGACGCTGCCTGCTGGCCGCGCTCCACGGGAATGGAGCCCACACCTTCAAAGAAGGTGCGCATGGCGGCGCCCTTGACGCCCGTTCCGGTGAAGTATTCAGCCTTGGCGAAGAAGGCCACGGGCCGGGGCATCAGGGCCTGGGTAAGGACACTGTCCAAAAAGGACAGATGGTTGGCGGCGACAATGAAGGGGCCCGTTGCCGGCACGTTTTCCAGGCCAATCACGGTGGGCCGGCACAGCGAGGCAATCAGTCCGCGGGTGGACGCCCGGGTGAGGTCATAGACTCCCATGTGCGCTGGTCCCTTCCTGCGCACGGAAGCGCTCCAGCTCTGTCAGCAGTTCACCGGCAGAGTGCACGACGGCGGCAGCACCTTCCGCTTCCAGCTCACCAGCCCCGGCGAAGCCCCAGGCCACACCGATGCAGTCCAGGGCATTGTCAGCGGCACCGTGGACATCGTGCATCCGGTCCCCCACCATAACGGCACTGTCGAATGTCCCGGCGTGGCGGATCAGTGCGGCACGGATGATCGTCCGCTTACCGTCCAGGCCGGCCGCGGCCTGCTCATCGGCCGGTGAGCCGTGCACGGAATCAAAGAGATCCAGAAGCCCCTGTACCCGAAGGAGTTCAACGGCAAGCGGTTCAGGTTTCTGCGTGGCAACGGCCAGCAGGTAACCGGATGCCCGCAGCTGTTCCAGGACGCTGCGGATCCCGGGATAGGGGCGGCTCTGCGCCATCCCCTCGGATTGGTAGCCCGCCCGGTAGCGGGCAATAACCTCGGCCAGCCGTTCTTCGGGAACACCGGCAATGTCGCGGAGGGAAACGACCAGCGCCGGGCCTACCATGCGCTCCAGGTCCCCGGCTGCCGGAACGGGAAGTCCGCCGGCCGCAAGGGCGGCGCTGATGCCGCCGGTGATGCTGCCGGCCGGATCCACGAGGGTTCCGTCAAGGTCAAAAAGCACTAATGGCCGGGATTCTTTCACCGGGACAGTTTCCCACACCTACTCCCCGGTACGAAAAAAGGCATTCCCCGCAGGGAATACCTTTTTTCCTTCCGCTCTTTCCGAAAAGGAAAGTATGCCGGTCAGTTCTGCTTGGCGAACATTTCCGCGAGGAACCTGCCGGTATGGCTGACCTCGGACTTGGCCACCTTTTCCGGCGTTCCCTGCGCTATGACCTGCCCGCCGCCGTTCCCGCCCTCCGGACCCATGTCGATGAGCCAGTCGGCGCTCTTGATGACGTCCAGGTTGTGCTCGATGGTGATGACCGTGTTGCCCTTGTCCACCAGGCCCTGCAGGACCAGCAGCAGCTTGCGGACATCCTCGAAGTGCAGGCCGGTGGTGGGCTCGTCCAACACGTAGACGCTGCGCCCGTTGGACCGCTTCTGCAGTTCCGCAGCGAGCTTGACGCGCTGTGCTTCACCGCCGGAGAGGGTGGTGGCCGGCTGGCCGAGCCGCACGTAGCCCAGCCCAACGTCCACCAGGGTGTTCAGGTGCCGGGCAATCGGAGAGAAGGCGGCGAAGAATTCCGCGGCGTCCTCGATCGACATGTTCAGCACTTCGGCGATGTTCTTGCCCTTGTAATGCACCTCAAGGGTTTCGCGGTTGAACCGCCCGCCGTGGCAGACCTCGCAGGGCACGTAGACATCCGGCAGGAAGTTCATTTCGATCTTCAGGGTGCCGTCGCCGTGGCAGGCCTCGCAGCGGCCGCCCTTCACGTTGAAGGAGAACCGGCCGGGGAGGTAGCCGCGGACCTTGGACTCCGTAGTCTCCGCGAAGAGCTTCCGGATGTGGTCCCAGACGCCGGTGTAGGTGGCCGGGTTGGACCGCGGCGTGCGGCCGATCGGGCTCTGGTCCACGTGGATGACCTTGTCCAGGTTCTCCAGGCCGTCAATACGCGTGTGCCGGCCGGCAACGTGCTTGGCACCGTTGAGCTTGGCCGCAAGCGTCTTATACAGGATGTCGTTGATCAGGGTGGACTTGCCGGAGCCGCTGACGCCGGTCACCGCCGTGAAGACGCCCAGTGGAATGCTGACGTCGATGTTGCGCAGGTTGTTTTCCCGGGCACCCACAATCTTCAACTGCCGGGATTTGTCCACCTTGCGCCGCTTGGCCGGAATCTCGATCTTCCGCCGTCCGGACAGGTAGGCGCCGGTCAGGGAGCGCTCGTTCTTGAGCAGGCCCTCCAGGGATCCGGAGTGGACCACTTCGCCGCCGCGCTCACCGGCACCCGGTCCGATGTCCACCACCCAGTCCGCTTCGTGGATGGTGTCTTCATCGTGCTCCACCACAATCAGGGTGTTGCCCAGGTTCCGCAGGCGGGCCAGTGTTTCGATCAGACGGCGGTTGTCCTTCTGGTGCAGCCCGATGGACGGCTCGTCCAGGACATACAGGACACCCACCAGCCCCGAACCGATCTGGGTGGCCAGCCGGATACGCTGAGCCTCGCCGCCGGAGAGCGTGGCCGCCGGCCGGTCCAGGCTCAGGTACTCGAGCCCGACGTCGAGCAGGAAGGTCAGGCGGGCCAGGATTTCCTTCAGGACCTGGTCACCGATCTTCGCCTCGCGGGCCGTCAATTCCAGGCCCTCGAAGAACGCCGCGGCATCCCGCAGGGGAAGGTTGCCCGCCTCGGCAATGTTCTTGCCGTTGATGAGCACGGACAGCGAAGCGGGATTCAGCCGCGCTCCTCCGCAGGCGGGGCAGGCAATTTCCCGCATGTATTCCTCGTACCGGTCGCGGGCACTGTCCGACTCGGTTTCGAGGTGCTTGCGGTGGATGTACTGGATAACCCCTTCGAAGCCGGTGCTGTACTTCCGCTCACGCCCAAAGCGGTTCTTATACTGGACCACCACTTTGTGGTCCTTGCCGTTCAGGATGGCTTCGCGCGCCTTGGCCGGAAGCTTCTTCCACGGCACGTCCATGGAGAAGCCCAGTTCCTTGGCCAGGCCGGCCAGCAGCCGGTTCCAGTACTCCAGGGTGGCGTTGCCCAGCGCCCACGGCGCCACGGCTCCGGCGGCGAGGCTGAGGTTCGGGTTCGGGATGACCAGGTCTTCGTCAACTTCGAGCCGGCTGCCGATACCGGTGCAAACCGGGCAGGCGCCGAAGGGGTTGTTGAAGGAGAAGGACCGGGGTTCAATCTCATCGATGGCCAGCGGATGCTCGTTGGGGCAGGCCAGGTGCTCGGAGAAAGCCCGGACCCGTTCGTCGCTCTTTTCGTCAAGGTCCACGAAGT
Organism: Arthrobacter sunyaminii; assembly: GCF_018866305.1. NCBI lineage: Bacteria > Bacillati > Actinomycetota > Actinomycetes > Micrococcales > Micrococcaceae > Arthrobacter > Arthrobacter sunyaminii. Next base: position 2,201,482 of record NZ_CP076456.1, read on the forward strand.
CGGCCAGGATCCTGCCGTCGGCCAGCGCGAGGGCCGTCTCCACCGAGTCGGTCAGGCGCTGCCGGATGCCGTCCTTGGCGACCAGCCGGTCCACCACCACTTCGATGGTGTGTTTGTACTGCTTGCCAAGCTTGGGCGGATCGGACAGCTGGATCTGCTCGCCGTCGACCTTGGCCCGGGAGTAACCCTTGGCGGCGAGCTCCTTGAACAGGTCCACAAACTCGCCCTTGCGGCCGCGCACCACGGGAGCAAGGATCTGGAAGCGGGTGCCCTCTTCGAGCTCCAGCAGCTGGTCGACGATCTGCTGCGGCGTCTGCCGGGAAACGGGCTCGCCGCAGACCGGACAGAACGGAGTGCCCACGCGCGCCCAGAGCAGCCGCATGTAGTCGTAGATTTCGGTAATGGTGCCAACCGTGGACCGCGGGTTCTTGGAGGTGGACTTCTGGTCGATGGACACCGCCGGGGACAGCCCTTCGATGAAGTCCACATCCGGCTTGTCCACCTGGCCCAGGAACATCCGCGCGTAGGAGGACAGGGATTCGACGTAGCGGCGCTGCCCCTCGGCAAAGATGGTGTCAAAGGCCAAAGAAGACTTTCCGGAACCGGAAAGCCCGGTAAAGACAATCATCGCGTCACGCGGCAAATCCAGATCCACGTTCTGCAGATTGTGCTCCCGTGCGCCCTTGACGATCAGGCGGGAGAGATCGTTGCCGCTGTGCGGCTCATTGGCATTATCGGCCATCAAAGAGGTAGCTGTAGACACATTTTCCACTGTAGTTCACCGTTAGGTTCGAAGAAGTATTCGAGGCCGCGGTTTCACCGCAGGCGAAGAGCCGTCTCGACGTAAGTCACTGCTTCCTTCGGATCCATCCCGTTGGCACGGACCGAGTCCGCGAAGATCCGGGCTGCTTCGGCCACCCGCCGCTTGCCGTTGTCTCCGGCCGCAGCGATGACGGTTCCCGCCCGCGAGCGCGTGGTCACCACCTCGGCCTGCTCCAGTTCGCGGTAGGCCCGGGCGACGGTGTTTACGGCCAGGCCCATCCGGGCGGCGAGCGCCCGCACGGGGGGCAGCCGGGTTCCGACGGGGAGCCTTCCGTCATTGGCAGCGTCGAGAATCTGGACCCTCAGCTGCTCAAAGGGAGGAACCGAGCTTGCCGCGTCGATGCGGACCCAGGACAGGACGTCGTCGCTCACGGGACCGCCTTCAGGTTGGGGAATGGATGCCTGTTCCATTTTGCCACGGCAGAGCCGCCCCGGCAGGCAGGCGGGTCACAGCGGCCCCGCCCCGTCGCCCGCACCTTCGGCGACGGTTTCCGTCCCGGCAAACTGGGACCGGTACAGCTGGGCATAGAACCCCTCGGCTGCCAGCAGTGCGTCATGCGTTCCCTGTTCCACAATCTCGCCGTGCCGCACCACCAGGATGACGTCCGCGTCCCGGATGGTTGAGAGCCGGTGGGCGATCACGAAACTGGTCCGCGCCTCCCGCAGGGCATTCATTGCCAGCCGGATGGAGATCTCGGTTCGGGTATCCACGGAACTGGTTGCCTCGTCCAGTATCAGGATGGACGGGTTCGCCAGCCAGGCCCGCGCGATGGTGATCAGCTGCCGCTGTCCCTGGCTCAGTGAACCGCCGTCGTATTCCAGGAGCGTGTCATACCCTTCGGGCAGCGAGCGCACAAAGTGGTCCACATGGGTGGCGCGGGCCGCCTCGACTATCTGTTCGTCGGTCGCGCCGGGAGCCCCGTAGGCCAGGTTCTCCCTAATGGTCCCCTCGAACAGCCACGCATCTTGGAGCACCATGCCGATCAGCTGCCGCACGTCGTCGCGCCGCATGCGTGCAATATCCGTACCGTCGATGGTGATCCTGCCGGAATCCACCTCATAGAAGCGCATCAGCAGGTTGACCAGGGTGGTCTTTCCAGCCCCCGTGGGACCGACAATCGCCACGGTCTGCCCGGGCTCTGCAGTAAAGGACAGGTCCCGGATCAGGGGAGCTTCCGGGGAGTAGCTGAAATCCACGTGCTCAAAAGCTACGCGGCCCTGCACATCCTTGAGGGTCAGCGCATCCCTGGGGTCCGGGTCCTGTTCCTTCTCATCCAAAAGTTCGAACACACGTTCGGCTGAGGCAACACCTGACTGCAGCATGTTGATCAGCGAGCCGATCTGCCCCAGGGGCTGGGAGAACTGCCGGCTGTACTGGATGAAGGCCTGCACTCCCCCGATGGACAGACGCCCGTTGGCCACCAGGAGACCACCCACCACGGCCACCGCCACATAGTTCAGGTTGGAGATGAACTGCATGGTGGGCATGATGATGCCGGAAACGAACTGTGCCTTGAAGGAGGAGCGGTAGAGGGTCTCGTTGGCGGGCCGGAATCCCTCCACCACGCGTTCCTGCTGGCCAAAGGCCTTCACCACGTCCTGCGCGCTGAACATTTCCTCGATATACCCGTTGACCTCCCCCGTGGACTTCCACTGCTGCATGAACTGCGCCTGCGAGCGCCTGGCGATAAGTACGGTCACGACCGCGGACACCGGCACCGTGATCACGGCTATCAGTGCCAGCAGCGGGGAGAGCCACAACATCATGCCCAGCACCCCCACGATGGTGAGCGCGGAGGTGATGATCTGGGTCAGTGTCTGGGAAAGCGTCTGCGCCAGGTTGTCGATGTCATTGGTGACGCGGCTGAGCACGTCGCCGCGTGATTCGCGCTGGAAGTGGGACATGGGAAGCCGGAACAGCTTGCCGTCCACCTCCTTCCGCAGCCGGTACATGGCCCCCTGCACCACCCGCGCGGTGACGCGTGCCTGCAGCCAGCCGAAGAAGAACGCCGCAAGATAGATCGCCAGCACCCCCAGCACCAGCATCCCGAGCCGCCCGAAATCCAGTCCCTGGCCGGGCACCACATCCATGGCGGCGAGCATGTCCGCCAGTTGATCCTCCCCCGAGTCGCGCAGGGCCTGCACCTGGTCGGCCTTGCTGATTCCCGGCTGCAGCCCGGCGCCGATCACGCCGTCAAAGATGACGTTGGTCGCCTCCCCCAGGATCCGGGGTGCGGTAACGGCGAGCGCCACGGAAACGACGGCGGCCACCATCACCAGTGCCACCCGCATCCGGTCCGGGCTCATCAGGGCCAGGATCCTCCGGACGCTGGACCGGAAGTTCAAAGGTTTGGCAGCCGGACCGCGGGCGCCCGGTCCGTGTCCGGCGCGCATCCCGCTCACTGCACCTCCTCCGCCGTCAGCTGGGATTCAACAATCTCCCGGTAGGTGGAAGAGGTCTCCAGCAGCTCCTCATGCGTCCCCTGGCCGGCAACGCGCCCCTCGTCAAGGACAACAATGCGCGCGGCGTCGGCAATGGTGTTGATGCGCTGCGCCACGATCAGCACCGTGGAATTCCGGGTCCGCTGTTTCAGGGCGGCACGCAGCCGGGCGTCGGTGGCAAAGTCCAGTGCGGAGAAGCTGTCATCGAAGAGGTAGATGGCCGGCCGCACCACCAGGGCGCGGGCAATGGCCAGGCGCTGGCGCTGCCCTCCGGAGAAGTTGCCGCCGCCCTGCTCCACCCGGTGCTCCAGCGCCCCCTCGGAATCGCGGACAAATTCCGCAGCCTGGGCAATCTCCAGCGCTTCCCAGAGCTCGGCATCCGTGGCCTCGGGGCGTCCAAAGCGCAGATTCGAAGCAATGGTGCCGGAGAAAAGGTAGGCCTTCTGCGGCACCAGGCCTATGCCGCTGCGCAGGGAGTGCAGCGTGACCGCCTCAATGTCCTGTCCGTCGATGTAGATCCCCCCGGAGGTGGCATCCAGCAGCCGCGGCACCAGGTTCAGCAGGGTGGACTTGCCCGCTCCGGTGGATCCTATGATGGCCGTGGTTTGTCCGGACTGTGCCGTAAAGCTGATGTCCTGCAGCACCGGAGCCTCGGCCCCCGGGTAGGTGTAGCCCACCTCCCTGAAGTCCAGGGTGCCGCCGTCGTACACCAGCGGGGCGGCGGCATCGGCGTCGTGCACCGTGCTTTCCGTGTCCAGGACCTCGTAGATCCGTTCGGCGCAGACGGCGGCACGCGGCAGCATCATGATCATGAACATGGACATCATGACGGCCATCAGGATTTGCATGATGTAGGCGATGAACGCGGTCAGGGCACCGATCTGCATCTGCCCGGCGTCAATCCGGTAGGCGCCGAACCAGACCACCGCCACGGACGCCAGGTTGGCCACCAGCATGGCCGCCGGAAACAGCAGCGCCATGTACTGGGCGGTCCGCAGCTGGGTTCCGGTCAGATCCGCGTTGGCGGTGTCGAAGCGGGCTTCCTCGGTGCGCTCGCGAACGAAGGCCCGGATCACCGCCACCCCCATGATCTGCTCCCGGAGCACCGAGTTGACGCGGTCAATCTGCTTCTGCGCCCGCCGGAACAGCGGAATCAGCCGGCGCAGCACCAGTCCGATGACGGCAAAGAGCACCGGCAGGATCAGCAGCAGGATCCCGGACAGGGCCACGTCCTGGTTCAATGCCAGCAGCACTCCGCCAATGCCCATGATCGGCGCGGACACCATCACCGTGAACGTCATCAGCAGCGCCATCTGCACCTGCTGCACGTCATTGGTGGTGCGGGTGATCAGGGAAGGGGCGCCAAACACCCCCACTTCCCGCGAGGAGAAGGACTCCACCGTGGTGAACAGCTCGTCCCTGATGTTGCGGCCCACACTCATGGCCACCCGTGACGCAAAGTACGTGGCGGCCACGGCACAGACCACCTGGCCTGCCGTGATCACGAGCATCCAGCCGCCCAGATCCAGGATCACGCCGGTATTGGCGGGGACCACGCCGCGGTCAATGATGCCGGCGTTCAGGGTGGGCAGGAACAGTGTGGCGGCGGTTTGCAGGAACTGCAGGACGACGACGGCGGCAACGGCACCTTTGTAGGGCGCCAGGTTTTGCCGGACAAGCCTTAGGAGCACGCTTCCTCCAGGAACCGGCCGGAGGGGTTCCCGGCACCCTTTGAACGTACGCCCGCCTTCCCGGACAGACAAGACTTTCTGCCTGGGACTGTGGGGTCAACATCCGCGAGCGCGGAACTAGACTGGCGGCATGTTTGATTTGAAGAACGTCACCATCCGCAGCCGGTCCGTGTCCAGCATGGACAACAACGTGTACGTCCTCACGGACAGGGACACGGGGGCGCAGGTCCTCATCGACGCCGCAGCTGACTTTCCGGCCATCCGGGAGCTGCTGTCCGAAGCGGCCGCAGACGCCGCTGTTCCCGCAAAGGTGGAGCTGATAGTCACCACTCACAGCCACTGGGACCATGTACGGGCGCTCGCTGAAGCCGTGCAGGCCACCGGAGCACGCACCGCCGCCGGCCGTGAAGATGCGCCGGATATCGAGGTGCCCACCAACATGCTGCTCGTGGACGGGGATACCCTCCACATCGGCGGGCCCGGGGGGTTCGAGCTCGAGGCCATCAAGCTCCGCGGCCACACCCCCGGTTCAGTGGCCCTGCTCTACCGCGATCCGAACGGCCCGGCGCATCTGTTTACCGGCGATTCCCTCTTCCCCGGGGGATTGGGCAACACCCAGCAGGATCCGGAACGTTTCGCGTCGCTCTATGCAGACGTAGTCGAACGCGTGTTCGGACAGCTCCCGGATGACACCATCGTCCACCCGGGCCACGGGGCAGGAACAACACTGGGCGCAGAGCGGCCGCACCTGCCGGAATGGAAGGAACGCGGCTGGTAGCAGGTCTGCAGCGCCTGCTCCGTTGACCCCTGCTGATTGAGGGTTTTACGCTCAACAAGGGACCTTTCGGAGACCGATGAGAGCGGGAAAACCGTGGCCACAGTACCGTCGTCGTCCGCTTCCGGGCCTTCAGCCGCCGTCAAACCTCAAATCGGACTGGTTGCCTGCGTGGCGTTCGGTGTCGGCACCACGGTGGGCGGCGGCGTTTTCACCCTGTCCGGAACGGCGATCAACCTGGCCGGTTCCGGAGCGGTTCTGAGCTATGTCATTGCGGGCGTTGTCATGGCCCTGTGTGCACTGTCCTTCGTTGTGGTCTCCACGCGGGCGAAGGACGGGGAATCCGGTTACGGGCCCGTCGGGGACATCCTGAGTCCGTTTTGGCGCTTTGTGGTGATGTGGGCGTTCTACCTCAACGGAGCCACGATCGTCGCCTACCTCGTTGACTCCTTCGGTGATTACCTCAGCGAGTATTTCCTGCCGGCCGTCGGCGCCCTGACCCTCGGGCTGGTTGCCACCGTCCTGGTCACGGCACTTAATCTGGGGCCGACGTCGCTGGTCGCCAAGGCGGAAACCTGGATCGTGGGCATCAAACTCGCGCTGCTCGTGCTGTTTGCCGTCTGGGGCCTGACGGAACTGACTCCGGAAAAGGTTGACCGGCCGCTGCCGCAGGGCACCGGTGGCGTCTTTTCGGCGGCAGCGCTGTTGTTCACCGCGTACACCGGCTTCAACGTCATCACGAATATGGCCGGCTCGGTGAAGAATCCGCGCAAAACGGTGCCCCGTGCCATCCTGCTCACCCTGCTGGTGTCCGGAATCATCTATCTGGGCACGGCCCTGGCCATGGTGGCCAGCGGAGTCACGGTCTTTACGGCCACCGGTGTCTCCCAGGCCGCAGAAATCGTGATGGGTACCTGGGGCGGCGTGCTGGTGGCCTTCGCGGCGTGCCTGTCCACCCTGTCCGGTGCCAACGCGAATGTGCTCGGCGCTTCGGAAATCATGCTGCGGATGGTGGCCCGCGGGGATGTGCCGCCCGCACTCGGCCGCCAGACCCGCAACGGCCACCCCTATGTGAGCGTGCTGTTGCTGGGTGTCATCACCGTGGTCCTGGTGCTGCTCAATGACACCACCTTCGTGGTCTCGGTCGCCAACGTGGCGGCTATCGTGGCCATGATTGTCGTGAGCGTTGCGGCCGCTGTGCTGGGGTTCCGCAAATGGCCGGGCGAGGGAGCCAAGCTCCCGCTGGGTCCGGTCATTCCGATCCTCGCGGTCCTGGCAGCAGCGAGCCAGCTGCCGTCTCTGGACCCGGCCGCCCTGATCACCGGCTTCCTGCTCACCGCCCTGGGTGGTGCGCTGTACCTGGCGCGGCACTATCAGCGCGGCGGTGCCGGGGACCGGGCGCACGCCAATGAACAGATCGACAACCTGAACACGCCGCTGATGAAGGCTGCACGGCGGCGGCCGGGACAGTCCCCGTCCTAGCCCTGCTTCCGGCCCACCATGAAGATCCGGCGGAACGGAAAGACGGTACCCCAGGCGTGCTGCGGATAGGCCTCCCGCAGCAGGGCGGCATACTCGGCTTCGAACCGCCCGAAGTCCTCCGGGTCCAAAGCTGCGATAACCGGCCGCAGGGCTGTTCCGCGCACCCATTCGAGCACCGGGTCCTCGCCCTGCAGGACCTGGGAGTAGCTGGTCTCCCAAACATCGGCGTCAAATCCCGCCTCGGTCAGCAGGCCAAGGTAATCCTCCGGTTCATCCACGGCGTCGGCATGGCGCAGGACACCGTCCAGTTTGTCCGACCAGGCAGCGCTCGCGGCGAGTTCGCGCATCAGGGCGTGTGACGGGGCCCCGAAGTTGCCGGGAACCTGCACGGCGAGCCAGGCGCCGGCGTCGAGCTGTTTGGCCCAGCGGCGCATCAGGTCCTGGTGGCCGGGGACCCACTGCAGGGCAGCGTTGGAGACCACCACATCGGTTCCGGGCTGCGGTTCCCATTCCTCGATGCCCCCGCGGACAAATTCCAGATTCGCCGGAGCGCCCTCCAGGGCGCCCGCCTGCTCCACCATTTCAGCGGAGGAGTCGACGCCGGTAACCCGGGCTTCGGGCCAGCGGGCGGCGAGCGCCGCCGTCAGGGTGCCGGGTCCGCAGCCCAGGTCGACGACGCGGCGCGGCGCGTCGGCCTGGATGCGCGCGGTCAAATCAAAAAAGGGGCGGTCGCGGTGCGAGGAGAACTGTGTGTATTTTCGGGGATCCCATTTCATGGCGCCGAGCCTAGCAAAGGGGCTTGGGCCGGCAGCGGGAAGCCTTCATCTCGGGTCATGCGGGGGCGGTCCACGGCGCACAGCCGCGCCCGATACTCTGGTATGGACATGAAACTTCTTGAACAGCTTGCCTCCGGCCCCTCCAGCACCCGCACCATCGACCCCGATGAGACCTACACATCCTTCCTGGAGTGGGTCGAGAGCCGGGGCATGTCGCTATACCCGGCGCAGGACGAAGCCGTGATGGAACTGGTGACGGGCAACAACGTCATCCTCGCCACCCCCACGGGCTCCGGCAAGTCGATGGTCGCCATTGCCGCCCACTTCCACGCCATGGCCCACGATGAGCGCAGTTACTACACCGCCCCCATCAAGGCGCTGGTGTCCGAGAAGTTCTTCGCCCTGTGCGAGATTTTCGGTGCCGAGAACGTCGGCATGGTCACCGGCGATTCCTCGGTGAACAAGGACGCCCCGATTATCTGCTGCACGGCGGAAATCCTGGCGAACATTGCCCTGCGCGAGGGACCGGATGCGGACCTGGGCACCGTCATCATGGATGAGTTCCACTTCTACTCCGATCCGCAGCGCGGCTGGGCCTGGCAGGTGCCCCTGCTGGAGCTGCCCCAGGCGCAGTTCCTGCTCATGTCCGCGACCCTGGGCGACATGACCCGGATCGCCAACGAACTTAGCGAGCTCACCAACCGGGACACCGTTACCGTCTCCTCGGTGCAGCGGCCCATTCCGCTGCACTACTACTACGTGGAAACCCCGGTCCAGGAATCCCTCGAGGAACTGCTGGCCACCAAGCAGGTGCCGGTTTACGTGGTGCACTTCTCCCAGATCGAGGCCATCGACCGGGCCCAGGCGCTGATGAGCATCAACGTCTGCACCCGCGAGGAAAAGGACAAGATCGCCGAGCTCATTGCGGGCTTCCGCTTCGCCCCCGGCTTCGGCAAGACCCTGAACCGGCTGGTCCGCCACGGCATCGGCGTCCACCACGCCGGCATGCTGCCCAAGTACCGCCGCCTGGTGGAACAGCTGGCGCAGGCCGGGCTCCTGAAAGTCATCTGCGGCACCGATACCCTGGGGGTGGGCATCAACGTACCCATCCGCACCGTGCTGATCACTGCCCTGTCCAAGTACGACGGCACCCGCACCCGTCCGCTGAAGGTCCGCGAGTTCCACCAGATCGCAGGACGCGCCGGGCGGGCCGGCTACGACACGGCGGGCACCGTCGTCGTGCAGGCGCCGGAACACGTGATCGAAAACGTGAAGGCCATGGCCAAGGCGCACGCCAAGTTCGGTGATGACCAGAAGAAGCTGCGCCAGGTGGTGAAGAAGAAACCGCAGGCCGGATTTGTGTCCTGGGGCAAGCCCACCTTCGAGAAGCTCGTGGACGGCACGCCTGAACCGCTGACCTCCAGCTTCAACATCACCCACTCCATGCTGCTGAACCTGCTGGAGCGCCCGGGGGATCCCTTCGCCGCGGCCAAGAAGCTGCTCACGCACAACCATGAGACCCGGTCCTCGCAGCTGGCGCTGATGAAGAAGGCCCTGAGCATCTACCGGGAGCTGAAGACCGCCGGCATTGTGGAAGTCCTCCCTGAGCCCGACGCCGACGGCCGCACCGTCCGCCTGAAGGTGCACCTGCAGCCGAACTTTGCCCTGAACCAGCCGCTGTCCCCGTTTGCGATGGCCTCCCTGGAGATCCTGGATCCGGACAGCCCGTCCTACGCCCTGGACGTGGTGTCCGTGATCGAAGCGATCATGGAAAAGCCCCGGCAGGTGCTCTCGGCCCAGGAGAAGAAGGCCCGCGGCGAGGCCATCGCGGCCATGAAGTCCCAGGGCATCGAGTACGACGAGCGCATGGCCCTGCTCGAGGAAGTCACCTATCCGCAGCCGCTGGCGGAGCTGCTGGAGCAGTCCTTCGAGGTGTACCGGTCCGGCGCCCCGTGGCTGGGCGAGTTCGAGCTCAGCCCCAAGTCGATTGTCCGCGACATGTACGAACGCGCCATGAGCTTCGGCGAATACGTGCAGTTCTACTCCCTGGCCCGCTCCGAAGGCGTGCTGCTGCGCTACCTCTCGGACACCTACAAGGCCCTGCTGCACACCGTTCCGCCGGAGCGGCTGCGCGAGGATCTGGAGGACATCATCGAGTGGCTCGGTGAACTGGTCCGCCAGACCGACTCCTCGCTGCTGGACGAATGGGAAGAGCTCACCAACGGCATCAACCCCGATGCCGGCGACGAGCCGGTCCTGCCGCCGGTTCCGGATAAGCTCACCTCCAACGTGCGCGCGTTCCGCGTCATGGTCCGCAATGAAATGTTCCAGCGGGTGAAGCTGTTCGCGGACGAGGATGACCGCGCCCTGGGCGAGCTCGACGGCGGTTCCGGCTGGGATGCCGACCGCTGGGCGGACGTGCTGGACGCGTACTTCGAAGAGCACGAGGACATTGACGACGGTCCCGACGGCCGCGGACCGAACCTGCTGATCATCAAGGAGCTGCCCGGCAAATGGGAGGTCCGGCAGATCTTCAAGGATCCGGCCAACCACCTGGACTGGGGGATCACGGCCGAGGTGGATCTGGCGGCCTCGGACGAGGCAGGCTCCCCCGTCATCAAGGTCATGACGGCGGGCCGGCTGGACTAGGCTGGAGGGCATGCAGATTCGCCCCGCCCGCCCGGAAGATGTCCCGGTCATCCTTGAACTCATCCATGACCTGGCGATCTACGAAAAAGAGCCGCACGCCGTCAAGAACACCGTTCAGGCGCTGGAGCAGAACCTCTTCGGAGAGAACCCGGCCATCTTTGCCCACGTGGCAGTGGATTCCGGAGCTGTGCAGGGCTTTGCCCTGTGGTTCCTGAACTACTCCACCTGGGAGGGCGTGCACGGAATCTACCTGGAGGACCTGTATGTCCGGCCCGAGGCGCGGGGCAAGGGCTATGGCAAGGCTCTGCTGCGCACTCTGGCCGAAATCGCCGTCGAGCGGGGCTACGCGCGGGTGGAGTGGTGCGTGCTCAACTGGAACGAGCCGTCCATCCGCTTCTACAAGTCGCTCGGCGCGGTGCCGCAGGATGAGTGGACCACGTTCCGGCTCACCGGTGACGCCCTGACCACCTTTGGCGGTGCTGCCGCATGAGCGTTCCCCACACGGCTTCGGCACCCTACGGGGTACGCGGCATGCGCGTCACAGATCATCATTTCACCGTTCCGCTGGATCATTCGGCGCCCGACGGCGAAACCATCACCGTTTTTGCCCGCGAATACTCCGACGCCGAACTGCCGCAGGCTGAGGCGGAGCTGCTGCCGTGGCTGCTGTACCTGCAGGGCGGTCCCGGAGGAAAGGGCTCCCGGCTCCTGTCCTTCAGCGGCTGGACCAAGACAGCGTCCAAGCACTTCCGCATCCTGATGCTGGACCAGCGCGGAACCGGCCTGTCCACTCCCGCCAACCGGCAGACCCTTGCCCTGCGCGGGGATGCAGCCGCCCAGGCGGATTATCTGACACATTTCCGGGCGGACTCGATCGTGGCCGACGCCGAACTGATCCGCGCAGCCCTCGGCTCGGGGCCCTGGACCACGTACGGGCAGAGCTATGGCGGCTTCTGCACGCTGACGTACCTGTCCTTTGCTCCGCACGGGCTGCGCGAGTCGCTGATCACCGGTGGCCTGGCTCCGTTGACCGGTCCTGCGGACCGTGTCTATCAGGCGACGTTTTCCCGTGTAGCGGCCCGCAACGCAGAGTATTTCGAGAAATATCCGCAGGACCGCGGCATCACTACCCGGATCGCCCGCCATCTGGAGAACGTCCCGGAGTACCTGCCCTCGGGTGAGCGGCTGAGCGTGCGGCGCTTCCAGATGACCGGCTCCTTCCTGGGCGGCAACACCCGGATGGACGGCCTGCACCTTCTGCTGCAGGAAGCCTTTGTGCCCACGCCTGACGGGGACCGGCTCTCGGATACGTTCCTGGAGTCCGTCCACGCTCTGGTCAGCCGATCCTCCAACCCTTTGTATGCGCTGATGCACGAATCCATCTACGGCCAGGGCGAAGCCACCGGCTGGGCCGCGGAGCGGGTATTGAAGGATTTCCCCGACTTCGAGCCGGACGCGGCAGAGCCCCTGTACACCGGCGAAATGGTCTACCCCTGGTACTTCGACGAAGATCCGGCCCTGGCGCCCTTAAAGGAGCCTGCTGAGCTGCTGGCAGCCAAAGACAACTGGCCCGCACTGTATGACACCGCCCAGCTGGCCCGGAACACCGTGCCCGTGGCCGCCGCCGTCTACACTGACGACATCTATGTGGACCGGGACCTGTCCCTTGAGACTGCCGCTGCCGTGCGGGGTCTGCAGGTCTGGGAAAGCGCCGACTTCCACCACGACGGCATTGCCGACGACGGCGAGGGCATCTTCAACCGGCTCCTGGCCATGGTGCGGGGCGAATCGTCTCAGGCCGGCTGACCTGCGACAGCCTCCGGAACACGGAAAAGCGCCGCCCTTCCCTGAAGGAAGAGCGGCGCTTTGCCGTTTGGGAGATCCTACTTGTCGGTCTGGTCGGCCGGGGTAGCTTCGCCGTCGGCGCGGGGACCCTGGAGGCGCGGGTTGCTGGCGCGGAATTCAGCGCGGGCCTCATCCGTGATCTCCGGCAGGTCGACGTCGTCGCGGTTTTTGGCAACGGTGGTGGCGGTGCGGTAGCTTTCGGCCACCTTGTCGTAGGCTTCCACACGCTCTTCATGCGGGGCATCTTCGCCGAGATTCCGGTACACCTTCAGTGCGTTCTCCAGCGTGGCAACGGCTTGGACCGCCTTCGCCTTGGGGCTGAGCAGCGAGGCCACGGTGGCAATCACGATCGTGCCGAGGATGACGGCCAGTGAGACGAAGGTGGGGATTTCCGGCGCCCAGCCAACGTGCTCGCCGCCGTTGATGAACGGCAGCTCATTGACGTGCAGGGCATGCAGGATCAGCTTCACGCCGATGAACGCCAGGATGACGGACAGGCCGTGCTTGAGGTAGATCAGCCGGTCCATCAGGCCGCCCAGCAGGAAGTACAGCTGGCGCAGGCCCATGAGCGCAAAGATGTTGGCGGTGAACACAATGAAGGCGCTCTGGGTCAGGCCAAAGATGGCCGGAATGGAGTCGACGGCAAACATCAGGTCGGTGACACCGATCGTGATGAACACGATCAGCATGGGGGTGAAGACCTTTTTGCCGTCCACCACGGTGCGGATCTTGCCCTGATCGAACTTCTCGGTCATCGGCAGGACATTGCGCAGCTTGGAGATCAGCTTATTGTCGCTGCCTTCATCCTCGTCCTCACCGTTGTCGGTGGCCTGCTTGTAGGCGGTCCAGAGCAGGAAGGCACCAAAGATGAAGAAGACCCAACTGAAGTTCTCAATGACTGCCGCACCAATGATGATGAAGATGCCGCGCAGGATCAGGGCAATAATGATGCCGAACATCAGCACTTCCTGCTGGTACTTACGGGGTACCGAGAAGCGCGCCATGATGATGATGAAAACGAAGAGGTTGTCGATGCTCAGGCTGTATTCAGTAACCCACCCCGCAACAAACTGACTGCCGTACTCGGGTCCGGTGAACACGAACATGGCCCCGGCGAACAGCAAAGCGAGCCCAACGTAGAACCCGACCCACAGGCCGGCTTCTTTCATGGACGGCTCGTGGGGGCGCTTGACCACCAGCAGGAGATCAAAGAGCAGGACAAGTCCGAGGACAACAAAGGTGCCGACCTCAAAGACAACGGGTAACTCGGGCATTTGGAAAACCTTTCGGGCACGACACTATACGCAGGTCTCTCCGGCATCCGCAGAAATCATCTGCTGCGAATGCCCGCTGCACCCGGCGGAACGACGACGCCCCGCGTGCTGACGGGTACAGCGACAAAGGATACTCCCCTGCGCCGCCCAAGAAGTCTACCGCAGCACCCGCAGGTTGCACCCGTTTGAAAACCGGACTCAGCGGCGGGCAATCCGGCATTCCCAGCCCAAGTGGCGCTACGTTGATGGCATGAGCACTGGGTCTGAACACTATTTGGTGGGCACCGCTGGAAACCCCAACTTCGGCGATGAGTTCATTACAGCCTCCTGGCTTCGGTTCCTGGCCGTGAACGCCCCCGACGCCGTTGTGTGGCTGGACTGCCCCCAACCGGGTGCGGCCTCTTTGCTGTTTGAAGGCCTGCACCCGGGGTTGCGTATCACCGACACCCTCTGGCGTGCTGTCCGCGACTCAGACGGACTTCCACCCGTCGAAGTAGGCCGGCGGGTCCATCACCTGGTGCACCGCCTTGGTTCACCCAACTACGACATGGGACTGGTGAGGCTGCGGCAGGCAAGCTCCCTGCACCTGCTCGGCGGAGGTTATGTCAATGGCGTGTGGCCGCACCACGCAGCTCTGGTCAGCGGCATGAAAGCCGTTAAGGAACTGACGGGCGCCAGGCTGTACGCGACCGGGCAGGGCCTGATGCCTCTGATTGGCACCCCTCAGGAAGCCGCCGGGCTTTTTCAGGGATTTGACCATGTAACGGTGCGCGACGCCGAAAGCGCGGAGGCCTATTCACTGAACATCGGCCTCGATGATGCTTTCCTCGGTATACGTGCTGATGCCCGGCGGCCCGCCCGCAGTCCGGCAGCCACGAATGTCTGCATCCAGAGCGACATGATTGACGCCGGCCGGTTCAGCCAGATAGTGGCTGCCGTCCGCCTCCAGGTCCAGGCCGCCCTGTCCCAGGGCAGACTGGTCAACTACTTGGAGGCCATCCCGGGGGTTGACCGGCCCGCGTACGATCAGCTTTCCGATCTGATTGCCGAAGAGAATTTCTTTCCCTTCACACGGGTGTGGGAAGAAGGCATCCCGGCGGGGCCGGACCAGTCGTGGCTCACCACCCGGTTTCACTTCCACCTGCTCGCATCGGCAGGTGGCTCACCCGGGATCGCCTATGCCGCCCGCGAGGGATACTACGACGTGAAACACACGTCGCTGACCCGATTGGGGAGCGGCTGGGCCCTCGACACCCCGGCTTCGCCGGCAGGCGCGGTTCCCCCGGGGAGCACGACTCTTCGCACCAATCTGGACACTTTCACCGGGGTGAAGCTCGCTGAGGCGCGGCACCTCTATCCTTTTTAGGCGTGCCCGGCGTTCTGCATCTGGCGCAGCTCCTTCTTGAGATCGCCCACTTCATCGCGAAGCCGTGCCGCCAGTTCAAACTGCAGTTCCGCTGCGGCGGCGTGCATCTGCTCGGTCATGGATGCGATCAGTCCGGCCAGATCCTCCGCGGGAGCAGCTGCCAAACCGTCCTTCCGGATGCCGCCCTTGCCCTTACCGGTGGTCTTGCGGTTCTTCTTGTCGGCCGCCTCAGCCAGCAGTGCCCTGGTGTCAGCGTCCTCGCGGGCCAGCGAGTCCGTAATGTCCGCGATCTTCTTGCGCAGCGGCTGGGGGTCCACCCCGTGGTCCTCGTTGTACTTCACCTGGATGGCACGGCGGCGGTTCGTTTCATCGATGGCCTTCGCCATGGAATCGGTGATCCGGTCGGCGTACATGTGAACCTCACCGGAGACGTTGCGGGCGGCACGGCCAATGGTCTGGATCAGCGAGGTGGAGGAACGCAGGAAGCCTTCCTTGTCGGCGTCGAGGATGGACACCAGCGACACTTCGGGAAGGTCCAAACCTTCACGCAGCAGGTTAATGCCCACAAGTACGTCGAAGGTCCCCATCCGCAGTTCACGCAACAGCTCCACGCGGCGCAGGGTATCGACGTCGGAGTGCAGGTATTCCACCTTGACCCCGTGCTCCATCAGGTAGCCCGTCAGGTCCTCGGCCATCCGCTTGGTCAGCGTGGTGACCAGCACGCGCTCGTTGCGCTCAGTCCGGGTGCGGATTTCCCCGAGCAGATCATCAATCTGGCCCTTGCTGGGCTTCACGATCACCTGCGGATCCACCAGACCGGTGGGACGGATAATCTGCTCAACAAAGCCGTCCGACTTGGACAGTTCGTATTTGCCGGGCGTGGCGGACATGTAGACGGTCTGGCCGATGCGTTCCAGGAACTCATCCCATTTCAGCGGCCGGTTGTCCATGGCCGACGGCAGCCGGAAGCCGTGGTCCACCAGGGTCCGCTTGCGGGACATGTCCCCTTCATACATGGCGCCGATCTGCGGAATGGTCACGTGGGACTCATCCACGACCAGCAGGAAGTCATCGGGGAAGTAATCCAGCAGGCAGTGCGGGGCGGTGCCGGGACCGCGGCCGTCAATGTGCCGGGAGTAGTTCTCGATGCCGTTGCAGAAGCCCATCTGCTGCATCATTTCCAGATCGTAGGTGGTCCGCATCCGCAGCCGCTGGGCTTCCACCAGCTTGTTCTGCGACTCCAGTTCGGCCAGCCGCACCTGCAGCTCGTCCTCAATCTGGCGGATGGCCCGGTGCATCCGGTCCTCGCCGGCCACGTAGTGCGACGCCGGGAAGACGTACATTTCCGTTTCCTCACGAATGACGTTTCCCGTGAGCGGGTGGAGGGTGTAGATGTTCTCAATCTCGTCGCCGAAGAACTCGATCCGCAGTGCGTTTTCCTCGTACATCGGAATGATCTCGACGGTGTCGCCGCGGACCCGGAAAGTGCCGCGGTGGAAGTCCATGTCGTTGCGGGCGTACTGCATATTGACGAACCGGCGCAGCAGGTCATCGCGGTTCATCTGCTGGCCCTTGCGCAGCGTGACCATGGCTTCGATGTACTCTTCAGGGGTTCCCAGGCCGTAGATGCAGGACACGGTGGCCACCACAATGACGTCGCGGCGGGTCAGCAGCGCGTTGGTGGCGGAGTGCCGCAGCCGTTCCACTTCCTCGTTGATGGAGGAGTCCTTCTCAATGAAAGTGTCCGTCTGCGGAACGTAGGCTTCGGGCTGGTAGTAGTCGTAGTAGGAGACGAAGTACTCCACCGCGTTGTTGGGCAGCAGTTCACGAAACTCGTTGGCCAGCTGCGCGGCGAGGGTCTTGTTCTGGACCATGATGAGCGTGGGCCGCTGGACCTGCTCCACCAGCCAGGCCGCCGTCGCGCTCTTACCGGTACCGGTGGCACCGAGGAGGACCACATCCTTTTCGCCGGCCTTGATCCGCTCGGCGAGTTCCTTGATGGCGGTGGGCTGGTCGCCCGCGGGCGAGTAATCGCTGATTACTTCAAAGGGGGCAACGACTCTCTTGATGTCCTGCGCAAGACTCATGATTAAAAGCTACTCCGCACTGCGGTCAGGATGCGTCCGCAGTGCGTGCGGTCAGCTCAGGGCTGAACACCTCCGGGCAGCCGGAGAGCGTCAGCGCGCGGCCCGAAGCAGCTCGTCGTTCAGCGGCAGCAGCCGGGTCTCCCACAGCTGCCGCACCGCTTCAACGAGCTCATGGGCAGTTCCCTCATTGACGAGCACGACGTCGGCCACCGCGGCACGCTCTTGAGCTGAAGCCTGCGCAGCGATCCGCGCCCGCGCCGCTTCCTCACTCATGCCTCGGTCCGCCGCCATCCGCCGGATCCGTTCCTCCTCCGGCGCATCGATCACCAGCACAAAGTCGAAGCTTCGGTGCTGTCCGGTTTCCACCAGCAGCGGCATGTCATGAACCACGATGGTCTCCGGCTCGGCTTCGCGTTCCAGCTCAGCAGCCCGTGCACGCACCCGGGGATGGACAATGCCGTTGAGGGTTTCCCGCCTGGCCTCATCACGAAAGACCACCGCCGCCAGCGCGGGCCGGTCCAGACGGCCTTCGCCGTCCAGGATGCCCGGCCCAAAGGCCTCGACGACGGCGGCGAGCCCCTCGGTGCCCGGCTCCACCACTTCGCGTGCCAGGGCATCGGCGTCGATGACCAGGGCACCAAGGTCGCGCAGCGTACGTGCGGCCAATGATTTTCCAGCGGCGATCCCGCCGGTCAGTCCTACTCTCAGCATGCGCCCAAGGCTACCGTGTCACAGCACCGGGCGCCGAAGGCGGGCGGAGCCTGCTGCGCAGCGTTTGAACTGAACAGCGCCTAAACTGTTGGGGTGAGTGACATCGACGCGGCGGCGGGGCGCTACACCACCATCGCCGGGGAACACCGCTCCGAACTCGAGATCAAGCGCTCACGTTTCATCACGGTGCTGCGCCGCACCGAAACCGAAGAACAGGCCCGCGCGCTGGTCGCCGAGCTGCGCCGTGAGTTCCATGACGCCCGCCACCACTGCAGTGCCTTTGTGCTCGGGCCGGGACGTGAAGTTCAGCGTTCCAATGACGACGGCGAGCCCTCCGGCACCGCAGGCCTTCCCATGCTGGAAGCCCTGACGAAGCGGGAAACGTTTGGCGGCGCCACGGACCTCAGTGACATCACAGCGGTGACCGTCCGCTATTTCGGCGGAATCCTGCTGGGCGCCGGCGGCCTGATACGCGCCTATTCCGAGTCCGTTTCCTCCGCCCTGGCCACCGCTCCCCTGCTCCGCCGCCGCCGGATGCAGCTCTACGCGGTGCCGGCGGGACATGCCGAGGCCGGGCGGCTGGAGAATGACCTGCGCAACGCCGGGATCAGCGTCACCGGCACGGAGTACGGCGCCTCGGGGGCCACCATTACCGTGGCATTGCCGGACACCCCGGGCAGCATCGACCTCTTTTCCGAGCGCCTCGCAACCTTCACCGCCGGCAGCAGCACCCCCGAACACCTGAGAACAGAATGGATCGACCTGTGACGCACGACCCCGCCCGACTGCTCCCCGAGGAACCGGACTTTTCCTTCGAGTCGCTGAGCCGCCGGCCCGATGTCGAGGCGGAGAACCTGCAGGCCCACGACTCCGCCGACCGCCTGCTCCTGGACACAGCGGCGGAGCGGCTGCGCGAAAACGGAAGCGCCGTCGTCGTTATTGGGGACGCGTACGGTGCACTGACCCTTGGGGCGGCTGCCCTTCACGGCGTGCGCGGCCTGCGGGTTCATCAGGATCCGTACTCCGGCGAACTGGCGCTGCGGCGCAACGCCGACGCCGCCGGGCTGGCCGAGACCTACCGGTCCCTGCCGCTGGGCGCGGACCTGCTGACAGGGGCGCGGACGGTGCTGCTGCGCCTGCCGCGTTCGCTGGACGCCCTGGAGGAGATTGCCGCATTGATCGCCGCGTACGCCGCCCCGGACGTGGTGGTGTACGCCGGCGGCAGGCTCAAGCACATGACCACGGCCATGAACGACGTGCTGGGACGCTGGTTCGGCTCGGTGACGGCGGGCCTGGCGCGGCAGAAGTCCCGGGTACTGACGGTGTCCGGTCCGCTGCCTGCCGCGGTGCAGCCGGCCAACCGTTTTCCGCTGGCCCAGCGGCACGACGTCGGGCTGCCGGCCCCGCTGGAGCTGAGGGCCCACGGTGCGGCCTTCGCCGGAGCAGCGCTGGACATTGGCACCCGGTTCCTGCTGCCGCACCTGGCCGGAGCCCGGCAGGCGCAGACGGCGGTGGATCTGGGCTGCGGCACCGGTGCCATCGCCGCGTACCTGGCACTGACCCGTCCGTCTCTGCGGGTGATCGCGACGGATCAGTCGGCGGCCGCCGTCGCCTCCGCAACAGCAACCATGACCGCGAACGGCGTCGCGGACCGCGTGTCGGTCCGCCGCGACGATGCCCTTGCCGGGCATCCGGACCGCTCAGCGGAGCTGATCGTGCTGAACCCGCCGTTCCACATTGGCGCCAGCGTGCATGCCGGGATCGCTTTGAAGCTCTTTGCCGACGCCGGTCGGGTGCTCGCGCCGGGCGGGGAACTGTGGGCCGTGTGGAACAGCCATCTGACCTACAAGTCCGCCCTGACCCGACTGGTCGGCCCCACCCGCGAGGTGGCGCGCAACCCCAAGTTCACTGTCACCGTCAGTACCAGGCGGTAGCCGCACCGGCCCACACCGGAGCCCCGGACTAAGTATCCGGAAAACTTGAGAGAGCGCTCTCTTGACAGTGATCCATATCACTCCTAGAGTAAAGCGAACGTCAAGAGAGCGCTCTCTCAGCCAAGTGTGATGGCCCGGAGCGCAGAACTCTGTTCCAGCCTTTTATGCCTTCTCCATCCCGCTTCCGTTGATCAAGCCTGCCCAGATAAGAGGCACGGTCCGCTGTTCCGGGATTGCACTGCTCTATCCGAACACAAAGGAGTGACCGTGAAGAATTTCCGATTTCCCGCAGCGGCAATTGCAGGGGCCGCTGCTGTGGCGCTGCTCGCGTCAGGCTGCGGCGGCGGCGGCGACCAGGAAGCGGCAAGCGCCGAGAATCCAATCGAGCTGAGCGTTACGACGTTCGGCACCTTCGGCTACGACGACCTGTACGCCGAATACGAAGACGCCAACCCCGGCATCAAAATCAACCCCAACAACATCGACCGCGGCGAGAACGCGCGGACCGATGCCTTCACAAAGTTGTCTGCCGGGTCCGGTCTAAGCGACGTGGTTGCCATTGAAGAAGGCTGGCTCGGTTCCATCATGGAAGTGTCCGACCAGTTCGTGGACCTCAATGAATACGGAGCCGAAGACATCAAGGACAACTGGGTCGACTGGAAGTTCAAGCAGGGCACCGATTCCGAGGGCCGCGTCATTGGCTACGGCACCGACATTGGCCCCCAGGGCCTCTGCTACAACGGCAAGCTCTTCGAGGCCGCCGGGCTCCCCAGCGACCGTGAGGCGGTGGCTGAACTGTTCGGCGGAGACGACGCCACCTGGGACAAGTACTTCGAAATTGGCCAGCAGTATCACGACAAGACCGGCCTGGCCTGGTACGACCAGTCGGGCTTCGTGTGGAACTCCATGGTGAACCAGATGGAGGAGGGCTACTACACTGCCGACGGTGAGCTGAACATCGAAGACAACGCCGCCATGAAGGAACAGTTCATGCAGCTCGCCGCAGGGACGGAGGCCGGACTGTCCGCCAACGAGAAGAAGTGGGACTGGGGCAAGGGCAAGGCTTTCGCTGACGGATCCTTCGCAACCTTCGTCTGCCCGGGCTGGATGCTGGGCACCATTCAAACCCAGATGGAATCCGCAGGAGCAGGCGCGGAGGCCGGATGGGACTTCGCTGATGTCTTCCCCGGCGGAGCCTCAAACTGGGGTGGCGCCTTCCTCTCCGTTCCGGAGACTTCCGAGCACAAGGAGGAAGCCGCGAAGCTGGCTGCCTGGCTGACGGCCCCGGAGCAGCAGGTGAAGCAGTCTGCGGCAGCAAACAACTTCCCCAGCACCGTGGAGGCCCAAAAGCAGCTTGCCGAAGAGGCAGCGCCCAATGAGCTGTTCAACAACGCACCCACCGGCGCAATCCTCGCATCGCGCGCGGAGGGTGTTACAGCGCAGTTCAAGGGTCCGGAGGACTCAGTTATCCAGGACAAAGTCTTCAGCGCCGCACTGGGCCAGCTTGATGCAGGCACCACTGACGGGGAAGGCTCCTGGAACGAGGCCATGAAGCTCCTGAACGAGCTCGTAGTCAACAACTAGCAACTAGTCGAGCGGGGCCTCCGGCACTGCCGGAGGCCTCCCAGACGGACTGCGAGAATCGTCATGACCGTAACTCTCAAACGCCCCGCGCCCGCGGCGCCGCCGACCAGGGCCGTGTCCCCGTTCAGGCACCGCCTCAGCGCCTGGGACCTGAAATTCTCCCCCTACCTGTACATCTCACCCTTCTTCCTGCTCTTTGCGCTGGTGGGCCTCTTCCCGCTGGTTTACACGTTCTGGGTGTCGCTGCATGACTGGCACCTGCTCAAGGGCCAGGGCGAGTTCGTTGGGCTGGCAAACTTCACCAACGTCCTCCAGGACAGGTTCTTCTGGAATTCGCTGGGGAACACGATGAGCATCTTCCTGCTTTCCGCTATTCCGCAGCTCATCGGTGCCCTGTTCATTGCGGCGGTGCTTGACCAGAACCTGCGGGCCAAGACGTTCTGGCGCATGAGCATCCTCCTCCCCTACGTTGTTACCCCCGTGGCCGTCGCGGTGATTTTCACCAACATGTTCGGCGAGGACCCGGGCCTGATCAACAATCTGCTGGGCAACTTCGGCATTGACCCGATTATGTGGCGAACCGATACCCTCCCGAGCCACATCGCGATCGCCACCATGGTCAACTGGCGGTGGACCGGCTACAACGCGCTGATTCTCCTGGCAGCCATGCAGGCTGTTCCCCGCGATATCTATGAGTCGGCCGCGATTGACGGAGCCGGTGCCTTCAGGCGCTTCTTCAGCATTACGCTGCCGAGCATCCGGCCCACCATGATTTTTGTCATCATTACGTCCACCATTGGCGGCCTGCAGATCTTCGCGGAACCGCGGCTCTTTGATCCGACCGATCCGGGCGGTCCGCAGCGCATCTTCCAAACCACCGTGCTCTACCTCTGGGAGATGGGCTTCCAGCGGAACAACTTCGGCAAAGCATCCGCGATTGCCTGGCTGCTCTTTCTGATCATCGTGATCATCGGACTCATCAACTTTTCCATCTCAAAGAAGATTGCGTCCGCTGATGCCAAGAAGCCCCGCAACCGGGCCCAGTGCCGCGCCGAAGGGAAACGCAAATGAGCCTCCTCGAAAAGGGCACCGCCCGGACAGGCACCCCGGTTTCCAGCCGGCGTGCCCGGCGTCCGCTCCGCCAGCGCATTTTCGGCAACGGACTGAAGCCCGGCTATCTGACCTACGGACTGCTTCTGGCGTTCTTCCTGGGTTCCGCCTATCCGCTGTGGTGGTCTGTCGTCGTCGGCAGCCGAACCAATGAAGCCCTCGGACTGGACTGGCCCCCGCTGCTGCCGGGCGGTAACTTCTGGAACAACGTCTCAGAGGTCTTTGACACCATCCCGTTTTGGACGGCGCTCTGGAACAGCATCCTGATCTCCACGATCATCACCGTCTCGGTGGTGACGTTCTCCACGCTGGCCGGCTATGCCTTCGCCAAGCTGCGGTTCCGCGGAAACACCGTCCTCATGGTGGCGGTGGTGGCCACCATGGCCATCCCCACCCAGTTGGGCATTATTCCGCTGTTCATGGTGATGCGCACCCTCGGCTGGACCGGTGAAATCGGTGCGGTGATTATCCCCAGCCTCGTCACTGCCTTCGGCGTGTTCTTCATGCGCCAGTACCTGGTGGACGTGATCCCTGACGAACTGATCGAATCGGCACGCATGGACGGCGCCAACATGATCAGGACCTTCTGGCATGTCGCACTGCCGGCAGCCAAGCCGGCCATGGCCATCCTGAGCCTGTTCACGTTCATGATGGCCTGGACCGACTTCCTCTGGCCGCTGCTGGTTCTCAACGCCGGCAATCCGACGCTCCAGACCGCCCTAAGCCAGCTGTCGTCAGCCCGCTACGTGGACTACTCGGTGGTGCTGACCGGCGCGGTCCTGGCGACCATACCCCTGCTGGTCCTTTTTGTGGCCGCGGGCAAACAACTTATTTCCGGAATCATGCAAGGAGCAGTGAAGGGCTAATGACCAACACAACACCCTCGGGGAACAACTGGCCGGACGGCTTCATCTGGGGATCAGCCACAGCTGCAGCCCAGATTGAAGGCGCTGCCTGGACGGACGGCAAGGAAGACTCAGTTTGGGACGCCTTTGCCCGCACGCCGGGAAACACCTTGAACGGAGACACCCCCGAGACGGCCGTTGACCACTACCACCGCATGCCAGCAGACGTTGCCCTGATGAAGGATCTTGGACTGGACTCCTACCGGTTCTCCACCAGCTGGGCCCGGGTACGCCCCGGCGGCCGAAGCACCAATGCCCGGGGTCTGGACTTCTATTCCCGCCTGGTGGATGAGCTCCTGGAGGCCGGCATCCTCCCCTGGCTCACCCTCTACCACTGGGACCTGCCGCAGGAACTGGAGGAGGCAGGCGGCTGGGCCAACCGCGACACGGCCCACCGCTTCCTGGAGTACGCGGATGATGTCTATTCGGCCCTGGGCGACCGGGTGCAGCACTGGACCACCTTCAATGAGCCGTTCTGCTCTTCGCTGCTGGGTTACGGCTCCGGCGTGCATGCACCCGGGAGGCAGGAGCCCCGGGCAGCCGTCGCTGCGGTGCATCACCAGCATCTTGCCCACGGACTCGCCGTCACGCATCTGCGTGACCGGGGTGCGCAGCAGCTGGGCATCACCCTCAACCTGAGCAATGCCATCCCCAGGGACGCCTCCGATCCCGTGGACCTCGAAGCCGCCCGGCTCTTCGACTCCCTGCAAAACCGCATTTTCCTGGACCCGATCCTGCGCGGCGCCTACCCGGAGGACTCCCTGCGGGACCTTGAACCGTTTGGGCTGCATGACGTGATTTTTCCGGGTGACATGGAGGTCATCGGCGCTCCCATCGATTTCCTGGGCGTCAACCACTACCACGATGACCTGATCAGCGGCCATCCGGACACCACGGGAGGCGACGGCCATTCAGGCGGCTCCGGCCGCCAGCCGGCATCACCGTGGATCGGTGCCGAACACATCACCTTCCCGAGCCGCGGGCTGCCCCGCACCGCGATGGACTGGGAGGTCAACCCCGACGGGCTCCGCAAGCTGCTGGTCCGCCTGGGCAAGGAATACCCAACGCTGCCGCCGCTGTACGTCACCGAAAACGGCGCGGCTTACGACGACGCCGTTCTTGCGGACGGAAGTGTGCCCGATGAAGAACGCACGCAGTACATCCTGGACCACATTGCCGCCGTCGGCCGGGCCGTTGAGGCAGGGGCGGATGTCCGGGGCTACTTTGTCTGGTCCCTGCTGGACAACTTCGAATGGTCCTGGGGCTACAGCAAGCGTTTTGGGATTGTGCGGGTGGACTATGACACCCAGGCCCGCACCGTCAAGGACAGCGGCCGCGCCTACAGCCGGCACATTGCAGCCGCGCGCTCCGGGTCCCGCGCCACGCGGTCCGTGGCGCCTGTGGTCTAAGCCGACCTAAGATGGACAAACCGCCGCGGACAAACCCCTGCAGAGGGAGAACACATCTGGAGAAGACCATTGAGTGCTGAATCCGGCCAGGCCACACCTGCTCCCACCCTGGAAATGGTGGCGGCCCTGGCCGGTGTCTCCAGGGCCACGGTGTCCCGTGTGGTCAACGGCGCCCCGTCGGTTGACCCGCAACTGGCCAGTTCCGTTGAAAAGGCAGTGCGCACGCTCAATTACGTGCCCAACCGTGCGGCAAGGACCCTTGCCAGCCGCCGCACCTACACGGTGACCCTGCTCGTTCCGGAGTCTACGTCCAAGGTTTTCGCCGATCCGTTCTTCGCAACGGTCGTGGAGGGTGTGGCCCGGTATCTGAACACCACCGACTACATGCTCAACATGGTCACGTCCTCGGAAGCAAACCCGGAAAAGACCCGGCGCTATCTTATGGGCGGGAACGTGGACGGCGTCCTGGTGGTGTCCCACCACACCGGCGACCATTCCTGGGCACACCTGAACGGGTCACTGCCGCTGGTGTTTGCAGGGCGGCCGCTGATCAACGCCAAGGACAGCTACTTCGTGGAGGTGGACAACGAGGAAGGGGCCGCTGCCGCCACTGCACGGCTGGTGGAAAGCGGACGGCGCCACATTGCCACCATCGCGGGGCCGCAGGACATGCCTCCCGGTGTGGACCGGCTGGCGGGATGGCGGACCACTGTGCAACAAGCAGGACTGGATGACGCGCTGGTGGAGACCGGTGATTTCACCGTCACTTCCGGGGCGGCCGCCATGCGGCGGCTGCTGGGCCGCGAAAAGCCGCTGGACGCGCTCTTCGCAGCCAATGACCAGATGGCAGCCGGTGCATACTCCGTCATCAAGGAACGCGGGCTCCGCATTCCGGAAGACATCGCCGTTGTCGGTTTCGACGACGACTATTACGCCACGAGCCTCAGCCCGGCCCTGACCACCATCCATCATCCAATCGCGGCACTCGGGGAGAAAATGGCCGAGCTCCTGGTGGAACTGATTGAAGGTCGGGCTGCTGAACGCATCCACCGCCTGCCCACGTCCCTGGTTGTCCGAGAATCCGCGTAGGAGCTGATCCTTTGTCCTTTCCCACCGCCACTCCTGTCACTGCGGGCCGGCGCATTGTCCGTCCCCCCTGCGCGCAGGAGGGGGCTGCCTCTCCCCTGGCCTCCACCGGCGCCCCGCTGAAATGGGCGGTGGTAGCCACGGGCAGCATTGCCGGTAAGGTTACCGCCGACCTATCCCTGCTTGAGGATTCAGTCCTGTATGCGGTGAGTTCGCGCAGCGGGCACCGCGCAGCCGAGTTCGCGGACCGGTTCGGCTTTCACACCTCGTACTCCGACGCCGACGGCGGCCCCTCCGGTTTTGAACAGATGTTCGCCGACCCGGCGGTCGACGTCGTTTACATTGCCACTCCGCACGCCCAGCATTATGAGGTTGCCAGGAGCGCCCTCGAACACGGCAAGCACGTACTGTGCGAGAAGCCGCTCACTGTCAACGCCGCTGAAGCAGCAGAGCTGATCACGATCGCCCGGGACCGGAATCTGTTCCTCATGGAAGCACTCTGGACGCGGTTCCTGCCCAGTGCAAACCGAGCCTGGGACATCCTGGCCTCCGGCGAGCTCGGAGCGCCGTCCTGGGTGCAGGCCGACCTGGGCTTCCCTGCGCCGGCGGATCCGGCCGCCAGGATATGGGACCCCGCAGCCGGCGGCGGAGCACTGCTGGATCTGTCCGTCTACACCCTCACCTGGGCTCTGGGAGCGCTGGGCTGGCCTGATGGCGTTGAGGCGTCCGGGATCCTCAACGAGCACGGCGTGGACATCCAGAACGCCCTGACGCTGCGTTACGACGACGGCCGCCACGCCCAGCTCACGTCCTCGCTGGCGGCCTCGGGCCCGGGCAGTGCCACCATCGCCTGCAGCGGCGGATGGCTGAGGACGGGCGGCGGAGACCTCTATAACCCGAGCGAGCTGCACGTGAGCGGACCCGCCGGTGTGCGGGTGGAGTCATTTGAACGCGTGGGCACCGGCTATACGTATCAGCTGCGTGAGGTCACCCGCTGCATCCAGCAGGGCCTGACCGAGAGCCCCACCATGCCCCTTGCGGACACCCTGCGGACCATGGAACTGCTCGACGGCGTGCGGGCCCAGCTGGGCCTGAGCTACGCCAACGACGCACGGCAGTAGTTCCTGAACGCAAAAGCAGGCCCCCACCGAAGTGGGGGCCTGCTTTTTTTGAGCTATTTCAACCGGTTAGTTCAACCGAGGGAAATTAGTTGCCCGTGAGCTTCTCGCGCAGAGCGGCAAGTGCTTCGTCGGAAGCCAGCGTGCCGGCGCCCGTCTCAGCAACAGCCGGCTCGGAGGAGTAGCTCGTGGTGCCGGATTCGGAAGTCTCCGAAGCAGCTGCGATGTCCTCGGAAGCGTGCTGTGCAACCTGCTTCTTGTGGGCTTCCCAGCGAGCCTGGGCGTCAGCGTACTGCTGCTCCCAAGCGGCACGCTGGGTCTCGTAGCCTTCGAGCCATTCGTTGGACTCGGGGTCGAAGCCCTCCGGGTACTTGTAGTTGCCGGCTTCGTCGTACTCTGCGGCCATGCCGTACAGAGCCGGGTCGAACTCGGTGCCTTCGGGGTCTACGCCCTCGTTGGCCTGCTTCAGCGACAGGCTGATGCGGCGACGCTCGAGGTCGATGTCGATGACCTTGACGAACAGTTCGTCTCCAACGGAAACAACCTGCTCGGCCAGCTCTACGTGGCGGACTGCCAGCTCGGAGATGTGGACCAGGCCTTCGATGCCGTCTTCGACGCGAACGAACGCACCGAACGGAACCAGCTTGGTGACCTTACCCGGCACAACCTGGCCCAGGGCGTGGGTGCGGGCGAAGGTCTGCCACGGATCTTCCTGCGTAGCCTTCAGCGACAGGGAGACACGCTCGCGGTCGAGGTCAACTTCCAGAACCTCAACGGTGACTTCCTGGCCAACTTCAACGACCTCGGAGGGGTGGTCGATGTGCTTCCAGGACAGCTCGGAAACGTGGACGAGACCGTCTACGCCGCCCAGGTCCACGAATGCACCGAAGTTGACGATGGAGGAAACAACGCCCGGACGAACCTGGCCCTTTTCCAGCTTGTTGAGGAACGTGGAGCGAACCTCGGACTGCGTCTGCTCGAGCCAGGCACGGCGGGACAGAACAACGTTGTTGCGGTTCTTGTCCAGTTCGATGATCTTGGCTTCGATCTGCTGGCCGATGTACGGAGCCAGGTCGCGGACACGACGCATCTCGACGAGGGAGGCCGGCAGGAAGCCGCGCAGGCCGATGTCCAGGATGAGGCCACCCTTGACAACCTCGATGACGGTACCGGTAACGACGCCGTCTTCTTCCTTGACCTTCTCGATGTCGCCCCAGGCGCGCTCGTACTGTGCGCGCTTCTTGGAGAGAATCAGGCGGCCTTCTTTGTCTTCCTTGGTGAGAACCAAAGCTTCGACCTGATCGCCAACAGAGACAACGTCTCCGGGATCAACGTCGTGCTTGATGGAGAGCTCACGGGAAGGGATGACACCCTCGGTCTTGTAACCGATGTCGAGCAGGACCTCGTCGCGGTCAACCTTGACGACGGTACCTTCGACGAGATCGCCGTCGTTGAAGTACTTGATCGTTGCGTCAATGGCGGCGAGGAAGTCCTCGGCAGTACCGATGTCGTTGATGGCGACCTGCGGGGTACCGGACTTCTCGGTGGTGGTGATGGTCATGTAGTTGGGACTCCGATGTGGAAGTTGTTTTGTATTCCGGATGCGCTCCCACCGAACTCAGAGCAGCCGTTCAGGCCTGCCTCAAGACAGTGCTTGTTTGTCCGGAGATGGACAGAATTGGTAATTACTGCGCAATTACGCGCCAGATCAGTCTAGCCGCAGCCTGCAACTCAGGTCAAAGCACCGGGACCACTTTAAAGGAAGTAGTCGGATTCCGGGTCAGAAATGGGTGCTGCAGTAGGGTGCCGGACCAGCGGTGAAAAGTGCATCAAGGACTTCCAACGCTGCTTGGCTGCCCCGTATTCCGCCCGCTGCCGCCAGCGTGGGGGCGCTGACACCGCCCAGATACAGCGATCCCAGAGCTGCAACGTCAATCTCGGCAGCCACGGTTCCCTCCTGCATAGTTCCCTCGTGCACGGTTCCATCCTGTATCGCGCCGGCTTCAACCGGCCTGGCACGCCCGCTGCCGCCCTCGACGTCCAGCTGCCACACGCCGTCGGCCATCCCCAGCGGATCCCGGACCGTGAGGACCACGGAGCCCGCCCCTGTGTAGTGCCGGGATTCAAGGGCTGCCCTGGTGTCCAGGATGCGCAGCCACAGGACGTCATCCACGCTGGTGACGGAGTACCGGCGACGGTCCGCCAGCATCCAGGGCAGCGGATCGGCGACGGGTGCCGCATCAAAGGTCAGCCGGTCCACCAGGTCCATGGAGCCAAGATAGCGCCAGAGTTCACGGTAGGCGTCGTCGCTTGCCGCCACCAGATCAGTGACCTTTACTGTGTGCGGCTCGGTCCGCCAGCCCAGGGACTTGTAGGCGGCGTAGCCGTCCGGGACGCCGTTGGCGTTGTAATGAAGAACACCGCGCAAAGCCTTGTCCGGCTCGAAGCTTTCTTCGCTCCAGGCGGCGGAAGCACGCATCCAGTAGCGGTGCTGGCGCCCCATGGCACCGTTCGTCCGTTCCAAGTGGGCACGGTAGATGTCCGGAGCCAGGAACCGCAGCTTGGCACTGTCCGCCACAGCAATGCTGCCCGTGGTGCCAGAGGTGAAGCCCAGGCCGCCGCGGGTATCCAGCCTGATCTCCGCCGTGGAGGTGGCAGCTCCGAACCCGAAGCGGCCGTAGATGGTCGCCTCAGAGGCCGTAAGCCCGGCCAGCGCCAGCCCCGCTTCCTTTGCCCGCTGCAGATCGCTGGTGATCATGCTGCGGAGGATTCCGCGGCGGCGGTGCGTCGGCCGCACCGTCACGGCCGTGACCAGATGCGCCGGCAGCAGCCGCCCGCCGCCCACGTTCAGGGAATTGACCATGGTGGCGTAGGTAGCCACCGGTACGGCCGGGTCCAAGGCGGAGTCCGGGGCCGTGTCGTCATAGACGGCGGTCAGGATGCGGCCGTCCCGCTGACAGGCGTCCACCTCTGCGGGGAGGTGCTTGGGATCGCCCCGTTGTTCATGGAACCCCAGGTTGACCGCCTCGAGCCAGTTGGCGGTTCGCGCGTCGTCGTTCTCCGGTGCAAAGGAAGTTGTCCGCAACCCGCTGCTCAACCCACTGGCCACTGCCGCATCCTGCATTATGTTCCCCCAGTTGAGTTCGCCAGTTGAGTTCGCGCTTGGTGCGCTTTAGTGGCCCGCCTCGTGCCAGCTGACGCCGACGCCCACGGAGACGTCCAACGGAACGGACAGATCCGCTGCCGAGCCCATCTGCTCCCGGACCAGCTTCTCCACGGCGTCCCGTTCCCCGGGGGCCACTTCGAGCACCAGTTCATCATGGACCTGCAGCAGCATGCGGGACTTCAGGCCCTGGGCCTTCAGCTCCGTGTCGACTCCGAGCATGGCTTTCTTGATGATGTCCGCAGCAGAGCCCTGGATGGGTGCGTTCAGGGCGGCGCGTTCCGCCATTTCGCGCAGCTGCCGGTTGTCACTGGAGAGGTCCGGCAGATAGCGGCGGCGGCCCTCAATGGTGGAGGTGAAGCCGTCCTTGCGGGCCTGCTCGACGACGCCGCGCAGGTAGTCGCGCACCGCCCCGAACCGGCTGAAGTAGTCACGCATCAGGGTGCGGGCTTCATCCACCGGAATGGCGAGCTGCTTGGACAGGCCGAAGGAGCTCAGGCCGTAGACCAGGCCATAGGACATGGCCTTGACCTTGGACCGCATGGCGCTGGTGACTTCCTCCGGCGGAACCCCGAAGATGTGCGAGCCGACAAAACGGTGCAGGTCCTCCCCCGCCTGGAACGCTGCGATCAGCCCTTCGTCACCGGACAGATGCGCCATGATGCGCATTTCCACCTGGGAGTAATCGGCAGTGAGGAGGGTTTCATACCCTTCGCCCACGGTGAAGACTTCCCGAATCCGGCGGCCTTCTTCGGACCGGATGGGAATGTTCTGCAGGTTCGGGTTGGTGGAGGACAGCCGTCCGGTGGCGGCCGCAGTTTGGACATACGTGGTGTGCACGCGTCCGTCGTCGGACACGGCCTTCCGCAGGCCCTCGACGGTCTGGCGCAGCTTAGTGGCGTCGCGGTAGGCCATCAGGTTGGCCAGGAACGGATGTCCGCCGGTCTTGATGATCAGATCGGAGAGGGCATCAGCATCGGTGGAATAGCCGGTCTTGATCTTTTTGGTCTTGGGCAGTCCGAGTTCATCGAAGAGCACCATCTGCAGCTGCTTGGGCGAACCGAGGTTGATTTCCTTGCCGATGATGCTGAACGCTTCGCTGCTGGCCTGCGCGATGGTGGCGCTGAAATCGTCCAGCAGCCGGTCCAGTTTTTCGGTGGACACTGCGATGCCGGCCAGCTCCATTTCGGCCAGCACCTCGGACAGCGGCAGTTCCAGTCCGCCCAGGAGCTGGTTGGCGCCGCGGTCCACCAGCTGTCCCGCAAAGTGCTCGCTCAGCTGCAGCGCCGCAAAGGCCTGCATAACGGCCGGCGACGCAACGTCTTCTTCCTCAAGCTGCAGCTGGAGCTGGTTGGTTCCGGGAGCGGACGGAGTCAGGGACATCCGCAGGTGGTGCTGGCTCAGGTCCGCCAGGTCATAGCTGCGGCGGTCCGGCTGGATCAGGTAACCGGAAATGGCGGTGTCGTCCACCTCTCCGGCCAGATGCAGTCCGCGCGCGGCCAGTGCCTTGTAGCTCTCCTTGAAATCGTGGACCACCTTGGGCGCATCCAGATCCGCCAGCCAGCCGGCAAGCACCTGCTCAGTGTCGGCGTCGATCTCCGTTAGCGGGATATAAGCGGCCGCATTGGCGGTAACCAAAGCCAGTCCGATGACGTCGCGCCCTGCCGCCGCACCCTCGGTGACCAGCTGCACGGCGGTCTTGGCCTGGTTGGTGGAGTCGATCCATGCCTTCAGTGCGGGAGCATCCGTGATCACCACATGCTCCGGAGGCAGCAGTTCGTTCCCGGCGGAGGTGGTTTCCTCCTCGCCGTAAACGTCGAAGAGGCGCTTGCGGAGCGCATTGAACTGCAGGGCATCAAAAAGGTCTTCGATGGCTTCGCGGTCGGGGCGCTGGGCCGCCATGGCGTCCAGGTCCACCGGCAGGTCCAGATCCCGCAGCAGGCGGTTCAGGCGGCGGTTGCGCTTGACGTCCTCAATGTTGGCGCGGAGGGAGTCCCCCACTTTGCCCTTGATGCTGTCCAGGTTTTCGAGAATGCCCTCGAGTCCGCCGTACTGCTTGATCCACTTGGCAGCGGTCTTGGGGCCCACCCCGGGCACGCCGGGAAGGTTGTCGGCGGATTCCCCCACCAGGGCAGCGAGGTCCGAATATTTATCCGGCGGGACCAGGTACTTTGCCTCGACTGCGGCAGCGTCCATGCGCGGCAGGTCGGAGACACCCTTCTTGGGATAGAAAACGGTGACGCGGTCATCCACAAGCTGGAAGGCGTCGCGGTCTCCGGACACCACCATGACGTCCCAGTTCCGGGCCGAGGCCTTTTCCGCCAGCGTGGCCAGGATGTCGTCTGCCTCGTAGCCGTCCATGGAAAGGGTGGGGATGCGCATGGCTTCCATGACCTTGATGATCAGGTCTATCTGGCCGTGGAACTCCTCAGGAGTCTTGTTGCGTCCACCTTTGTATTCCGTGTACTCCTCGGAACGGAAGGTGGGGGTGTCGAGGTCGAAGGCCACCGCCACGTGGGTGGGCTTCTCCTCCTTGATGAGGTTGATGAGCATGGAGGTGAACCCGTACACCGCGTTGGTGTGCTGACCGGTGTCAGTGGAGAAGTTTTCCGCCGGCAGGGCGTAGAAGGCGCGGAAGGCCATCGAATGGCCGTCGATCACCAACAGCCTGCTGTGTCCCCCGGCAGAAACGGTTCCGAGCGTTTCCTGGACGGCCGCGTCACTAGATGCGGGGGTCTGTTCAAGAACGGTTTCAGCAGGGGTTTCGGCTTGGATATCGGCCAGTTTGGTAGATTCACTCACAGGTGTAAGCCTAGTTGGCATGAGCGACATTTTCACGCCGGGCGCCGGCGCACCGGCCGAGCCAGCCAACGAGTACACCGATCAGTTGAACGAGGCGGGAGTCCCGCCTGAAATGCACAGCTGGCTGAGTGCCAACGGAGTCGGGCCCCTGGTCGTGAAGATGGGTATCCGTTTTTCGGAAATGAGTGCTGAGCGGCTGGTGGCCACCATGCCCGTGGCCGGCAACGAGCAGGTGGCCGGGATTCTGCACGGCGGCGCCCATCTGGTGCTGGCCGAGACTCTGGGTTCTTTCGGTGCAGCGCTGCACGCGGGCCCCGGGCGGCAGGCCCTCGGTATCGAAATCGGTGCCACCCATCACCGCGCCATCGCGTCGGGCACCGTTACGGGGACGGCAACCGCCATTCATCTGGGTGGCACCCTGGTGACGCATGAAGTGGTCATGACCGACGAAGAGGGCCGCCGCCTGAGCACTGCGCGCATCACGAACATGATCCGCGACGCCCGCTGAGACGCCCCCGCCGCTCGGTCACGCCACCCGAACTCCGGGAGAAGCAGGCGCTGCTGATCTGTAGCGGTGACCCGTGGGCGTGACGGTTTCAACGGTATGGGCGGCACCGAGCTCACCGTTCGATACCGAGCAGGCCCAACCCGGCGCCTCTTTGGCGTGATTGCAGGCCTCGCACAATCCCTGCACATTGTTGGCGGTGGTTGTGCCGCCAACATGCCAGGGTTTGATGTGGTCGAAGTGCCGGATGGGCGCCCCGCACCACGGCATCCGGCAGTTTTGGTCCCGTGCGGCTATGAAGCGCGCCAGTCCTGCCGGAACCAGCCGCGCCTTCGAATCCATGTCGACCAGCCGGCCGGTGGACGGAGCCGTAAACAGCCGCCGCAGCCACACCTCCGTTGCCGTGTTGCCGGAACTGCCGGAGTTGCGGGAACCGTCGTTGCTGACCGATGCTTCGAGCTTCCCCCGGACCAGATCACGGGCAAACTGTGCCGGGATTACCCCATACCCGGGAAGGACAGCAGGCTCGGCAACACCGGCCAGCAGCGTCTGATCCGTCATGACCAGCTGTACCTCCACGCGCACATCACCTGCCTTGGACCGCCCGGTGATGCGCTCCACCAGCGTGTCAGCCATGATTTGGCCGCGGCCCCGCGAATCCCCCGCCGCCCGCAGCCGGTCCGCCTCCCGTGCAAGCGTGGCGAAGACCTCCACCCCATGGGCGACAGGCAGCAGTCCGGTCAGATAGGTCATGGTGTCCGGAGCCGGACGGCAGGACACAAAACGCTCTGACTCGGCCTTGGCAGCCCGGTTCACCACTGACGCCGGATCCATCCCGTAGGCAAGGCCCTTAATCCGCGCGATCAGCTGTCTGTCCCCCAGCGCTTCGAGTTCTGCCGGATTCCCCGCCAGCATGTCATCGATCCGTTGCCGGTCCGCAAGTGTGAGACATGCGGTTTCCCTGGCAAGGATCGTTGCCCGCCATTCGCTGATGAATCCCCCGGACAGGGCCTGCAGGGTTTTCGGCATTTCCTTGGTCAGGATGCGGGCCAAACCAAGCAGCTGGGTTCCCCGGTGCGGTGATTCCCGTCGGGCGAAGCCAATTTGAGCCCCGATGCCTTTACCCAACTGCTCCTTTTGAACTCCGGCGTCCGCTTGACTGCGGCGTACCGCAGAGTCGACGAGGGCAGCGGCCCGCGCCTGGGCGGCCGACGCTGCAGCTTTGAGTTCTTCCAACGCGCGGATCTGGTCAATCAACTCCGGCCCCGCAGGGCATGCCGGGCCGTCCGCTTCTGCCGGCCCTGCTGCAACTTTGGCCAGCTCTTCCATCCAGATACGGATAGACGCATCCTGAGCTACAACCCGTGGTTTATCGAACATACGTACTATTTTATTGGTCCACGACGACGATAAACAGGGATAATCGCTTACAGAGTTACTGGTGATCTACTCGAATTAAGGGAAAGCCCCGGTCTTGCGCGCGTAGTGCAGCCACGCCGCCTCACCAGACTCACCAAGACTCATCTACCGGCGCAGATCATATCGCCGCTGCAGCACTGCACTCCCCAAGGAACGCTCCTTCACACCGGCAGGATCAATACCTTCCACCACGTGCGCCAGCTCGCGGCCGCTGCCCGGGGAAATGGGCAAAACGGTGACCACCAGTTCATCCACCAGCCCGGAATCCAGAAACTGCCCCGCCAGGTTTCCACCCCCGGTCAACACCACGTCCCTCTGGCCGGCGTCGTGCAGGATGTCCGGATGGAATTCAGCAACATCGCCGCGCACAAAAGTAATATCCGCCCCGGAAATCCCCGGAAACTCGTGATGGGTAAAGACCCACACGGGAATGCTCCCGAACGGCCAGGACCCGGGATCCGCCACGAAAGAGCGGTAGGTTTCAGCTCCCATCGCTACCGCACCGGCAGCGGCGAGGAATTCTGCGACGTGCGCCTCCGCCTCCGGGGCACCCGCATGCTCCGGGGCACCCGCAAACGTCCGGAGCCATTCCCCCGGGCCCGGCGCCTGCGCGATGAATCCATCCTGCGACGCTGCAACATAGTAGATAGTTCCGGCCATGCCGCCCATGCTAGCCGCGCGGCTCCGCAAGCACAGGCCCCGGCGCGGTCCTCCGCCTCGGCCCAGCTGAATCCCGCAGAATCGAGCTGAGGAATACCTCACCCTGCCCGCCG
Source organism: Arthrobacter sunyaminii (assembly GCF_018866305.1). Lineage (NCBI taxonomy): Bacteria > Bacillati > Actinomycetota > Actinomycetes > Micrococcales > Micrococcaceae > Arthrobacter > Arthrobacter sunyaminii. The sequence continues at coordinate 2,237,210 of NZ_CP076456.1, forward strand.
GTTGGGACCTACTGGAGAGCAGCGCGAACCACCAGCGCCGGGACCTGCCACTGGGCAACTGCGGCGCGATCTACAGAAAGACTTTTTTGTGAACCTTTTTTCACCGTTGACCCTCGGCGGCATTGAACTGCCCAACCGCCTGATCATGGCGCCGCTGACACGGACGCGCAGCGGCCGCGACGGCGTACCCACAGCCCTGATGGCCGAGCACTACAGCCAGCGTGCTTCCCTGGGCCTGATCGTCAGCGAGGGAACCTATCCCTCGTTCGCAGGACAGGGCTTCACGGGTCAGCCCGGCCTGGTGACGGATGAGCAGATTGCCGGCTGGAAGAACGTTACGGATGCCGTCCACGCTGCCGGAGGGCGCATTGTTGCCCAGGTCATGCATGCCGGCCGGGTGACCCACCCGGGAACCAACGGCGGCCGCGAGGTGGTGGCTCCCAGCGCCATCGCGATTGACGGCGTCACCCGCACCTACGACGGCAAGCAGCCCTTCCCTGTGCCCCATGCCCTTACCGAGGCCGAACTGCCGGGTGTCATCGACGAATTCGTTGCCGGTTCGGCGGCGGCCATGAAGGCAGGGTTCGACGGCGTCGAACTGCACGGCGCCAATGGTTACCTGCTCCATGAATTCCTGTCTGCGGAGTCCAACCAGCGCACCGACAGCTACGGCGGAACTCCGGAGAACCGCGCACGCTTTGTCATTGAGGTCTATCGGGCGGTGGCTGAAGCCATCGGCGCTGACCGCACCGGCATTCGGATTTCTCCGGAGCACAACGTCCAGGGTGCACTGGAAACCAACCCGGCAGAGGTCCTGGCAACGTACACCGCCCTGGTGGAGGGCATTGCACCCCTGAAACCGGCGTTCCTGAGCATCCTGCACCAGGACCCCTCGGACATCATGGTTCAGGCACTGCGCCGCAGCTTCGGCGGCCCGGTCCTCCTGAACTCGGGCTTTGGCGTCATCACGACCCGGGAAGAAGCCATTGGCATGATGGAGGACGACCTGTGCGACGGCGTGGTGGTGGGCCGGCCCGCAATCGCGAACCCGGACCTGGTGCGCCGCTGGCAGGAAGACCTGCCTCTGAACACCCCTGACCCGCGCACCTTCTACACTGACGGCGCTGCCGGCTACACGGACTATCCCGCCTACGCTGACGCCGTCTAAGGTCCGGGGGCAGCTGTAGGGGCACCGGAAACAAGCACGGAAAAGCCCGGCGACGACGGCCACCTCAGTGGCCGCCGTCGCCGGGCTTTAGTGTTTTCCGGTTAGCGCTAGGCGGCAGCCCTCCCGCTAGAAGTGCAGAGCCGGGACAATCAGGTAAACGCCGAACAGCACAGCCGCCCCGCACAGTGCAAAGCACGCGTACGCGCCGGCCTTGACCAGCACGAGCCTGCCCTGGGCTGCGGGGCTGGGCCGGGCATCGGATGAGATTGCATAAAGGCGTACGCCGGTTGAATACAGCCCGACGACGAGGAGTGTCGCCACAAGGGTGACCAGGGCCACCACAAGGTAGGCAAGCCAGTCGATGCTCATTTGGAGTGTTCCTTATCCATGGGTCGGGCGGATGCTTCCGGTGCCCCGGGGGAAACCGAGCTCCCGGAGCGGGACTTGCCCTTCTTGATGCGCACAGCACCGCCGGCATTGTCGATGTTGCTCACGGCATTGTCATGGCCCACCCGGTTGCGGCGGGACCAGAGGAAGATGAACAGGATGATGGCCAGGCCCAGGATGCCGTCAATGGTTACGCCGATCATTCCCGTACCGGCCACCGCTGCAGCCCCAGCTCCCATGACAGCAGCGGCCGGGAGGGTGAGCAGCCAGCCGCCGGCAATCCTGCGCGCCGTACCCCAGCGGACCTCGGCACCCTTGCGTCCAAGGCCGGATCCAATCACCGAACCCGAGGCGACCTGTGTGGTGGACAGGGCCATGCCCAGATGAGTCGACGCCAGGATCGCTGCCGCCGTGCTGGTCTCGGCCGCAAATCCCTGAGCCGGTTTGACGTCCGTCAGGCCGGTGCCCATGGTGCGGATGATCCGCCAGCCGCCGGCATAGGTGCCTGCGGCGATGGCGAAGGCACAGGCTGCAACCACCCACAGCACCGGGCCGGTTCCAACGGTCTGGAAACCGCCGGAGATCAGTACCAGCGTGATCACGCCCATGGTCTTCTGAGCATCGTTGGTGCCGTGCGCCAGGGCCACGAGAGAGGAGGAGAAGATCTGTGCGTAGCGGAAACCGCCGCGCTTGCGGGGCAGCTTGTCGCCGGAATCCGGATCATGCCGGCGCGTGATGGAGTAAGCCAGCTTGGTGGCCAAATACGCTACGGACAGCGCAATTGCCGGTGCGATGAACGCCGGCAGGATGACCTTGGACATCAGCACGGAATAGTCCACGGCGCCAAAACCCGCACCCACAACCGCCGCGCCGATCAGACCGCCGAAGAGAGCGTGGGAGGAGCTGGAAGGAAGACCCAGCAGCCACGTGATCAGGTTCCAGATCACAGCGCCAAGCAGACCGGCGAAGATCATGACCGGGGTGATTTGGATGCCGCCGTCGCCTTCGCGGATGATGCCGCCGGAAATGGTCTTGGCTACCTCTGTAGACAGGAAAGCCCCCACGAGGTTCAGCACCGCCGCCAGGGCTACGGCGGTCTTTGGCTTGATTGCGCCGGTGGCAATGGGGGTTGCCATTGCGTTGGCTGTGTCGTGAAAGCCGTTGGTGAAGTCGAAAAATAATGCGAGCGCAATCACCAGCGCCACCATGAGGGTGAGGTCCACCAGGTACCCTAACTGAAAAATAAGAAGGAAATAGAAGTCCGTCAAAACATTCGCGGCCGCATCCGGGGCCTTCGATACTGCAGACCGCGGCGGCAGCATATCTCCGGTGTGCGCCGAAACGCTCCTGATGTGCGGGCGCACTGTCCCCGAGGGGACCAGCACCCAGAATATGCCAGATAGATCCTATGCTCTGAACCAACCAGGGACACAAAAGCCGGGGTGTGTGTTTGGTCTCGAACAGGTGTGCCCAGACCGGCAGGCACCCCTGGACACGCCCCTAGATCCGCAGCCCTGTAGTGGGCGGCGCTGTGCCGAGTTCCACGTCAATCAGGGTGTTGGGCGCCGGGAGGATGACCCGGCGCGTGTGGGAGGTGGCACCGTCCGGCTCCACGACGGTCAGGATGTACGTTCCGGGACGGGGAAGCGGCAGCTCGTAGTTGCCGGCGTTGTCTGAGTGCACGGCAACTGTTTCTCCCTCCGACGGCCGTACAAGGACCACCAGGGCCCCGTCCACCGGACGGTTGTCGTGGGTGATCTTTCCGGTAAGGGTTAGCCGTGCCTTGAACCGGATGTCATGGCTGTGCGGAACTCCGGGAAAGGTGAGGGTCTCTGAAACGGGCCGCCACTGGTGCTGGGTCGCGATGAGGAGGTACTGGCCGTCTCCCGGGAGCACGACGGCGTAGCGCCCGCGGTCGTCCGCCCGGTCCCAGTCCACCTGCTGGCCCCGGCGGTCCGTGGCCAGGACCACGCCGCCGGGAACCGGGGTCCGGCCGTCGTCGGCCAACAGAGTTCCGGTAACCATAATCTCCTGCTTGGCGTCCACCGGGGGCGGCTGGACCTGGCCGGGCTCCGCATGCAGCGCCGGGTGTGTTGCCTCCCGGCGCACGGAGCGGGGAATGAAGCAGGAGATGCCCGTGGCCAGCAGCGCGGCACACCCGGCCATCGCGAAGATTGCCCGGAAAGCGTCCACCCCCGGAAAGACGGTGCCGTCCACTCTGATCGTGATGGAAACAAGAATGGTGGCAACGGCAGCACTGCAGGTTGAGGTACCCACCGACCTCAGCAGAGTATTCACGCCGTTGGCTGCTGCGGTGTCAGTGAGCGGAACGTTGCTCATGATGAGAGTTGGCATGGCTGCCATGGCTACGGCGGTTCCGACGGAAATGATCACGGCGCCGATAATGATGCCCGTGACGGTGTGGACAAGTACCACCCGTGACATGTAGCCCGCCGCCATGACGGCACAGCCCAGGACCATGGTGGATTTCGCACCGAAGGTATTGGTGACAAAGGCGGACAGCGGCGCAGCCGCCACCATGGCCAGGCCGGCGGGGATCATGGTGAGCCCGGCCACCAGCACGCTCAGCCCGAAACCGAATCCGCTCTCCTTGGACAGCTGCAGCTGCTGGGTTGTGACCAGCATGTTGGCATACATGGAGAATCCCACCAGGACGGTCGCCGCGTTCGTCAGCAGCACCGGACGCCGCGCCGATGTCCGCAAATCCACCAGCGGCTGCCCCTTGCGCAGCTCCAGGGGAAACCAGAACGCCAGGAGCACTGCGGCGGCAGCAAACAATCCGAGGATTGCGTCACTGGTCCAGCCCCAGACACCGCCCTTGCTGATCGCCAGCAGCAGCGCCGTCATGGCGCCCGAGAGCAGCAGTGCACCCTCATAGTCAAAGCGGCCGGGCGTGCGGACCCGGGACTCCGGTACAAAAACCACGACGGCGGCAAAGATGACCACCGCGATGAGGCCCACGACCCAAAAGGTCGCCTGCCAGCCCAGGTTTTCGTAGATGAATCCTGACAAGGGCAGTCCCAGGGCGCTGCCGATGCCGAAACTGGCACTCATGAGGGACACGGCCCCGGCAATTTTTTGCTGTGGCAGCGCGTCGCGCAGGATGCTGATTCCCACCGGGATCACCGCTCCGGCAAAGCCCTGGAGAGCACGTCCCACCAGTGCCCAGAAAAATGTTCCGCCGACGGATGCGGTGAAGGCGCCAACGACCATCATGGCCATGGCGATCAGCAGCATCCTTTTTTTGCCGAACATGTCGGCCAGTTTCGAAACGATGGGTGTCGCCACTGCGGCCGTGAGAAGGGTGACAGTCACGAGCCAGGACACGTCGTCGCTGGTCACACCGAAGATTCGCGGGTACTCCGGAAGCAGCGGCACCACCGCCGTCTTCTCCAGGGACACGGCGATTCCGCCGCATCCCAGGGTGGCGATGACCACCCAGTCCGGAAATTTCCGCCTGCTGCCCCCGTTGCCGGTGCCGGTCCGCTCCGATGGCGCGTTGCTCATCGGAGTGCTGCTAGCCGCGGGAGATGGGCACCTTGGTGGATGAAGACCCAACCTCAGGCACCGGCACCCGAACCTCCAGGACGCCGTCGTTGTAGGACGCAGTGACGTTGTCCTGGCTGGATCCGGCGGGCAGGGGAATGTCGCGCGTGAAGGAGCCGTAACGGAATTCGCTGCGGTAACCGTTCTTGTCCTTGTGTTCGGACTCTTCGCGGCGCTCGCCCTTGATGTGCAGCACACCGTCACTGACGGAAACGTCCAAGTCCTTGTCCGGGTCGATGTTGGGCAGTTCGGCCTTCACCACCATGCTGGAACCGTCCCGGTATTCCTCCACGGGAAACGCCGGCACCTCCCAGTCGCCCTCGAAGAATTTGCGCACTGGTTCGGGCAGTTCAAACCGGTCACGCCGCGCTAGTCCAGCCATGGGAAATCTCCTTGCAGCTCTGATGATGCGAGATAAAGCTCGGTCTGTGGAACACGCTGTGCGGTTCACACGCTACGCGCGGCACGCTCGCCCGCTCAACCATCCGAGGCCGTCCGGGCGTCTGAAGCACCGGAACAACATCTGTTTGCTCCGTCCCGGCGGCGGGGACCCCGTGGGGGCTGGTGTGGCCATTTTGCCGCACGTAGTGTTTTTGATGCGCGCCCCTTGAGATATTCCTGGCTGCCGTTCACTGCGGCCCGGTGCCGGTCTCGGCATCGCCGATGAAAGGTCACAACCCATGGCACAAAAACGGGACAAAAACACCCTGTCGGTTAATCCGCTCTTCGCCCGTCCGGGTGAAGACACCATTGCACTGAAAACCAAGCTGGCCGACGGACAGATGATGCCGGAAACGGCATATCAAATTGTTCATGACGAAACCATGCTGGACGGAAACGCCCGGCTGAATCTGGCTACGTTCGTAAGCACCTGGATGGACGACCACGCCAACAGGCTGTACGCCGAGACATACGACAAAAACATGATTGACAAGGACGAGTATCCGCAGACCGCCCAGATTGAGCAGAACTGCTGGAAGATTCTTGCCGACCTGTGGCACTCGCCGGACCCCGAAGGAACCATCGGCACCTCCACTGTGGGTTCCTCGGAGGCCTGCATGCTGGGCGGACTCGCGCTCAAGCGGCTGTGGCAGAGCGCCCGCAGGGCGGACGGGAAGCCAACGGACAAACCCAACCTGGTCATGAGTTCTGCAGTCCAGGTCTGCTGGGAGAAGTTCTGCAACTATTTCGACGTCGAGGCCCGGCTGGTGCCCATCAGCGAAGAGCACAAGTGCCTGGACGGCTTCGAACTGGAAAAGTACGTCGATGAAAACACCATTGGTGTGGTTGCCATCATGGGCGTCACCTACACCGGCATGTATGAACCGGTAAAGCAGATCGCCGCGAAGCTCGACGATATCCAGGCCTCGACGGGACTGGACATCAACATTCATGTGGACGCAGCATCAGGCGGAATGATCGCCCCGTTCATCCAGCAGGATCTTGAGTGGGACTTCAAGATCGACCGGGTCCACTCCATCAGCACCTCGGGCCATAAGTACGGGCTTGTGTACCCGGGACTCGGCTGGGTGGTGTGGCGCGAACGCCAGTGGCTGCCCGAGGACCTGATCTTCTATGTGAGCTATCTGGGCGGAGACATGCCCACGTTCGCCCTGAACTTTTCGCGGCCCGGAGCCCAGGTCGTCCTGCAGTTCTATTTGTTCCTGCGGCTGGGGCGCGAGGGGTACGCCAAGATCCAGCAGGCCTGCCAGGACGTTGCGGTCTATCTGTCCTCCGGCATCAGTGAAATGGGACCGTTTGAGTTGTGGAACGACGGCACGGACATCCCGGTGTTTGCCTGGCGGCTCAAAGAGGGCCACACGGACAAGTGGACCCTGTATGACCTGGCCGAACGGCTGCGAACCAGAGGGTGGCTGGTGCCGGCTTATCCCATGCCCAGCAACCTGGAGAAGCTGACAGTAGAGCGGATCGTCGTCCGCAACGGCCTCAGCATGGATCTGGCGGACAGTCTCCTGGAAGACATCCGGAAGGAAACCGAGTACCTCGATCGGCTTGAATCGCCGATGCCGCAGGAGTCAGCACAGCCTGGCTTCCATCACTAGCCTCGGGAGGTGAGTGCAATGAGTGATCCCACTGCATCGAGCGGTTCATCAGCGGCGGGTTCGGGCGCATCCGGCCCCAAGACACCTACGCCGACTCAGACATCGAAAAAATCCAAGCAGGCCGCGACCATTACCATTGGCGCCCTGGCCGTCATGAACATCGTGGCGGTGGTCAGCCTCCGGGGCCTGCCCTCGGAGGCGGAATACGGACTGAGCTCCATCTTCTACTACGTGCTCGCTGCCGTGGTGTTCCTGATTCCGGTATCCCTGGTGGCCGCAGAGCTGGCAACAGGTTGGCCGGAGACCGGCGGTGTCTTCCGCTGGGTCGGTGAGGCCTTCGGGCCGCGCTGGGCCTTCCTGGCCATGTTCATGCTGTTCATCGAAGTCACCATCTGGTTCCCCACCGTGTTGACCTTTGGTGCGGTGTCACTGGCTTATACCGGGGAGAACCAGAACATAGACGCGCAGCTGGCAGGCAACAAAGTCTTTGTCCTGGCCGTGGTGCTGGTGGTGTACTGGCTCGCGACGTTCATTGCCTTCCGCGGAGCAGCGGCCTTCTCCAAGGTCAGCCAGTGGGGCGGGATCGTCGGCACCATCATTCCGGCGATCATCCTCATCGTTCTTGGATTTTCCTATTACTTCGCGGGCAACACCCCGCAGATCCAGATGGGCTGGGGAGAGCTCATCCCTGATTTCTCCAACTTCTCCAACGTGGTGTTGGCGGCGAGCATCTTCCTGTTCTATGCGGGCATGGAGATGAACGCCATCCACGTAAAGGAAGTCAAGAATCCAACCCGCGATTATCCGATTGCTGTGCTCATTGCGGCGGCTGGAACGGTCATCATCTTTGTCCTGGGCACGCTCGCCATTGCGTTTGTGGTTCCCCAGGCGGATATCAACCTGACCCAAAGCCTGCTCACGTCCTACAACGACATGTTCGAGTGGGCCGGAATTGGATGGGCGGGCCCGATTGTCGCAGTCATGCTTCTGATCGGTGTACTGGCCGGCGTGGTCACGTGGGTGGCTGGCCCCTCAACGGGCTTGCTCACCGTCGCAAGGGCAGGTTACCTGCCCCGCTTCTGGCAGCACACCAACAAGCACGGCATGGGTACCCACATCCTGTTCTTCCAGGCCTTCGCTGTTACCGGACTGGGCTTCATCTACGTTGTTCTTCCGTCAGTGCAGGCCGCGTATCAGATCCTGAGCCAGCTCACGGTGATTCTTTATCTGATCATGTACCTGCTGATGTTCGCCGGCGCCATTTACCTGAGGTTCAGCCAGCCGAACCGGCCGCGCCCCTACCGGGTTCCGGGCGGGAACGTTGGCATGTGGCTTATTGGCGGTCTCGGATTCCTGGGGTCCCTGGTGGCCTTTATCTTCAGCTTCATTCCCCCGGACCAGATTTCCGTCGGATCGCCCGCTGTGTACGTGGGCATCCTGGTGGGAGGGGCGGCGGTGTTCGTGATCCTGCCGCTGGTGATTTACGCTCTGCGCAAGCCGCACTGGCGGGATCCTGAGAGCAACTTCGAGCCGTTCACGTGGCAAATCGAACACACCCACCCCGGCACGGTGTCCAAGTCCTCCGTTCCGACTTCGGTGCTTGTCGAACAGGCGCTCGCGGGCACATCGGCGTCATCCGGTTCGGACGCCGCAGCCGGACCGGCAACCGGAACAGCAGCGGGTGACTCCGCGGCTCAGCCGGGCGGGACCGGCGGCACCGGCAAACCACCGATTAGGCCCCGGCCCGGGCCCGCCGTAGGAGGGAGCGCAGCCCTATGATGCCGGACAAATCAGCTATCACCCGGGCCGTTCAAACGGCGTACTCGGACCATGCCAAGGACACCGGCGGTGCCAACGCCAGTTACATTCCATATTTGGCGTCCGTGGACCCGTCCCTGTTCGGCGTGTGCGTGGTGACGGCCGACGGCGACGTGTTCGAAGCCGGTGACACCGGATTCGAATTTGCCCTGGAATCCATTTCCAAGGTGTTTTCCATGACCCTGGCGATGCAGGACGTGGGGCTGCGGGAATTCCATGACAAAGTGGGTGCCGATCCCACCGGCGAGCCGTTCAACTCGGTGATGGCTGTGGCGATGCACGACAACAAGCCGGTTTCGCCGCTGGTGAATGCGGGGGCCATGTCCACCGTGTCACTGATCCCGGCAGAGTCCCCGGATGATCGGTGGGAGAAAATCCTGGACATGCAGAGTGCTTTTGCCGGCCGGAAAATCAAGCTCAGTGACGCCGTCAATGACTCCGAGCAGTCCACCAACTTCCACAACCGCGCCATTGCGTGGCTGCTGTACTCAGGCGGAACGATGTACTCGGATCCAATGGAAGCGTGCGAGGTGTACACCCGGCAGTGCTCCACGTTGGTGACGACCAGGGATTTGGCGGCAATGGGGGCCACCGTGGCTGCCAGGGGGCGAAACCCGGTCACGGGAAAGCAGGTGTTCGATGCGTCCCTGGTGCCGCCGATCCTGGCGGAAATGACCATGGAGGGAATGTACACGTCCTCAGGGGACTGGGCCTACAAGGTGGGCCTTCCGAGTAAGAGCGGCGTGGGCGGGGGAATCCTTGCCGTCATGCCGGGAACCCTGGCAATAGCTGCCTTCTCTCCCCCGCTGGATCCGGTGGGCAACAGTGTCCGGGGGCAGAAAGCCGTGGCGCAGGTGGCTGCGGCCCTGAACCTGAACATTTACAACTCGACGGACTACGCCGAGCAATAAGGCGACGCCCAGTAATAAGCAGCGAGCAGTTAGCGAAAGTTGAGGTCGGCCGTGATCCGTTCCGCGGCCGACCTCAACTGTGGAATAACCGTCTCCTCCAAGGACTCGTCGGGATCCCGATGGGTCTGCAGGGACACGTTGGCGGCCGCCACTACTTTGCCCGCGCGGGACACCGGCACGGCCACCCCGCGCAGGCCCCCTTCCAGTTCGTCGGTGACCCGGGACCATCCCCGGCGGCCGGCGAGTTCCACCTCCGCGCGCAGCTCTGCCGGACCGGAGACGGAGTGCGGAGTAAATGGCTGGAATTCGACGGCGGCCAGATGGGCTTCACGCTCGTCCGGTTCAAGTGCAGCGATCAGGACGCGCCCCATGGACGTCGCCCATGCGGGAAACCTCGTGCCCACGTTGACGGAGACGTGAACCAACCGGGGCGCCGTAAAGCGTGCCACGTAGACCACGTGCATGCCGTCGAGCACACAGAGGGACGTGGTTTCCCCCAGATCCGCGGCGAGAGCCTTCAAATGGGGCTCCGCGACCGATGGCAGGGTCAGTGTTGCCAGGAAGGCTGAGCCAATGTCCAGGGAACGCGGTGCCAGTTCGAACACGGTGCCGTCGCTGCGCAGGTATCCCAGGTCACGGAGGGTCAGCAGGAAACGCCGGGCCGCGGCCCGGCTCAAGTCCGTTGCCGCCGCCACTGCGCTAACGCTCAACCTCGGGTGCTCGGGCGTAAAAGAACTCAGCACCGCGAGGGTCTTCTCCGTCGACTTTACGTAGTATCCGTCTTCAGCCCCCATTTTGCCCATCCTAGCTGGCGCCGTCCCGGCTGCCGCTGCGCACCCGCTGATACTGCGAGGCCAGCCGCACCGGGGCGTTGGGCGCCCCATAGCCGTCATACCGCGACCGGCGCTCCACCACCTCGAAGAACACGTTTCCCACCGTTGCTGTGTAGAAATGCAGGAATTCACCGTCCTCGTCCCTGTCATACAACAGATTCAAGGACTGGAGGTTCTCCAGCAGTGCCGCGTCCAACCGGAACCGTGCCTGGAGATCCTCGTAATAGTTGTCCGGGACCGGCAGGAAATCCAGCCCCCGCTGCCGTGCCTGCCGCGCCAACGCGACCACGTCGCTGCAGCCAAAGGCCACATGCTGCGGATACTCCGGACCGCCGTGGGAACCCGACTGTTCCAGTGCCATCGGTGCGATGTTCAGAGCCAGCCGGACAGCCCCGTCACTGCTGCACATCACCTGGCTGCGAACCAGGCCCATGGGGCTCGGAACTTCCTGTGACGCGCGTGGCACCAGGGAAAGGGTGGACTCGTAGAACAGCACAGCCTCGTCGAAGTGCTGCCAGGGCTGGGAGAGGTTGATGTGGTCGATGTGCGTGATCAGCGGCTCACCTTCGACGACGCCGTCGGATCCAAACTCCTCCGCCCATGCAACTGTTCCGTCCCCTGTGGCCTCACACAGGAAAATTTCAGTGGAATCCGGAGCCGACACGGCTTGCAGGACGGCTTCGTCAGCCTGGCTGCGCCTGCTGACCGGCTGCGCTTTCAGCTGCACGGCCCGCGAAGCCGCAGCCGGTGGATCTTGAACATCAAGTCCCAGCGCGGAAATCGCGGGAGCCAGGCCGCGCGCCTGCTGCTGGTTGATAATCACCCGCGCCCCGCCGGCACTCCACAGCCGGACCGGCTTTGTCCGGTGGGTGCCCACACAGCTGAAACCCAGTTGGAACAGCATCCCTTCCACGTCACCGGGGTCCTCCGCCAGCACCTCGGCGAAATTGAAACCGGTTGGCTCGGCCACGGCAGGGAGGGTGGCGAGGTCCATGGGATACCTGCGTGAGCCGGCGTCGTTCCCTGAAAGCTGGTTCTGCTCCGCGAGGCGCACGGAAGTCCGCTCTTCCAGCCAGATCAGCGAGCGCATGGCGTCCACAGCAGTGCGGTCCTCGGAAGTCTGCCGAAAGACATCGTTGAAAACCTCCAATGACACCGGTCCGTTGTAGCCGCTGCGGACCAGATGCACCATAAAGGCCGTCAGGTCAAAGGCGCCCTCGCCGGGAAATACCCGGTAATGCCGGCTCCAGGACAGCACGTCGAGGGACAGCTCCGGGGCGTCTGCCAGCTGGACGAAGAAGATTTTCTCAGCCGGGATTTTTTCAATTCCGGACGGGTCCGCACCGCGGGAAAGGATGTGGAAGCTGTCCAGGCAGGTTCCCACATTGGGGTGATCCGCCAGGTCGACAATCCGCTGGGCGTGCTCGTAGTCATTCACGTACCGTCCCCAGGCCAGCGCTTCATACGCGAGCCGGATTCCGTACCCTGCGGCAACCTCCCCCAGCCTGCGCAGCTGGGAGGCAGCAACGCCGTCGTCGTCAATGCTGGCGGTGGCCACGTTGCTGCACACCAGCATCGTGTCCGCACCCAGGCGGTTCATCAGCGAGAATTTGGCCTCCGCACGGTAGAGGTTCGCCTCCAGGAGATCTTCACTGACGCCTTCAAAGTCCCGAAACGGCTGGTACAGATCCAGGCTTAGGCCGAGGCTGGCCGCCAGAGCCCGGATATCCTCCGGACTGTGCGGCGACACGAGAAGGTCCTGCTCAAAAATCTCGATACCGTCGAACCCGGCGGCCGCACAAGCCCTCATTTTTTCTTCCAGCGTGCCGCTTAGGCACACCGTTGCAATGGACGTACGCACAGTGCCCCTCCCTTACAGTCCGCGCTCGATCAGATCCAGGAAGTCTGCGCGCATCAGGTCCGGATCCGGCCGGATGCCGGTAATCAGTTCAAACGCGTCCACAGCCTGGCCCACGGCCATATTGCCGCCGTCCAGCACGGCGCAGCCCCGCGCACGGGCGGCCCGGACCAGTTCCGTCTCCAGCGGGCGGTAGACGACGTCGGCAACCCATTGCCGGGGTGACAGCAGTTCCGGGTCCAGGGGCAGCCCGGGGTGGGAGTGCATTCCCACCGGAGTGGCATGCATGAAGCCGTCCGCTTCAACCAGCACGGCAGGAAGATCCGCACTGTCCGCCGCGGCCACGGTCTGGCCGGGAAAGAGCCGGCCCAGTGCCTCGGCGCGTTCGGCAGCACGGGAGTACTCGACGTCGATCAGGGTCAGGTGTTTGGTGCCCGCCTTGAGCAGGGCATACGCGACGGCGGAGCCTGCGCCGCCCACGCCCAGCTGCACCACGCGGTCCAGGACCGCGTCAGGAAGACCCGTTGCCAGTGCGGACGCGAATCCGGAGAAGTCAGTATTGTGTCCGATGAATTTTCCGTCCCGGATCAGGACGGTGTTCACGGCGCCCAGCCGGGCGGCGTCGTCGGACACCTCGTCCAGGCAGCGCAGGACGAGCTGCTTGCACGGGTGGGTGATGTTGAAGGCGTTGAAGCCCAGATCGCGTCCGCCGTGCAGCAGGGACTTCAACGCGGCTTCGATACCCTCCCCTTGCCCGAGTACCGATAAATCCACGGGCCGGTAGAGATACCGCAGCCCCAGCCGGTCGGCGGCATGCTCGTGCATGGGCGGCGAGAGGGACGGCGTAACGCCCTCGCCAATGAGGCCAACCAAAAAAGACTCCGATGGATTACTCACGAAGCGCGTCCTTTCGCGGTGCGGGGCGGGGCTTCCCGCGCCGGCTGGGCGTAATACTGCGGCGTAAAAACGTTGCCGATGCCTGCAACTGTGAGCTACATTACTTGAACTGTTCGAAATATGCACACATGTGCGGATAGCGCACACTGTTCCGTTTACTCATTCCTGCAGCACACCCTCCACAGGAGACCCCCATGACTGAGACTGTCCCAGCGGACAAAGTCCACACCAAGACGCCCAAAAAGGCGGCGGCAGCCAGCTTCATGGGCAGCGCCGTTGAGTACTACGACTTTTTCATCTTCGGATCCGCCGCGGCCCTGATCTTCCCCTATGTGTTCTTTCCGGACTCCGGCACGCAGGCATCGATCATGTCGCTGGCAACCTTCGGCTTCGCCTACGTTGCCCGCCCGGTGGGCGCAGTGGTGCTCGGCCACTTCGGTGACCGGGTGGGCCGCCAGAAAGTCCTCATGTTCACCCTGGTCCTGATGGGAGCGTCGACCTTCCTGATCGGCTGTCTTCCCAGCTTCGACGTCATCGGCTGGTGGGCTCCGGCCCTGCTGGTGCTGTGCCGGCTGATGCAAGGCCTGTCCGCCGCCGGAGAGCAGGCCGGAGCCAGCTCACTGACACTTGAACATGCACCGGATAACCGCCGTTCCTTCTTCACCTCCTGGACGCTCACCGGAACCCAGGGCGGGCAGATTCTTGCCGCGCTGGTCTTCATCCCGGTGCTGGCCCTGCCGGATGAGATCAAGTACGGCATCGGATGGCGCATTCCGTTCTGGCTCAGCGCCGTGGTGGTCGTGGTGACCTACTTCATCCGCCGGTCGCTGCATGAAACCCCCACCTTCGCCGCAGCGAAGGCCAACAATGAAATCTCCCGGCTCCCCGTCGGTGACCTGCTGGCCCACCACTGGCGGGATGTACTGCGCGTCATCTGCTGTGCCTTCATTGCAGCGGTGTCCACCGTGTACGGCACGCTGGCCATCAAGTACGGCACCGAGGTGGGCGACGTCGACGCGAGCATCACCCTCTGGCTTGTGGTAGCCGGAAACGTTGTCGCGCTGGGTACACAGCCGCTCTTCGGCATGCTGGCTGACCGGATCGGACGCAAGCCCGTGTTCATCTACGGTGCCCTCTCGTCCGCTGCAGTGATGCCGTTCTATCTGTTGTCGATGGAATCGGGAAACACGCTGCTGCAGTTCGCACTGTCCGTGGCAGTGTTCTCCTGCGGCTACGCTGCCGCCAACGCGGTGTGGCCGTCCTTCTACGCCGAAATGTTCAGTGCCAAGGTCCGTTTCTCCGGGCTGGCAATCGGCACCCAGCTGGGCTTCCTGATGGCCGGCTTCGCACCGTCCATCGTGGCAGCACTGGGCGGACTGGAGCCGGGCGGCTGGGTGGTCATCAGCCTGTTCACCGCGGCGATCAGCATCATCGCTTCCGTATCGGCCCTGACGGCAAAGGAGACGTATCGGACGCCGACGGCGGAATTGGGAATGGCCAGGAGCACTCCGAAGGCGTAATGAGCACGTGCCGCGGCTGGATCTGAACACGGGGTCGGGAGCCATCCTTGAGGATGGCTCCCGCCAGCCGCTAGTACCTCCCCATCCGCTGCTTCCGTGCGGTCCAGGCCAGATAACCGCCCAGGGCACCGGTGGAGGCAAGGCCGGCAGTCATCAACGGGGCCTGCCAGGACTTCCAGCGCTCAGCGTCCCCCAACGCCAATTCGCCCACCCCGCGGATGAAGGCCGCCGCAAAAATGGCAGCAACCATCCGGTTGCCCACCTTCTCCAGCCGCACCACCAGCGGCGCGAGCTCTTCGGCCCGTAAATGGATCTCCAGGCCTTCAAAGTCCAGTGTCGTCAGCAGCCGACGCACCTGATCGGGGAGCTCCGCGCTGAGCTCCAGCGTCTCGGCACCGGCCTGCCCCAGACGCCGGACAAAGGTCACCGGATTCATCTGGCGCATGGTCATCCGCCGGGCGTACGGGGCCAGGGTCTCACCCATGCTGAAGTCCGGATCCAGCACCTCCCCCATGCCCTCGGTCATGATCAGCATGCGCAGCAGGAGCGCCATTTCCCGGGGCAGCTGCAGGTGGTGGTTGCGAATGATGCCCATTGCCGCGTTGATAATCCGGCCCACGGGCGCGTTTCCGAGTGTCCTCCCGTCATAGAGGCGTATCAGCTGCTGCAGGTCAAGGCGGAGCTGGATCCGGTCCACGCGGCGGGACGTTGGGCACATCCGGATCAGTGCCGAGGCCATCCGCTCCGAATCCTTGCGAAGCACCGCGACAAAGAGCGCCGAGAGCTGGGAGCGCAGCCTGTCATCCACCTCCCCCACCATTCCGAAGTCAATCAGTCCGATCCGTCCGCCTTTTTCCACGAAGATGTTCCCCGGATGGGGATCTGCATGGAAGAAACCGTCCTCGAAGACCATCTTCATTTCCGCGGCGGCGGCGTCGGCGGCGAGCGCCCTGCGGTCAATCCCGGCGGCATCGATTGCCGCGGTGTCCGTAACCTTTAGTCCGTACAGGCGCTGCTGGGTCAGGACCTTGGATGTGCTGAAATCGGCATACACCTTGGGAATGTGGACAGACGCACTGTCCTGGAAGTTCAGGGCAAAACGGTTGGTATTGCGGGCTTCCTGCTGGTAGTCCAGCTCCTCACGGAGGGTCTCGGCGAACTCCTCCATCAAACCCTTGACGTCGTAGTCGCGAGCCGCTTCCCAGTGCCTTCCCGCATAGCCGGCCAAACCCAGGAGGATATCCAGGTCCTCATTCACTTCCTCTTCCACACCCGGACGGCGGATCTTCACCACCACGTCGGCGCCGCTGCGCAGCCGGGCAGCGTAGACCTGCCCAATGGAGGCACTGGCCAGCGGCGCGGTGTCGAAGGCGGAGAACCTTTCCATCGCGTCCGAGCCCAGTTCCGCCTGCAGCACCGGCTGGATCTGATCCCAGGGCACAGGCTCGGCTTTGTCCTGCAGCTTGGCCAGTTCCTGCTGGTACCTGGGCGGCAGCAGGTCCTGCCGGGTGGACAGCAGCTGCCCCATCTTCACGAAGGTGGGACCCAGCTCCTCCAGCGCCCGGCGCAGGTATTCCGGGGCGTTTGCCGCGCCCGGCGGCCGGTCTGAAGGTTGCGGCCTGCGCCGGAAGGGCAGCCGGTTTTCCAGGCCCGAGGCAGCGACCAGGTAGCCAAACCCGTTGCGGTACAGGATTTCGGCGATCTGGCGGTAGCGGTCGAGGTGGGTCTTCATGCGTGGGCTCCCGTCCCGGAGGCAGGCCGTGGAACACTGCAACCGTATCTGAAACCCTACGGCCGGGCAGGGAGGTCCTAACAGGGTGCACCTGCCCTTTCACAGCCGGGGGCACGCGCTTAGACTCGGAACCCACCGATGAGGGAGACGTTCGTGGATATACCAGCCGCACTCCGGGACCTGAGCCTGGAGGACAAGATCGCACTTCTGTCCGGAGCGGGGTTCTGGGAAACCGTTGCCCTGCCCAACCATGGAATCCGCCCCCTGGTGCTCTCCGACGGTCCACACGGCGTCCGGAGGCCGTCCGGCGAAGCCGTCCTGGGGCTCGGTGAGTCCTTTCCGGCCACCTGCTTTCCCGCAGAATGTGCCACCGCCTGCTCCTGGGACCGGAGCCTGCTCACTGAACTTGGCACCGCCGTCGCACGCGAGGCCCGGCTCCAAGGCGTGGATGTCCTGCTGGGTCCGGGGCTCAACATCAAGCGCTCGCCCCTGTGCGGCCGCAATTTTGAGTATTTTTCGGAGGATCCGCTGCTGGCCGGGGAGCTGGGGGCGGCGTGGACGAGGGCGGTCCAAGCCGCCGGGGTGGGGACGAGTCCCAAGCATTTCGCCGCCAACAACCAGGAGGCGGATCGGATGCGGGTGGATGCAGTGGTTGACCAGCGAACCCTGCATGAGATTTACCTGCGTGCGTTCGAGATTGTGGTGCGTACGGCGGAACCGTGGACCATCATGGCTGCCTACAACAAGATCAACGGACTGCACGCCGCCGAGAGCCCGTGGCTGCTCGGGGTGGTGCTGCGCGGAACTTGGGGCTATGAGGGAGCCGTAATGTCGGACTGGGGTGCCGTGACCAACCGTGCGGCCGCGCTCGCTGCCGGACTGGACCTGGAGATGCCCTCCAGCGGCGGCCTGGGTGCCCGGGAAATCACCGCCGGGCTGGACGCGGGAATGGTCACGGAGGAACAGATTGACGCTGCGGCTGCCCGGATCCTGCGCCTCGTGGACCGCGTACCGCCCCGATCAGGCAGCGGCACAGCCGACACAGCGGGGACAGCCGACACAGCGGGGACAGCCGACAGCGGCGCAGCGGTGTATGCGGCCAGTCACGACCTGGCGCGGCGGGCGGCAGCGGCGTCGATGGTCCTGCTCAAGAATGAGGGCAGTATCCTTCCGTTGCAGACCGACGGCGCCGTGGCCGTTATTGGCGAGCTGGCCCGCACCCCCCGGTACCAGGGAAGCGGTTCCTCCAAGGTGAATCCGGTCCGCCTTGTCAGTCCGCTCGACGCCCTGCAGCAGGAGCTGCCCGAGCTCTTGTTTGAACCCGGATACGCCCTCCCCGCCAGTCCGGCTCCGGAGCCCGAAGCAACTCTCCTGAGCCAGCCCGGGGCCGGGCCGGTCGACTTGATCGAAACGGCCGCGGCGGCCGCCGCGGCAGCCGTTACCGCCGTCGTCTTCCTGGGGCTGCCCGACGAGGCGGAGTCCGAAGGTTATGACCGCACCACTCTGGACCTGCCCGACGAGCAGCTCGAGCTGCTCACCGCCGTTCTTCAGGCGAATCCGCGGACCGTGGTGGTGCTCTCCAACGGCGGGGTGGTGACCACGGCCTGGGCAGATCGTGTTCCCGCCCTCCTGGAAGCCTGGCTTCCGGGCGAAGCGGGCGGGTCGGCGCTGGCCGACGTCCTGCTTGGCCGGGCGGACCCCGGCGGACGGCTGGCCGAAACGATTCCCGTCCGGTTGGAGGACACCGCCGCTTACGGCAACTACCCGGGCGAAAACGGCACCGTACGGTACGGCGAAGGGGTGCTGGTGGGCTATCGCTGGTACGACACCCGGCGCCTGGAAGTGGCTTTCCCCTTTGGGCACGGGCTCTCCTACACCAGTTTCGGCTACACGGACCTTGATATCCGCAGCACCGGTGCCGGCGCAGACCAGGAAGTGCACGTGGAACTGACGGTCACCAATACGGGCCGCCGCGCCGGCAGCGACGTGGTGCAGCTGTACGTGGGCGCTCCGGATGACGACGGCGCCCAGCTGCGTCCGCTGCGTCCGCTGCGGGAACTGCGCGGGTTTGAAAAAGTGCACCTGGGTCCGGGTGAATCCCGCCGGCTGAGGTTTTCCCTCGATGCCCGCGCGCTGTCGCGTTTTGATCCGGAGAGCATGTCGTGGGTGGCCGACGCCGGCGAGTACCGCATTGAGGTGGGGGCGTCCTCCCGTGACCTCCGGCTGGCCGCGGTTGCCGCCCTTGACGGAACCGTTCCCGAGCCTTCGCTGAGCACGGCCTCCTCCATTCAGGAGTGGCTGGCGAATCCTGCCGCGGCTGCGGAACTGGTGTCCGCGCTAACCGCCGCGGCTATGGCGGGGATGGATGCTGCCGGTCAGGACAACATGGCCGGTCAGGACAACACAGGCGGCATGGATAATACCGGGAGTCTGGCTGCTTCCCTGGCACTGGTGGGCAATATGCCGTTGAACCGGATGGCACGGTTCCCCGGCAGCCCCGTAACGCCCGATCTGCTGAAGCAGCTGGAAGGTTGGCTGCAGGGCACCCGCGGCGCACAGTGATGTGCCCGGCTCCACCAGCTTTTAAGCGATGCCCCAGCCTTCGTCCGCAGGGAGGATGGCGCCCGTAACGTTGGCGGCGTCGTCGCTCAGCAGATAAGTCATGGGCGAGGCGATTTGCGCAGACTCGATGTCGGGGGACGTCAGCGACAGTGACGGAACCGGCCCGGCGCCGCCCAGTGAGCCGTAATTGGACTCAAGCGCAACCTTGGTGGGCCGGGGGATGACCGCGTTGACCCTGATGCCGCGCGGGCTGTATATGAAGGCCGCGCTGCGGGTCAGCCCAATGACGGCATGTTTGGAGGCGGTGTAGGCAGCTCCCGCGATCGAACCGCGGAGCCCTGCCTGGGAGGAGACGTTGATGATGGACCCGCTCCCCCGGGAAAGCATCACCGGAATCAGCGTCGCGACAAACGGAACGGTCCATCCACGTTGATGCGGAAAACGCTCTCCCACAGCTCGTCCTCCACCTCATGCAGCGCAACCATGTCGTCGGCGATTCCCGCTACGATGGCGAGTCCATCCAGCCGGTTTCCGACCTCCGCCGCAATCTTGTCGACACCGGATTGGGTGGAGATGTCAGCTACGACGCCGCTGACGTCCAGATCCTGATTGCGTTCCAGCAATGCTTCCATCCGCAGGGTGCTGAGATCGACGGCCAGCACGCGTCCGCCTTCACGGGCGACCCTCAACGCGGTTGCGCGTCCAATCCCCGACCCGGCACCGGTCACCACCACCGTCTTGCCGTCAAAACGGCCTTCGACCAAAGGCTCGCGCCAATCGTTGGGCGCCGGGGGCGGAGCAGACGGAAAGAGGTGGGCCGTTGCCGGATGAACCGACGGCTGATCGATGAGCCGGTTGGCCGCTTCCACCATGAGGTCCAGATGTTCCGTAGTGATGACGCCGTTGCTGAGCGTCGCCAAGGTGGAAAGCGGCAGCATGCGGATCGCATACAGTGCCCGTGCATCCGGACTGCGGCGGGCCAGCAGGTCGATCAAGACGGTGCGCCCCGTGGGGTGGTCAAGCCAGTCGCCAATCAGGGATTCAGCGCTGAGATGTTGTACGGGATCCGGCATCAAGGCTCCGTTCCGAGCGGCGTCAGCCGCGGCCCGGAAGGGTACTGGCCCGGTCCACGGCCGCAGCCGCACCTTGCATCCAAGGGCAAATGCTGCTGGGTCGAGTATCCCACGGGGGATGCTCCTGCGGCTCCCGCGGACGGCGCAAAGGGACCCCGGTGCAGCAAAACGGTCGCTGCCGGGTCCTGCGGTCCCTAGGCGTCGGCGGCGACGGCGACGGGGAGGTGCTCGGCGGGCAGCCGGTCCCGGTCGTAGGTGATCTCCGTATACCCGTGCGGGGCGGGATTGCCGTCCGGGCCAAGGTTCACGAAAACAATCCGGTCGATCGTCAGGATGCTGCGACGGGTCACCATGTTGCGCACCTCGGCCCGCATGGTCAGTGACGTGCGGCCAAATTTGGTGGCCCGCAAACCCATTTCGATCAAGTCGCCCTGCTGGGCGGAGCTGACGAAGTTGATCTCCGACATGAATTTGGTGACGACTCGACCGTTGCCCATCTGCAGGATGGCGTAAATTGTGGCTTCTTCATCGATCCATCGCAGAAGGCTGCCGCCGAACAGTGTGCCGTTGGCGTTCAGGTCTTCCGGACGGACCCATTTCCGGGTATTGAAGTTGATATTCTGGAGATCCATATTTCAAGGTTAGCGAGGCCCGGCGGGCTTAGGCGGACGGCTGTGACCGCGCAGACGGACGGCCGTCACACCCGTCACGCCGGTGTTTCGCTCCCGCCCCGGCGCTGCGCCGTTCCGCTGGGAACCCGGTGACTGAAAACACCCCGCCGTCGGGAGGGTTTCCGGTGCCCGGCTGCAGTCCTCCATGTTGACCGGATACGGACCCGGTGTTAGTTTCAGGCTCCAAAACCAACTTGGCTTATCACAGCGAAGATCCTCCGGCCGGGAGCCCTCCATGACCCTTTCCTTTGCCCAGATTGCCCTTGACTCCGTGGAGCCCCGCCGTCTGGCCGAGTTCTGGATCCAGGCACTGAACTACCGGGTTGACGAGGAAGAAGAGGGCGTCATTAGTCTGGTCCCCAGGAATGGTGACGGTCCGCCGATCGATATCCTGACCGTGCCGGAGCACAAGACAGTGAAGAACCGTCTGCACCTGGACCTGCGGGCCACGGGCTCCACGGGCTCCGAAGAAGTCCGGCGGCTGCTGGACCTGGGCGCCGTCCGGGCGGACGTCGGCCAGAATCCGGACGTCACCTGGACGGTGCTGGCCGACCCCGAGGGCAATGAGTTCTGCGTCCTCGGAACCTCCGGCGAATAGTCCCGGCCCGCGCAGAGGACTAGTCGCGGCTAGGGCGTCCCGTTCCCGTCGTCGGTCCCGGTTCCAGGTCCGGCCTGCCCAGTCCTGCGGCCTCGTCCCTGCGGTCGGCAGGACCCTGGTCCAGTCGGAAGGGCGGATACTCGTCCCGCATCAGCGCAGCATAGGCCAGCACCCGGTAGGACCAGCGGTTCAGTCCCATAATGAGGTCAAAGAGGTGCCGCGGATAGCTGCCGCGGAACAGCAGGATGACCGCCGCGATGAGGACCAGCAGCGCCAGCAGAGATAACCCCTGGCTGCTCACCACATCGGGGGCGCTCTCCCACCCGTTCTCCCAGGCATCGGTCCACATGCCGCCCGGAACCATCCCGGTCCAGTTTTCGGTTTCCTGCCCTCCGGAAACGTAGAACCTGTTGACGACAATTGCTGCTTCAGAGAACGCACCGACCACCAGTGCCTGCGGTATAACGAGGAGCCACCACTTCACCAGCACCAGCCAGCGGGAGAGCTGCCGGGGGTAGTCAACACTGAAGTCCGCCGGATAGTCCGTACGGTCCAGCGTGAACGGCGGATACCGGTCGGTGCCCAGGACACGGGTGGCATAGAACGTTACCCGCCAGCTCCAGCGCACCACGCCCACGTTGAAGTCAAACAGTCCGTGCGGGTACCGGCCGGTGAACAGGATGGCAAAACCGGCAACCACGGTGGACACGAAGAAAGCTATCCACAGGAAGAACAGCACAATGTAGTGCGGGATTGCCAGGAACCATTTGACCAGCCACATCCAGCGCGAGAGGTTCGGATCGATTTCTCCGTAGAGCCGCACCGGATAGCGCGGACCGGTCAGTCCCGGATCGCGCACGCCAACCCTTGCCGCTGCGGTGGCCCCGCCGGGCCTGACAGGGCGGTACCCGGAGCCCGGTGGCTGCCCCTGCCCGTAGCGGTCCTGCATCTGGCCGTAGGTCTGCGGGGTACCCGGCGTCTGAACAGGTTGCCCCGGCCCTCCAAGTTGCCCCGGCACACCAGGTTGCTCCCCTACAGCACCCGGCCCGACCGGGCGGCGGCGCAGCCCCGATGATCCGATCACCACGAGGGCAATTCCAGCTACGAGGAAGACGATGCTGGAGATCAGCAGGATCCAGGTGACCGGCTGGAGCAATTCGGAGCGTGCACCCACTTGAAGCTCCGCTGAGACCGGCCGGCTCCCGTCAGCATTCATCACCACTGCGGACCAGTCACCTTCGTCCAGGTTCCATTCCAGTGACTGCTCGCCGGTGCCGCTGGATGCCGCCGCCCAAAAGCCCTGCTCAACCGGAGGCGCAGGAGCCCGGGTTCCGTTCACCTCCTCGTACTCGGCGCGGAACGGACGGAAATCCACTTCCTGCAGCTCGCTGTACTGCACGTCAAGGAGGTAACGGTCCACCTCATCACTCGGGCCAATACCGATAAAGAGTTCCTGGCCGGACTGAGTTGGCTCTCCCTGCACCAGCAGGGTTGCCACCTGATCATCCGAGCGCACCCCGTTGACTTCAAGGTCCGGCACGATCAGGGCGTACGAGTCAACCTCGTAGACCTCCTCGGGAACGGAGAGGTAGCGGTCATCGCCCTGGCCTGCGTTGAATATCCCGACAGCGGCGGCTCCCACCGCCAGTCCCAGCCCAATAAGCATCAGCAAACAGCCGATGACGAACATGACAATCCTGCCGGTCCTCATGACGCTTTCCCGCCCGGTCCACCCCTATCCAAAGGGTTGTCCGGCCGCGCCGCAGAGTCAACACCGTGAACCCGCCACCCTCATCCCGGCCGGGATCCAGCGGCTCTTTGCACTGCGTCAAAAGTTGATCATGTGCCCGGTCAGGCCGTGGAACGCCTCCTGCAGTGCCTCGCTCAGCGTGGGGTGTGTGTGCACATTCCGCGCCAGCTCATAAGCGGTCAGGTCCCATTTCTGCGCCAGTGTCAGTTCGGGCAGAAGCTCGGACACATCCGGTCCGATCAGGTGTCCGCCAAGCAGCTCGAGATGCTCTTTGTCCGCCACCAGTTTCACGAAGCCGACCGGCTCGCCCAGACCGTGGGCCTTGCCGTTGGCCGTGAACGGGAAGGTGCTCACCACCACGTCATGGCCCTCATCGCGTGCCTGCTGCTCGGTGAGTCCGAAGCTGGCCACCTGCGGCTGGCAGAACGTGGCCCGGGGCATCATGCGGTAATCCCCCAGCGGCATGGTTTCCGCTTTGCCGATGGTTTCCGCCGCCACCACCCCCATGGCCTCGGCCACGTGGGCCAGCTGCAGCTTGGCTGTCACATCGCCGATGGCGTAAATGTGCGCAACGTTGGTCCGCATGAATTCGTCAATGGCGATGGCCCCGCGGTCGGTAAGCTGCACACCGGTCTTTTCCAGGCCGTAACCCTCCGTCCGCGGCGCAAACCCGATGGAGAGCATCACCCGGTCCGCTTCGATGGATCCGTCCTTGCCGTTCTTGTCCTTG
This sequence comes from Arthrobacter sunyaminii, assembly GCF_018866305.1. Lineage (NCBI taxonomy): Bacteria > Bacillati > Actinomycetota > Actinomycetes > Micrococcales > Micrococcaceae > Arthrobacter > Arthrobacter sunyaminii. Next base: position 2,261,348 of record NZ_CP076456.1, read on the forward strand.
TAGGTCACGGTCACCGAGGAACCGTTGTCGGTCACCGTTTCCACCTTGGTGGAGGTCAGGATCGGTATCCCCAGTTTCTTGTACTGCTTGGTGATTTCCTTGGACACGTCTGCATCCTCGTTGGGCAGCGCCCGGTCCAGGAACTCGATGATCGTGACGTCCACCCCGTAGCTGCGCAGCACATAGCCAAACTCCATGCCGATGGCGCCGGCGCCGACAATCACCATCTTTTTCGGCAGGTCCCGGTCCATGATCTGCGCCTCGTACGTCACCACGTTGTCCGAGAGCTCGACGCCGGGCAGCAGGCGCACATAGGTTCCGGTGGCAATGATGGCATTGTCGAAGGTAATGGTCTCGGAGCCGCCCTTGGACAGGGAGACCTCCACGGTGTGGTCATCGGTGAACACCCCGTGCCCGTCATATTCGGTGATCTTGTTCTTCTTCATCAGGAAGTGGACACCCTTGACCCGCCCGTCCGCCACCTGCCGGCTGCGGTCGAACGCAGCACCGAAATCGAAGCTGACGTCGCCGCTCATGCCGAATGTTTTCGCCTGGTTCGTGAAGATCTGGGCCAGTTCGGCATTGCGAAGCAGCGCCTTGGAGGGAATGCATCCCACGTTCAGGCAAACGCCGCCCCAGTACTTCTCCTCCACCACTGCCACGCTCAGGCCCAGTTGGGCGGCACGGATCGCCGCCACATAACCGCCAGGACCGGCTCCCAGGATAACGACGTCGTAATGTTCACTCATGCTGCCAACTCTCCTTATGCACACTGCGGTGGATTGAGGATGGGACTAAAGCTGGGTTAAGACTCCCACAGGGAGTCTGCGGACTCCATCACAAATACCCCCGGTAGCCTGCCCAGGCACGGCGACGCTCCGGAAAGGGATCGGATTCAATCCGGTCTTCACGGTCGAAGATCCGGGTCTGCCGCTCCACAGGCTCGTAGGGCGGCCAGTCCGGCCCCGGATCGCCCGTCTTCGCCAGGCTCAGCAGGGTTCCCTGGAACCGTGCCGATAGCTTTTTCAGGGCCGAGGCCCCTCCAAGGAGGGACAATGCACGGGTGATGGGCTCACCGGTTTCACCGAACATCACGGGCACGTCCATGGCGTGGGTCGCACCGAAACCCAGCAGGTTCATCATTGGCGTGGCGAAGTCATACCGGTAAGACCAGGTTGGAGCCACCAGGGAGTGGGACTCGGCCACCACAGTGGACGGATACCAAAAGACGAGGTCACCGCTGATTTCCACCGACCGCTGTTTGGACGGATAACCCGGATAAGCGGCCAGCACGCGCGACTGCGCCGCCGGGTCGGTGCCCGCGAACATCTTTTCGATGCGGTCCGGAGTTGAAGGAAGGATGTCCACCACTTTGGCGAACAGTGCCCCTTCCTGCGCCATCGTTCCCAGTACAAGCGGCACCGGAGCAGATTTGCCCTTCATGAAGGCGTCAAAGGGATGTTCCGGCAGGAATTCCCCGTCAATCACCGGTGACACACTCAGCGATCCCGGCTTGTCGGCCGGGCCTATTTTGGACGTCAGCCGGTTGGTTGCCTGTACCAGGGCGGCGGCCGGTAGGACGGTCAGGGCTTCGGCGGCGTCAGACAGGGGCACCTTGAGGATCTTCAGCAAATCCCGTGCCCAGGAGGCGTGGAGCTCCGGGGAGTACGCGCTGGAGGGCGCCGGGCTCTGGGCGTAGGCCTTGTGGAACAGTCCTCGGGCGGCCGGAATGCACATGAGCGACGTCACCGAGATGCCGCCGGCGGATTCGCCGAAGATGGTCACATTTCCCGGATCGCCGCCAAAGTTCGCGATATTGTCCCGAACCCATTCCAGCGCAGCCACCTGGTCCCGCAGACCGAGGTTTGAGTCGAACGTCCGTTGGGCGGTCGAGAAGGAGCTGAAATCCGTGAAGCCCAGGGCGCCGATCCGGTAGTTCAGAGATACGTAGAGCGCTTCGCCAGTCCGGACCAGATGGGAACCGCGGTAGGTTTTTACGGTGGAGGACCCGGAGCTGAAGGCGCCGCCGTAAAAGTACACCAGCACGGGAAGTTGGTCCGCGGCCGGTTCCAGGGGCGCCGAGATGTTGAGTGTCAGGCAGTCCTCGTCCATCGGTGCCCGCCTTCTGGAGCCGGTCAGGGACGGGTTCCGGGACTGCGGCGGCGCTGCCCCGAAGGCGCTGCCGTCCAAGACCCCGTTCCACCCGGCCGCCCGCTGCGGTGACCTCAGCCGCAGCTCTCCCACCGGCGGCGCAGCATAGGGGATGCCGCGCCAGGTCCGCACTCCGTTGGCCACAATTCCTCGGACCAGGCCGTTGTCCGTAGGAATCAGCAGGGATTTAAGGTCAGTGGTCATGAGCTGCTCGATTCCGGTCGGCGGTCACGGTGCGGCCCTAGAACCATAGACCCCGACGGCGCGCGTGTCCTAGACACGAGCCTCATCGGAGCTTCGATCACCGTCAACTCGTCTGCGGCCCGTGATGAAACCGCCGGCCGGACCCGGTTTTGGCACCGGGTCCCGGGTCATACCGTGGGCAGCACCCCGTGGGGATACTCCGCCGAACGGCCTTGGAATGCCAGGACCGCCGGATTCAGGATCCGCCCATTCCGAATTTCAATCGCACGCCGCACGCTCGACTCCTCATCCCAGGCGTCAGGCCCGGACATTACCGTGCGGAGGAAAGGAAGCACTGCCTCGCTGATTTCCCACGTCGCCGAGTCCCACAGGTGGGACGGACTGTGATCTACGGCGTAGTACCGGACGGCATTGCCCACCTCGAAGACGGGATCGGCAAAGCTGGTGGGCTTGGCCCAGGAGAAGCCCATGCCTTCGTCGCAGGAAACATCAATGATCATGCTGCCCGGGGCAAAAGCAGCCAGGTCGTCTTCCTGCAGATAGGTCAGGGGGGCGTTGGGGTCCTGCAGGGTGCAGTTGACCACCAGATCGAACCCGGCGAGGTACGGCGCCAGCGGTTCGCGGCCGTCGTCGGTAATGACGTGGCTGAGGTGGGGCAGGTCGGCGTCGCGCTCAAAGCGTGAGATCCGCGCGGAGTGGATGGGCGAGCCGACGGCGGCGGTGTCCCGGTTCGTGAGCACCTGAACGTCGTGGATTCCCAATGCATTCAGGGCGGTGACGGCGCCGCGGGCAGTGGCGCCGAAACCGATGACCGCGGCGCTGAGCCGCCGGCCGTAGTCGCCCGTTGACCCGGCAAGCTCCAGCGCGTGCAGAACCGAGCTGTAACCGGCCAGCTCATTGTTCTTGTGGAATACGTGGAGTCCGAATCCGCCGTCCGAGTTCCAGTGATTCATGGCTTCAAAGGCAATGAGGGTCAGCGACTTGTCCACGGCCAGCTGGGTGATGACGCTGTCCTGGACACAGTGAGGCCAGCCCCACAGCACCTGACCGTCGGAAAGTTCGCGCAGGTCCTGCGCCTGCGGCTTGGGCAGCAGGACCACATCCGACGCGGCTATGACCTCACCGCGCGGAGCCATCCCGCCCACAAGGGGAGCCAGCTGATCATCACCGACGCCAAACCGCTCACCGTAGCCCTGTTCAAGGATGATCCGGGCCCGCAGATCGGCGTCGATCCGTTCCAGATGGCGCGGATGCAGCGGAAGGCGCCGTTCATCGGTCTTGCGTGAGGTCGCAATGACCCCCAGGGTCCTCAGCGAGCTGTCCGTGAATGTGCTGCTCATGCGTACTCCCAAGTTTCACCCGGCGAGGTGCCGGGGCTACTGAGACTACTCCCTGCACCGCAGTAGCCAGCGGTACACAGCTAGGCGGCGGCGAAGGCCAGTTCGCGCGAACGCACCGTAGCCGGCTGCACCGTGGCGGCGGCAACGCGCTGCAACCGGCGATGCACCAGAATCTCCTTCAGGCACAAAAGGGCCACCGCAGCTACGTTGAGGGCGGCTTTGGTGCCGGTTGACCAGTCGGTCGTGACGCACAGGATCCAAACACTCAGCAGGACGGGCACGTCCATGACGCGCAGGCCCTTCACCGGTCGGTCCTTCCACGCAGTTGCTGCAGTGAAGCCATGATAACTACTCCCCCAAAAAGACCGAGACTAAAAACCGAGACCACGCAATTAAGCCGCATCCAATGCAGCGCATTCAATGAAGGGCAGGCAAGAAACAAACTGTCGGTAATTATTACCACATTCCGGCAGTGCGCCGGAACTCAGGACATCCTCACTGAATAGTGACGGAACCTCCGCCCACATTCCAGCGGGCATCGAGCCGGACATTTTCCAGCATCCGCCGGTCATGGGACACCAGCAGCAGGGCTCCCTCGTAACTCTCCAAGGCCTCTTCCAGCTGCTCGATGGCCGGCAGATCCAAGTGGTTGGTCGGCTCGTCGAGCACCAGCAGGTTCACCCCGCGCGCCTGCAGCAGCGCCAGCGACGCCCGGGTCCGCTCACCCGGGGACAGGGAGTCCACCCGGCTGGTCACCTGATCGGCCTTGAGCCCAAACTTGGCCAGCAGGGTGCGGACCTCGGCGCTGTTCATTTCCGGAACGGCCGCCTCAAAAGCGTCTCCCAGCGCCATTGCATGGTCCAGCTGCCCCCGGGCCTGGTCAATCTCCCCCACGGCCACTGACGACCCCAGCGATGAACTGCCGTCGGTAGGTTCCAGGCGTCCCAGCAGCAGCGCCAGCAGGGTGGACTTTCCGGCGCCGTTGGGACCGGTGATGCCGATCCGCTCCCCGGCATTGATCTGGACCGAAACCGGTCCCAGCGTGAATGATCCGCGCTGCACCACCGCGTTGTTCAAGGTTGCGACGACGGAGCTGGACCTCGGAGCTGAACCGATGGTGAACTGCAGCTGCCATTCCTTCCGCGGTTCCTCCACCTCATCCAGTCGCGCAATCCGGGATTCCATCTGCCGCACTTTCTGTGCCTGCTTTTCGGAGGATTCCATCGACGCCCGGCGCCGGATCTTGTCATTGTCCGGAGATTTCTTCATGGCATTGCGGACACCCTGGGAACTCCATTCCCGGGTCGTGCGGGCACGCGATACCAAATCCGCTTTCTTGTCAGCGAATTCCTCATACGCCTCGCGGGCATGCCGGCGTGCAACGCTCCGCTCCTCCAAAAAGGCGTCGTACCCGCCGTCGTACACAGCCACCTTGTTCTGCGCCAGGTCGAGTTCCACCACCGTGGTCACGCAGCGTGCAAGGAATTCCCGGTCATGCGAGACGAGGACCACGCCCCCGCGCAAACCCTGAACAAACTCCTCCAGCCGTGCCAGCCCGGCCAGGTCCAGGTCATTGGTGGGCTCATCCAGCAGCACAATGTCGAACCTGCTCAGCAACAGGGCAGCGAGCGCCACCCGGGCCGCCTGACCGCCGGACAGCGATGTCATCAGCGCCTCTGCGCCCACGTCCAGTCCCAGCTCGGCCAGAACAGCGGGAATCCGGTCCTCGAGGTCCGCGGCACCGCTGGCCAGCCAATGGTCCAGCGCGACGGCGTAGGCGTCGTCGGCCCCTTTGGCTCCGGATCCGAGGCCCTCAGCCGTGGCTTCCATCGCTTCCGTGGCTGCCGCTGCACCGGTGCGGCGCGCAATGTAACCGGCCACGGTCTCACCTTCCACGCGCTCGTGCTCCTGGGGCAGCCAGCCGATAAAGGCGTCGGCGGGAGCAGTGGACACGCTGCCGGCCAGGGGTTCCGCTGCACCGGCAAGCAGGCGAAGGAGGGTGGATTTTCCGGCGCCGTTGGAACCCACCACGCCCACGACGTCGCCCGGCGCGACAGTCAGATTCAGATGCGAGAAAAGGGTGCGGTGTGCGTAGCCGCCGGACAGATCCCGGGCTACGAGTGTTGCAGTCATACCTCCATCCTATTTTGTTTGCGGCCGCCGGTTTTTCGGCGGTGAAATTTGCCGTGTTGCCTGCCCACCCGTCGCCGTACCCTTATCCGGGGCACCGGTCCGGCGTAAGTTTGGCCCATGAACTCGACCTCTCCCACCGGTCCCGGCGCATTGCGCCTGATCTTTCCGCAGTGGCAGGGCGCCTCCGGGCCCGCCACCCACCAGTTGCATCCGGGGGTGGACGCGCACGACACCCAGTTGTCCTTCAACCTTGGTCCGGCCCTCCTGGAGCTGATGGCTCCGGACCATGACGGGGCCACTGCATATGTGCCCGTCAGCACGGACACCACCGACGAGGCGCTGGCAACAGTCGACGGCATCTACGCGCGCGACGCAGTGGTCCGCCAGCTGATGGAGGCACTGAAGATTCTGCGCGACGCGGAACCGACGTCGGTGGTGACCTTCGGCGGCGAGTGTTCGGTCAGTGTGGCTCCCTTCAGCCACTTGGCCTCCGTTTACGGTGACAGCCTTGCGGTGCTGTGGATCGATGCCCATTCCGATACCGGAGTCCCGGGCGATTCCTACACCGGATTCCGTTCCATGGCGCTGGCGACCCTGGCGGGTGAGGGAGATGCCGGAATTATCGCTGAACTGCCGGCGCTGATACCGCCGGCAAACATTCTGCAGGTCGGCCTTCGGCACTGGGACAGCGAGGGCATTGCGGTTAAGGAACGCCTGGGCATCCAAACTGTTGGCATTACGAGCACTCCCCGCGACAACCGCCAGGTGCTCGAATGGATTGCCGGAACCGGCGCACAGCAGTTGGCCATCCACATTGACCTGGATGTCATTGACCGCCGTGACTTCACCGGTTCGGTGGGCCAGGACACTGACGGGATGCGGATGTCCGAGCTCGTGAGCCTGGTTTCCGACGCCGCCGCAGTGGCGGATATTGTCGGGCTCAGCCTGACCGAGCATATTCCGATGGAACTGGTGCGGCTCGGCGGCCTGCTGCGGGATCTTCCGGTCTGACGGGACATCAACTGCGGCCGGCGCTGCGCATCGCTACCGCGCCGTTTTATTCCCGCCTCACCGCTGTTCCCGGAAGGCTCCGCGCATAGCGGAACAACTATGCATGAGAACCATCAGCGTGCTTATGGTGGGCACCGACACTGATCCCCATGAAAGGACTCACCATGTCACGCATTGCCATCATCGGAGGCCACGGCAAGGTTGCCCTGCATCTCGCCAGGGACCTGAGCGCCAACGGCCACCAGGTCACCTCGCTGTTCCGAAATCCCGATCACACGGCCGACGTCGAAGCCACCGGAGCCACCGCCGTCGTCGCCGATGTCGAGAATCTCTCCACTGACGAAATTGCGCAGAAGCTCGCCGGCCAGGACGCCGTGGTGTGGTCTGCCGGCGCAGGCGGCGGAACGGCTGAACGCACCTATGCTGTGGACCGCGACGCCGCCATCCGCTCCATGGACGCAGCCAAGGCTGCCGGTGTTTCGCGCTACGTCATGGTGTCCTACTTCGGCGCCGGACCCGATCACGGTGTTCCCGAAGATGACGGGTTCTATGCCTATGCCGATGCCAAGGCTGCGGCCGATGAATACCTTCGCGGCAGCGGACTGGATTGGACCATTCTCGGACCGAGCGCCCTGACCCTGGATCCGGGCACGGGAAAGATCGAAACCGGTCCCGGCGTCGAGGGCACCCAGGTCTCCCGCGAGGATGTGGCGCTGGTCGCCGCTGCCGTGCTGGACCGTCCCGCCACCATCGGGCAGACTATCGAATTCAACAACGGTTCGGTTCCGGTCGACGCCGCCCTTGACGCTTTGAAGGAGCAAAACTCATGAGTCTTGTTGTAGTTGCCACGATGGTGCCGAAGCCTGAGTTTCGGGATGACGTGATTGCGACTTTGGAAGACGTGATCGCACGCGTCCACGCCGAGGATGCCGGCTGCGAGGTCTACAGCCTCAACGAGGGACCCGACCGCCTGGTCATGATCGAAAAGTGGGCCAGCCCCGAAGATCTGCAGGCCCACTCGACAAGCCCTGCCTTCCAGGCCCTGACCGCTGCCCTTGAGGGCAAGATGGCGCAGGACATGGATGTCCAGATCCTTCAGCCCCATCCGGCCGGCACTCCCGGCCAGGGCCAGGTTTAGGCTTACAGCCGAGTATTCAGAGGCCCCGAAAACCCCTGCTCTGGGGTATTTCGGGGCCTCTTTGGCATCCCTGTGTGATCAACACCTTCTTTCAGTCCGCGCCCGGCCCGGTAAAATTGGTAGAAGAAGCCCGGATTCGTATGAAAGTTAGGAGCCATTGGACCTCACCACCACACTGCGCCGCATTGACTACGGCGAGCCTTCGGAGCACGGCGCAACGACCTATCTCCTGCACACCGCCGCCGGAACGTTTCGCACCCAGCCGGACAACATCCGGCCCCGGTCCCTGGCCCTCGCAGTGCCTGTCAGCTCCGATCTTCCCGCCCGGCCCCGCCTCACGCTGGTGCTCGACGACGAACGGAGCGTCGTGGACTGGCGGCCTGCCATTGAGGAAGAGCAGCCGCCGGGCGAAGTGTCACTGCAGGAAGTTGAGTGGGACGGGCACTTCGGCTTGGCTGTGGACTACTACGACACTGCCGCAGCGGCCGCGGCCGCACCGGACACCCGCTGGGCAGTCGTCCGCAGCGGCCCCGACCGCAGCTTCGTGATCGGCCCCACCGCCGACTATGCCGCAGCTTTCCGAGTAGCCCTGGATCACAATCTCTCCGACGACTACCGCGCTGATACTTTCGACGACAGGTACATGGTGATACAAGCCTCCCTCGCCGAGTGGGCCTGCTACGCCGCCGAGGGCCCGCGCGCTGACAGCTGAGAACGCGCTGACATCTGAGATCCCGCCCGCTGTGCAGCCGCTCAGCGAATGCTCTCGTACGCCTCGAGTGCGTGCCGGCGGGACTCTTTAAGGTCCACGAGCGGCTCGGGATAGGCGGGTGTCAGTGCGTCAGGCACCCAGCGGGCGATGTAGGCGCCGTCAGGATCAAAGCGCTTCGCCTGCGTTTGCGGATTGAAGATCCGGAAGAACGGAGCTGCGTCCGCGCCGGAGCCTGCGACCCACTGCCAGTTGGCGGGATTGCTCGCCGGGTCTGCGTCCACCAGTGTCTCCCAGAACCATTCCTCGCCCACCCGCCAATGGATGCCCAGGTTCTTGATCAGGAAGCTGGCAGCCACCATGCGCACCCGGTTGTGCATCCAGCCCATGCTCCACAGCTGCCGCTGGCCGGCGTCGACCAGTGGAATCCCTGTTCTGCCGGCCTTCCACGCGTCAAGGGCATCGAGGGCATCCAATTCATCCGGCCGGGACTCCGACGGCGCCGGCACACCCTTCCCGCGCAGGATCGCCGGGGTCTGCGGTCCGGAGCCCTCCGGATGTTCCCAGGGAAACCCGTCGAAGGCGGGCCGCAGGTTTTTGGTGGCCAGATCCGGGTTGTGGAAGAGCTGGTGCCAGCAGAACTCGCGCCAGCCGATCTCGGTGCCGAACACATCGGGGCCGGGTCCGTTCCCGCGGACGCGCGACAGTTCGTGCCAGACCTGGAACGGACTCACATGCCCCCACCGCAGGTACGGGGAAAGCCTGCTGGTTCCGGGCTTCGCCGGGCGGTCGCGGCCGTCGTCGTATTCCTGCACCGGGCCGGCCAGGAAGTCGCTGAGGGCGGACAGGCCGGCTTCCTCACCGGGGGTCCAGGCTTCCGCCAGTCCTGTAGCCCAGTCCGGATGCAGCGGCAGCAGGTTCCAGTCCGCCAGGTTCTCGCCGGCAGGGATGCCGGCTGGCGGAGCAGCGGCTCTCTCCGGCGCCGAGAGGGGTGCCCGGAAATCCATTGCGGAGACGGTCCGCCAGAACGGGGTGAAGACCCGGTAGGGTCCGCCGCCGCCCGTCCGCACGGTCCAGGGTTCGTGCAGCAGCGACGCCTGGAAGCTCTCCGCCTGCACATCCGCACCGGCGGCCCGCTCCTTGACCGCGGTGTCCACCTCCCGCTCCGGCCCGCCGTAGCGCCGGTTCCAGAAGATCCGCTCCGCACCAGCCTCCTGTACGAACGCGGGAACAACTCTGCCCGCCGGGCCCCGCAGCAGCACCAGCGGAATGCCCAGGGCCTCAAGGTCTTCCCGCAGCGTCTTTAGTGCGTGGTGCAGCCACCACTTCGCGGCGGCACCCAGCGGACGGATGCCCGGTGACTCCTCATCCAGAACATAGAGGGCTGCCGCGCCGCCGCCATGGGCTGCGGCCAGCAGCGCCGGGTTGTCCGCTGTGCGCAGGTCGTCGCGGAGCCAGGCGATAGAGACCACGGGCAGGTCCTTTCGTTGGATAACACGACACTACCCGTGGCCCGGGCCGAATGGCCCCGGCCATTACGGAACTGCCGTTTGGCCCTCGCCTGCGGACTCATCGAAATCTCCTGCCTGGCGCCGGAACCGGGTCAGGATCTCCGTCAGTGCTGTCAGGTCCTCCTGGCCGAACCCCGGACGGGAAAACACCTCCTGGTTCAGCGCCGAAGCGGCCCTGGGCACAAGTTCCCTGCCGGTAGGAGTGATTTCCACCAGCACGGTCCGCCCGTCGGACGGATGCGGCCTCCGTGCAGCCAGCCCCGCCTGCTCCAAGCGGTCCACGGCATTGGTGACCGACGTCGGATGCACCTGCAGTCTTGCCCCTGCCTTCGCCATCGGCAGCGCTCCGGTGGCAGTGAAACTCAGGAGCGCCAGCAATTCGAAGCGGGAGAAGGACAGCCCAAAAGGCTTGAGGACACTTTCAACCCGGGTCAGCAGGATCTGGGAAGTGCGCATGACAGCAGTCACTGCCGCCATGCCGGTGGCGGCGTCACTCCACCCGTGTTCCTCCCAGTGTCGCCGGGCCTCGGCTATGGGGTCCTGGACCAGAGGTTTCGGTGTCACCCGCGCAGCTCCGGGAACTCGTCATCCCGGTACTCGATCCCGGTCCGCACGGTGCCGCCGTCGTTCTCCAGGGCGCGCAGCTGAACCCGTCGGATCTTTCCGGACATGGTTTTGGGCAGCTCATGGAATTCCAGCCGCCGGACCCGCAGGTACGGAGCCAAATGTTCGCGGGCATACCCAAGGATCGCCAAAGCTGTGTCCCGGTTCGGCTCCCATCCGTCGGCGAGCGCAACGTAAGCCTTCGGCACCGCCAGGCGCAGTTCGTCGGGGGCCGGAACGACGGCGGCCTCGGCCACCGCAGGATGCTCAATCAGGACGCTTTCGAGTTCAAACGGGCTGATCTTGTAATCGGAGGCTTTGAACACGTCGTCGGTACGCCCTACATAGGTGATGTAGCCCTCCGGGTTCCGGACCGCCATGTCTCCGGTATGGAAATAGCCGCCCTCCATGGCTGCTTGGGTGCGTTCAGGGTCGCCCCGGTAACCGGTCATGAGGTTCAACGGGGTACCGGCAAGGTCCAGGCAGATTTCACCCTCGTCTGCCGCCCGGCCCGTTGCGGGATCGATGAGGACCACCGGAACGCCGGGCAGCGGACGGCCCATGGAGCCCGGGTGCAGCTCGGCTCCCGGAGTGTTTCCCACCAGGGCGGTGGTTTCGGTTTGGCCGAACCCGTCCCGGATGGAAAGCCCCCAGGCCGACTGCACTTTGGAAATCACCTCCGGGTTCAGCGGCTCGCCGGCACCGATGAGTTCACGCAGGTGTTCCGGACGTTCCCCGAGGCTGGATTGAATCATCATCCGCCAAACCGTAGGCGGCGCACACAGGCTCGTCACTCCGGCCCGGTGCATCTGTTCCAGCAGCGCCGCCGGACGGAACCGTGCGTAGTTGTAGATGAAGATCGTGGCCTCGGCGTTCCACGGGGCAAAGAAACTGCTCCAGGCGTGCTTGGCCCAGCCCGGGGAGCTGATGTTCAGGTGCACGTCCCCCGGCTGCAATCCCAGAAAGTACATGGTGGACAGATGCCCCACCGGATAGGACACCTGGGTGTGCTCCACCAGCTTCGGCCGGCTGGTGGTGCCGGAGGTGAAGTAGAACAGCAGCGGATCCGCGGCATCGGTGACAGTTTCCAGCGGCACCGGCTCCGCAGCGTAGGCCTGCGCGTAGTCCAGCCATCCGCTGTGCAGCGGCGCGGCGTCCCCTCCGCCCACCAGGATTCTCTTGTAGGACCCGGGCACGTCGTCGAACTTCGCTGCATCGCCCGCATTCGCGATCACCCAGCGCGCTCCTCCGCGGCTGATCCGGTCCGCGAGGTCCGTGCTTCCGGCAGCGGAGGCCGTTGGCATGATGACGGCACCCAGCTTCATGGCCGCGAGCATGGTCTCCCACAGCTCCACCTGGTTGCCCAGCATCAGCATCACGGGGTCGCCCTGCTCGACACCCTGGGCCGAGAGCCAGGCGGCTACCTGGTCGGAGCGGCGAACCATGTCATCGAAGGTGTACTTCTGCTCCGATCCGTCCTCTTCCACAATCCACAGGGCACAGGCGGCGTTGCCGCGGGCCATGGCGTCGAACCAGTCCACAGCCCAGTTGAACGGCCCCTCCAGCCGCGGCCAGGAAAAGGATTCCACGGCCTTTTCATAGCTGCCGGACAAGGCCAGCAGCTCGTCGCGCGCGGTACGGAACGTAGTGGTGGCGCTGTTCTGGTTCATCGTGCTTCTTCCTCGTCTTTGGGGGTGCCGGCTGTGATAGTTGATGAGGCGTGGCCCGGACCGGTCCAGGTGAACACCGGCTCTTCCTTGGCCAGGAAGGCGCGGACACCAATGACCGGATCCGGTGCCGCCGCCATGTGCTCCTGCCAGCGGTTGCTGGCCTCCTCCAGCGCGTTCCGGCTGCCGGGGACCGCGATAATGTCCACCAGTTCCTTCATCGCCTGCAGGGAGAGCTGGGATCGGCCGGCCAGACGGTGCGCAAAGGAGGCGACGTCGGTCCAAAAATCGGCCTGCGGAATAACCCGCTCCACCAGGCCCAGCCGCAGCGCCTGTTCGGCCGGGACAAAGTCGCCGCTGAACAACAGGTATTTGGCGGCGCCGGGACCGGCCAGCCGGACCAGCCGCTGGATCCCGGAGAGCGGATAGACAATGCCGATCTTGGCCGGCGTGATGCCAAAAACGGCCCGGTCCGAGGCCAGCCGGAAATCGCACGCTCCGGCCACCTGCCAGGCTCCGCCCAGGCAATAGCCGTCCACGGCGGCAATGACCGGCTTGGGGAACGCGGCAATGGCCTCCTCCCCCGCCGTGACATCACCGCCGTCGTGCAGTCCATTGTCCGGATTGTGCAGGATGGCCTTCAGATCGGAAATATCCGCACCGGCAGAGAAATCTTCTCCGCCGCCGCGAATAATCACCGTCTTGACGGCGGGATCCTCCGCCAGCGGGGCGAGCAAGCCGGCGAACTGCCGCCACATGCGCGAGGTCAGGGCGTTGCGGCGGCCCGGATTGGACATGCTGACCGTGGCCACCGGACCGTCCATAGTGACCTGCAGGGTGCCTTTGCTCATGGAGTTCCCAGCCTGTTCCCCAACGCCTCAGCCGCGCAGCTTAACGTTGATCTGCTTGGTCTGGGTAAACCCTGCCAGCATGCCCTCCAGCGACACTTCGCGGCCGATGCCGCTTTGCTTGTAGCCGCCATAGGACTGACCCACCACCTGGCCGCCGCCCTGGTTGACCTGTACCCAGCCGGCGTCGACCCGGTGGGCGGTGTTCAGGGCATTGTCCAGGTTGTGCGACCAGACATAGGCAGCGAGCCCGTAGTGGGAATCATTCGCCATCCGGATCACGTCTTCCGTATCCCGCCACGGAATGGCGACCAGCACCGGTCCGAAAATCTCTTCCTGTGCGAGACGGAAATCGTTGCGCCCCCCGCCGAAGACGGTGGGCAGGTGGAAGTAGCCCTCCGTGAGCGGCCCCTCCGTGGGAACGTCGCCGCCCAGCAGGGTCTTCATGGAGCTGCGGCCGTCGTCGAGGTAGCCGCTGATGGAAGAGAACTGGCTGTTGTTGATGATGGCGCCCATGTCCGTGGCCTCATCCAGCGGGTTGCCCACCACCAGGGCGCCCAGCTTCACGGTGAGCCGTTCCAGGACCTCGTCGTAGATGTCCTCGTGGAGGAACAGCCGGGACCCGGCCGTGCAGCTTTGGCCCTGGCGGGTGAAGCGCGAGGCCAGGAGCAGTCCGTCAATGAGGTCCTCGTCCACGGCATCCGGAAAGACGATCGACGGGTTCTTTCCGCCCAGCTCCAGGGACACATGGGCCAGCCGTTCACCGGCGGTGCGGGCGACGCCGCGGCCCACCTCGGTGGAACCCGTGAAGGAGACCTTGTCCACGCCCGGATGCTCGGCCAGGGCCGCGCCAATGACGCTTCCGCGGCCGGTGATGGCGTTGACGGTTCCGGCCGGAAGGTGCCGGGAACAGATTTCGGCCAGCAGCAGGATGGTGAGCGGCGCGTCGTCGGCAGCTTTCAGGATGACCGTGTTTCCGGCCGCCAAGGCAGCGGGCAGCTTGAATCCGGCAATCATGAGCGGGGAGTTCCACGGCAGGATACAGGCCACGACGCCCAGCGGTTCCAGCCGCGTGTACTGCAGCTGACCGTCCCCGGCCGGCAGCGTCACGCCCTTAACCTCACCGGCGATGCCGGAAAAGTAGCGGAACAATGCCACCAGAGTGGTGACCTCCGGACGGGCCTGGGTGCGCAGGGCGTTGCCGGTGTCCAGGGCCGTGAGGCGGGCGAAGTCTTCCGCCCGCGCCTCGATGTCATCCGCGATCAGTGACAGCGCCCGCGCCCGGGCGGTGAAGTGGAGGTTGCGCCAGCCCGGAAATGCTTCCCGCGCGGCACTCACCGCACGGTCAACATCCTCGGGACCTGCGGCGGGAACCCGTGCAATCACGGTTTCCCGCTTGGCGGGGTTCATCACGTCGCGCCAGGAGCCGGAGACGGCTTCCACCGGTTCCCCGCCGATCCACATGGGCTGGTCGACGCCGGACAGAAACGAGCTGTAGTCCGAAGTCTCGTGAGCTTCGGCCGCCGAATCCGACGGAATGTTGAGCTGGGTCATGATGCCTCGTTCTCGAGTGGGATGGGCGGGGAAACTGGCAGTGCTTACTGGCGGTGCTTATTAGCGGTGCTTGAAGTCCGGCTTGCGCTTCTCAATGAACGCCGCCATGCCTTCTTTCTGGTCTTCCAGGGCAAAGACGGAATGGAACACCCGGCGCTCCAGACGGATGCCGGAGTCCAGGCTGGTTTCAAAGGCGGCATTCACCAGTTCCTTGCCGAGCATGGCCACGGGAGCGGACATGGAAGCGATCGTCTCGGCGGTGGAGCGGGCGTCGTCGAGCAGGTCAGCGGCCGGCACAACACGGGAGACCAGGCCTGCGCGTTCGGCCTCTTCGGCGCCGATGGTCCGACCCGTGAGGATCATTTCCATAGCCTTGGCCTTGCCCACCGCACGGGTCAACCGCTGCGATCCGCCGATGCCGGGGATAACGCCGAGCTTGATTTCGGGCTGGCCAAACTTGGCCGTATCCGCGGCAATGATGAAGTCGCACAGCAGCGCCAGTTCACAGCCGCCACCCAGCGCATGGCCGGCGACGGCGGCAATCACCGGGGTGCGTACGGCAGCCAGGGTGTCCCAGCCACGGAACCAGTTCCCCAGGTACATGTCCATATAGGTCTTCTCGGACATTTCCTTAATGTCGGCGCCGGCGGCAAAAGCCCGTTCGGATCCGGTGATGACAATGGCGCCGACGTCAGGATCATTGTCCAGCTCCGTCGCGGCCGACACCACGTCCTGCATCATCCCGAAGTTCAGGGCGTTCAGCGCCTTGGGCCGGTTCAGGGTAATGATGCCAACCCGTCCGCTGCGCTCCAGGAGGATGTTTTCGTACTCGCTCATACTGCTCCGCTCTGTTCTGCCGGCTGCTGGCCGGCGGTATTGCTGTTAATGTCACCGGTGCTGTTAATGTCACCGGTGCTGTTAATGTCACCGGTGCTGTTCGTGCCACTGGATCCTGCACGAATGGTTTTGATGACGGCGGAAAAGTCTTCTCCCCCGCTGCCGGATTCCGTAAGCTCCCGGAAAATCTCCCCGGCTCTCCGGCCCAGTTCGGCGCGGACACCGGTGGAGTCCAGCGCATCTGCGGCGAGACCCAGGTCCTTGGCCATCAGGGCCGCGGCGAAACCGGGCCGGTAATCCCGGTTGGCCGGGCTGGCCGGAACCGGACCGGGAACCGGGCAGTTGGTGGTCAGCGCCCAGCACTGGCCGGATGCCGCCGAGGCAACATCAAACAGTGCCTGATGCGTCAGGCCAAGCTCTTCGCCCAGGACAAACGCTTCGCTGACGGCAATCATGGACACGCCCAGGATCATGTTGTTGCAGATCTTGGCTGCCTGGCCGGCTCCCGGCCCGCCGCAGTGGACCACGCGCCCGCCCATCACGTCGAGCAGGGGCAGCGCGGCGGCAAAGTCCTCCTCCGCGCCGCCCACCATGAACGTCAGGGTTCCGGCCTCGGCACCTACCACTCCGCCGGACACCGGGGCGTCCAGTCCGCGGTGGCCGGTCTCCAGCATCAGGGCGTGGGCCGTGGTGGCGTCGTCCACCGAAATGGTCGAGCATTCCAGGAACAGGGCATCGGGAGCTGCTGCCGCGAGCAGACCCAGCATGTCGCCGTCTCCTGACAGGGCATTGAGCACATGCGTTCCCGTGGGCAGCATGGTGATGACGATGCCGGCGCCGGTCACCGCTTCGTCAGCGGAGGCAGCCATTCGAACCCCGGCTGCGGCGGCCTTCTGCGCTGCGGCCGGAACCGGGTCATATCCGGTGACGGAATAACCGGCGGCAACCAGATTGGCGGCCATGGGGCCACCCATGTTGCCCAGCCCGATAAAACCTATCTGCATTCCCTGCTCGTGCGTCTGCGTAGCCTGCTCGTCCGTCATCGCTGCTCCTGGCTGATCAATTCGTCGCTGCTGATCGCGTTGTCGTTGCGGATCGCTTTGTCGTTGCTGGTCACTGTGTCGTTGGTTCCATGGGCCTTCCGGTGCTCCCACAGGTCGGGACGGCCGTCGAGCGGAGCAAAATAGGAATCGACGTCCCCCTGCCTCACCTCCGCCAGTGTGGCCGGCATCCACTGCGGACTGCGGTCCTTATCGATGACCTGGGCCCGGACGCCCTCAGCGAAGTCCGGCGCGGTTAGGGCATGGAGTGAAACGCGGTATTCCTGTTCCAGCACGCTGCGCAGATCCGGAAGATCCCGCGCCCGGCGCAGTGACTGCAGCGTTACCTTGAGCGCCGACGGGGACTTTGTCAGCACGACGGCGGCCGCCGCGTTCGCGTCCCCGGACTCCGAGCGGAGCAGTGCATCAATGATGGTCTCCACATCGTCGTAGGCGAAACACTCGTCAATCCATTCCCGGGCTGCCGCCAGGGACGGCTCCGGTGCCTCCTGCGCAAAGTCCTGCAGGACTTCATCTGCCTGCCGGTGCTCCAGCTCAGCAGACAGTTCCCCAAGCCGGGAGCTGTCCACATAAACATCCGCCAGACCCAACAGCAGGGCGTCGGCTCCGGTCATGGTTCCGGCGGTGAGGGCTGCGTGAGTGCCCAGCTCGCCGGGTGCCCGGGACAGCAGGTAGGTGCCTCCGATGTCGGGAACAAAGCCGATTCCCGTTTCCGGCATACCCACTTTGGTGCGTTCAGTGACAACCCGGTGCCGCGCATGCGCGGAAACGCCGACGCCGCCGCCCAGCACAATGCCGTCCATCAGAGCGACATACGGCTTGGGGTAACTGCTGATCCGGGCGTTGAGTTCGTACTCCTCGGCCCAGAAGTCTGCTGACTCCCTGCCGCCGTTGCCGGCATCGCGGTACAGGGCCACAATGTCACCGCCGGCGCAGAGCCCGCGCTCTCCGGCACCGGACAGCAGGACGGTGGCCACGCCGTCGTCGTGCTCCCAGGCATCCAGGGCTTCCCCGATCAGGGACACCATATTGGCCGTGAGCGCATTGATTGCCTTGGGGCGGTTCAGGATGAGGTGTCCGAGATGCCCGCGGCGTTCGAGACGGATCTCAGGCTCGGACGTTTCAGGTGTATTGGGTGCTTCGGTCATTTCAGGCCTCCGCCAGTGTTCGCCCGACAATGAGCTGCATGATCTCGTTGGAACCTTCCAGTATTTGGTGGACCCGCAGGTCCCGGACAATTTTCTCCAAGCCGTACTCGGAGAGGTAGCCGTAACCGCCGTGCAGCTGCAGCGCTTCATTGGCGACTTTGAACGCATTGTCAGTGGCCACCCGTTTGGCAATGGCACAGAGTTTGACGACGTCGTCAGTACCCCGGTCCAGTGCATCGGCACCCCGCCACAGCATGGTGCGTGCTGTCTGCAGATCCATTTCCATATCCGCCAGACGGAACATGAGGGACGACTGTTCGATGAGTGGTTTGCCGAAAGCCGTGCGCTCCTTCAGATAAGCCACGGTTTTGTCCAGCGCGGCCTGCGCACCGCCCAGAGAGCACGCTCCCATGTTGAGGCGTCCGCCATTCAGACCTTTCATGGCAATGCCGAAACCGGAGCCCTCTTCACCGAGGCGGTTGGCTACCGGCACCCGCAGATCGGTGAAGATCACCTGTGCGGTGGGCTGCGCGTTCCAGCCCATCTTGCGTTCGGACGGCCCAAAGGAAAGCCCCGGCGTGTCAGCCGGCACTACGATGGCGCTGATGCCGCGCGGGCCTGCACCGCTGGTGCGGGCCATGACGATGTAATAGCTGGAGGACCCGGCCCCGGAAATGAACTGTTTGACGCCGTTGAGGACATACTCATCGCCGTCGCGTTCAGCCTTGGTGGCGAGCGCAGCCGCATCCGAACCCGCCCCGGGTTCCGTCAGGCAGTAGCTTCCCAGCGACTGCATGGACGCCAGCTCCGGAACCCACCGGGCACGCTGGTCCGCATTGCCGAAGGTGTCGATCATCCACACCACCATGTTGTGGATGGAAATATAGGCGGCAATGGAGGGATCCGCTTTGGAGAGTTCTTCGAAAATCAGCACGGCATCCGACCGGGAAAGACCGGAGCCGCCGTATTCCTCTGCAGCATAGATGGCACCCATGCCAAGTTCTCCGGCCTGGGCCAGCACGTCCACCGGGAAATGCTTTGTTTCATCCCATTTCGCCGCGTTTGGCGCGAGGGCGTCGGAAGCGAATTCCCGAACCATATCCCTAATGGCCTGCTGGTCCTGCGTCAGTTCGAACATGGTCCGCCCTTCATTGGTGCCGTGACGCCCAACATACTTGGACTCCCTAGTAATTACTAGGGGTTCCAAGGACTCTTTCTTCCGGGCACCTCTGCTGCGGCGGTTGTTAGCGGACTTTCCATTGCGGACAGCGTCATAGTTAGACCACCACGGGCAGTGTCTGCAAGAATTCCCGAACCGGCTGTTACTCCCAGAATCCCGCTGCGCCGCCGCCGTTGAGTGCGGCCCTCAAACGTCCGATATCAGCTCTTTATTCCCGCCCCGTCACGGGGCTTCATGCGCGTTCACCCGGCGCCATGATCCTTGGCATGCCCCTGCCGCGGGGCCTAGCGTTGCGAAGCTGCGGGCAGTTCTCCCGCACCCCCATGAACCCAGCTGGAATTCATCCCGCTGGATTCACCTCCCCCGCCAAAGGAGTACCCCCATGCTTATCTCCGGCCTTATTGTCGGCATGGCCCTGGGCTTTGTCATGCAGCGCGGGCGCTTTTGCGTCACCGGCGCCTTCCGCGACGTCTGGGTCACGCGCAACACGCGCTGGCTGACCGCCTTTCTTGTGGTGGTGGCGGTCCAGAGTGTAGGCGTTTTCGCCCTGGACGCCGCCGGCGTCATTACCCTCGCTTCCGGCCCATTCCCGTGGCTGGCCACCATTGTTGGCGGTTTCATTTTCGGATTCGCCATTATTCTTGCCGGCGGCTGTGCCACTGGAACGTATTACCGTGCCGGTGAAGGACTGGTGGGGAGCTGGCTCGCGCTCATCACGTACGCGCTCTTTGCCGCCGTCATGAAGACGGGACCGCTTTCCGGCTTCAATACCTCCATGCGCTCCGTGACCATTGAACAAAGCAACTTCTATTCGGTGCTCAACGTCTCACCATGGGTCTTTGTGGCCCTTCTGGTGGCCGGGGTAGCCCTGGCGGTGCGCCACCACCTGAACAAGCCGCGGTTCAAAATGGCCGCACCGCCGGCGTCAAAAACCGGACTGGCACATCTGTTGTTTGAAAAGCCCTGGAATGCCTTTGCCACCGCAGTGGTTATTGGCCTGATCGCCATTGCCGCGTGGCCGCTGAGCTGGGCCACCGGCCGGGAGGCCGGGCTGGGGATCACCACACCGTCCTCCAACGCGGTCAACTACCTGGTTACGGGAGATCCCGAACTGGTGGACTGGGGCGTACTCCTGGTTGCCGGCATTCTTCTCGGCTCCTACATCGCCGCCAAGGGCAGCGGAGAGTTCCGCATCCGGGTTCCCGACGCCGCAACAGTGGTGAAGAGCCTGAGCGGCGGTGCCC
Source organism: Arthrobacter sunyaminii (assembly GCF_018866305.1). NCBI lineage: Bacteria > Bacillati > Actinomycetota > Actinomycetes > Micrococcales > Micrococcaceae > Arthrobacter > Arthrobacter sunyaminii. The sequence goes on from NZ_CP076456.1 coordinate 2,281,687, forward strand.
TTATGGGGATCGGAGCTGCACTGGCAGGCGGGTGCACCATCGGCAACGCCATGGTCGAGACCGCACAGTTCAGCTTCCAGGGCTGGACGGCACTGGTGTTCATGATTTTGGGCGCCGGGCTGGGGGCACGGCTCACCATTATGAACCGCCGCCCCTCCTCCGGATCCGGTCCGGCCAAGGTTCCCGCCCGCGCCGCAGCGCACAGCTAGTCAGGTAACTAACACCCCCGACAACAACCGTCCCGCCCATAAACCGGCGGCTCCCGAAAGGAAACATCCCCATGGCACAGGTAACCCTCGAAACCAACGGACAGGTCTGCCCCTTCCCCCTCGTCGAAGCCAAGGACGCCATGACCACCCTGGCAGCGGGTGACGAACTGGTGATCAACTTTGACTGCACCCAGGCCACCGACGCCATTCCGCGCTGGGCCGCTGAAAACAACTACCCGGTCACCGATTTCTCCAAGATCGGTCCGGCGGAATGGTCCATTACGGTCCAGAAGGCCTGAGCCTCCTGAACTCTGACTTGCGGCACCCCAGAAAACCCGGGGTGCCGCAGTCAGTTCTAGCCGCAGTCAGTTCTAGCTGGCAGTCAGTTCTGGCTGTTGGATCGTGCGGCAAAAGCAGCGAGCCGCTCCCGGGTGTCCGCTGAACCCGCCATCGACGCGATGGTTTCAGCTTCCTCCTGCAGGTGGGCCTCATAGGCTGCCAGGCTCCGCGCACGCAGCAGCCGCTTGGTGGGGCCGAGCACGGCAACGGCTCCCGCCGCCAGTTGCTGTCCCAGCTCCTGTGCCCTGCGGGCAAGGTCCTCCGCGGCCGCCACTTCGTTGATCAGACCCCACTCGAGGGCATCGGCGTGATTGGCCACCCTACCCGTGAGACACATTTCGGCTGCGCGTCGCGGGCCCGCCAGTTCGGGCAGCAAATAGGACACCCCGCAGTCAGGCGTCAGTCCCACCCCGGCATAGGCGCTCAGGAACCGGGCCCGCGGCGAGGCAAGAACGAAATCCGAGTTCAGCGCCAGGCCCAGACCCGCACCGGCTGCAGGTCCGTTCACCACCGCGATGCTGATCAGGCGGGAGTTGGCCAGCGCCAGGACTGCTTCATGCAGCTTGCCGGCCAGCTCCTTCAGGAAACCGCCCTGATCCGCGGCTGCAGCCATTGCTGCCACATCACCTCCGGCACAGAAAAACCGGCCGTTGCCCTGCAGCAGCAGGACATGGCAGTCCGTGCGGGTTTCCGCCTCGGCGAGCGCTGCGTAAAGTTCCTCAGCCAGGACCAGGCCAAGGGCATTCGCCTGGTCCGGGCGGTTCAGTGTCAGCCGCGCCAGCGCGCCGTCGTACTCGAGCGTGAGATGGCGGTAGGTCATGCGGCAGGTCTCCTCGTGCGTGGGCGGTCATCCGGCTGCGTGCCAGTCTAACCGGGCAGGTCAACATCTTCCCCTCCGCCGCCCGCTGGGACAGAATGTGGGCCAACAGGTCCGCTGATGCGCATTGGTGCTGACGCGGCAAGCAGTCGATTATGGGGGTACCGCGTGTCCGTCAGTCCGCTTCTTTCACTGTCCCGCAGCCAGACGCTGGGCGATCTTCCCCGACGAAGCGCTCAGCGCTTTCCCACCCGGACCGCCGTCGTTGACGGCACCACCCGTCTCACCTTCGCGGACTTCGAGCGGGCGGTAGCCGCGGCAGCTTCCGCCCTGCAGGCCCACGGAATCGCACCGGGCGACCGGCTGGCCCTGCTTTCCCGCAATACGTGGCAGTTTGCGGCGCTGGCCTTTGCCACCGCCCGCGCCGGTGTGGTCCTGGTGCCGATCAACTTCATGCTCGGACCCGACGAGGTGGCCTACGTGCTGGATCACAGCGGCGCCACCGCATTTGTGGTCCAGGACGCGCTGGTTCCGGTTGCCGAGGCCGCCATGAAAGCGGCGGAAACCGACGTCGTCGTTGTCCGTTCCAGCATCTGCAGCGGTCCGGTGCCGGCTGGCTGGGAGGATGTGCAGGATTGGTTCGCATTCGGCGGCGGGACAACGGAGCCTCCCCTGGTGGCGGATGATGATCCGGTGCGGCTGATGTACACCTCGGGCACGGAGTCACGGCCCAAGGGGGCTCTGATGTCCAGCCGGTCGCTGATGTGGGAGTACGTCTCCGCGGTGGTTGACGGCAACATGAGTTCCGATGACGTTGATCTGCACACGCTGCCGCTGTATCACTGCGCCCAGCTGGACTGTTTCCTGGGCCCGGACATCTATCTCGGTGCCACCAGCATCATCCTTCCGGCACCCGACCCGGCGGCCATCCTGGCAACCATTGAACAGGAAAAGGTCACTAAGTTCTTCGCTCCCCCGACGGTTTGGATTTCCCTGCTGCGCTCGCCGCGGTTCGACACAGCCGACCTGTCCTCGCTGCGCAAGGGCTACTACGGCGCATCCGCTATGCCCGTACAGGTGTTGAAGGAGCTGCAGGAGCGTCTGCCGGACGTGCGGTTCTGGAACTTCTACGGCCAGACGGAAATGGCGCCGGTGGCCACCATCCTCGGTCCGGAGGACCAGCTGGCCCATGCCGGGTCAGCGGGCCGGCCGTCGCTGAACGTGGAGACTGCCGTGGTGGATGATGAGGACCGGCCTGTGCCGGCCGGCACCGTCGGCGAGATCGTACACCGCAGCCCGCACGCCACCCTGGGCTATTACCGCGATCCTGAGCGGACCGCCGAGGCTTTCGCCAACGGCTGGTTCCATTCGGGTGATTTGGGGTATTTCGACGACGAAGGCTACCTGAGCGTGGTGGACCGCAAGAAGGACATGATCAAGTCCGGCGGAGAGAACGTGGCCAGCCGTGAGGTGGAGGAGGCCATCTATCTGCTCGACGGCGTTGCCGAAGCTGCAGTGTTTGGGGTCCCCCATCCGCACTGGGTGGAAGCCGTCGCCGCGGTGGTGGTTCCGCGGCCGGGCGTTGAGATGATGCCGGAAGAGGTCATGGCGCACACCCGCAGCCTGCTGGCCGGTTACAAAACACCCAAATACGTGGTTATCGCCGAGTCGCTGCCCAAAAACCCCAGCGGCAAAATCGTCAAGCGGCAGTTGCGCGATCAGCACACAGGACTGGGTACTGTGGTGGCGTGAGACGGATCACACTCGATAACCGGTAAAAGGAAGCGCACCTCCATGGAACACAGGTACCTCGGCAACAGCGGGCTCAAGATCTCCGAAATCATCTACGGAAACTGGCTGACCCACGGCTCCCAGGTGGAGAACGACATCGCCACCGAGTGTGTCCGTGCCGCACTGGAAGCCGGGATCAGCACCTTCGACACCGCTGATACCTATGCCAACACAGCCGCGGAGACGGTCCTGGGTGCCGCCCTGAAGAATGAGCGCCGGGAATCGCTGGAGATCCTGACGAAGGTGTACTGGCCCACTGGTCCTGCCGGACACAACGATTCCGGCCTGTCCCGCAAACACATCATGGAATCCATCAATGGTTCCCTGCGGCGGCTGCAGACGGACTATGTCGACCTGTACCAGGCGCACCGCTATGACTCGGAGACGCCCCTGGAGGAAACCATGCAGGCCTTCGCCGACGTCGTACGGCAGGGCAAAGCCCTGTACATCGGTGTCAGCGAGTGGAACGCCGAGCAGCTCCGTGCCGGACAGGCACTCGCCAGGGACCTGGGATTCTCCCTGATCTCGAATCAGCCGCAGTACAACATGCTGTGGCGGGTCATCGAGGCAGAGGTGGTTCCGGCGTCGGAAGAGCTGGGTATTTCACAGATTGTCTTCTCCCCCATGGCCCAGGGTGTCCTCAGCGGCAAGTACAAGCCGGGAGCGGACCTGCCCGAAGGCAGCCGTGCCACGGACTCCAAGGGCGGCGCGAAGATGATTAGCAGGTGGATGAACGACGACGTGCTGGCCGGTGTGCAGAAACTGCAGCCGATTGCCGATGAAGCCGGCCTGACGATGGGCCAGCTGGCTGTCGCCTGGGTGCTGCAGAATCCGAACGTGGCGGCCGCTATCATCGGCGCCTCCCGGCCGGAGCAGGTCACCTCGAATGTCCAGGCGGCGGGAGTGGAACTTAAACCCGATGTCCTGGCCCGCATAGACGACGCCGTGGGCTCACTTGCCGAGCGTGATCCCGCAAAGACCCATACCCCGGAGAGCCGTCCCTCCTAGATGCCTGATGAACACTTGAAGACACCGCCTCCGCTGGCTGGCCGCACGGCAGTCATCACCGGAGTCAGCCGGCGACGAGGGATCGGCTTTGCCGTAGCGACCCGACTGGCACGGATGGGCGCGAGCCTTTATCTGGCGCACTATTCCCCGCACGATGCGGACCAGCCATGGGGCGCAGACTCGATTGACGACGTCGTCGGCGCACTGCAGGGCTTCCTCACCGACGGGGCGCAACTGGAGCACGCCAGCATCGACTTGGCGGATGCCGGCGGTGCGGAACAGCTCATTCGAAACGCTGCCGCTGCCCTGGGACATCTGGACATACTGATCTGCAACCATGCGCGCAGCGGCGGTGACGGAGCGCTGGCGGAGATGACAGCCGAGAAGCTCGATGCCCACTGGCAGGTCAATACCCGCTCAACCCTCCTGGCCACCCGCGGGTTTGCCCGGCAGCACGACGGGCGCCCCGGAGGGCGGGTTATCTGGATGACGTCGGGGCAGATCAACGGCGGGATCATGGAGGACGAGATTGCCTACGCAACGTCCAAAGCCGCTCTGGCGGGGATCACCCCATCGGTGGCAGCGGACCTGATCCGCCGGGGAATTGTCCTTAACACCGTGAACCCCGGCCCGGTGAACACAGGCTATCTGGACCTTGAGACCGCCGACCGTTCCCCGGAAGTCGTTGCCGGGGTCCTTTCGCGGTTTCCCGGCGGCCGCTTCGGTGAACCGGATGACCCCGCCCGCCTCATCGCTTGGCTGGTCAGCGACGAGGGACGGTGGATGGTGGGACAGGTGCTCACCAGTGACGGCGGGTTCCGCTAAACAGTCCCCCGGGAATTACCGGGGTTTAGCCGGAAGCTAACCAGGTCTGGAAGGGTGTAACCAGGTCTAGAAGGGTGGCGGGTCGTCGCCGTAGTCGGTTGGGTCCGGGTCCGCGGCCGGTCCCTGAGACGACCGTCCGATTGCAGCGGGTCCCGCGGCTTCCCCATCTGGTCTCCCGTCTGGTCCGGCGCTAAGTCCTGTGGCCAGGGTGAGGTGCGGATCGGTCCGGTAGGTCCGGCCTCCCGGTGACGTCCACTCAATAATTCCGGGACTGTGTTGGTGTGCTTTCCAGAAGCCCCGGGACTTGAACATGTGATGCCGCTTGCACAAGTGCTCCAGGTTGTCATGATCGGTGCTCCCGCCGTGGGACCAGGGTTTGGTGTGATCAATTTCGGCGATCACGGCGTTGGTCCGGCATCCCGGGAACCGGCAGGTTCCGTCCCGGGCCCGCAGCCAGCGCTGCAGCCCGGCAGGTACTTTCCGCCGCCGCCCGACCCGCAGGATCTCGTCAGTGGCCGGGTTTCGTTCCACCGGGGTCCAGTGCGCTGCCTGCCGGGCCAAACGGCGGGCAGTTTCGGGGCTGATCGGCCCGTATCCGTGCAGTTCGGCAGGCTGTTCATCAGCACCGAACAGGGTCTCGGCGGTGATCAGGACCAAGATCTCGGTGCGGGCCCGGGCACGTGCCCGGGCATGGTTGTCCTTGGTACCGCGGCTGTCCCTGACCCTGTCCCTGCGGTCCCGGTCGCCCGGGCCGTTGCCGTTGTGGCCGGCTTGGGTGTTCCGCCGGTCTTTGTCGCCAGAGCCGGGGTTGCATCTGTCCCCGTCACCGGTGTCCGCTTCGCTGGCAGGCTCACTTCGTTCGAGGTTATGGCTGTGCGTTGCATCCTCGTCACCGTCGAGCAGGTCAGCCAGAATGTCCGCCCGCAGCTGATCCACTCCCCGCGGATCCCCCGCACCCTGCTCACCCCGCGCCGCCGTGGTCAGCTGCGTATAAACCAGCTGCGCCCTCGCAGCCGGCAACAACGCCGACAACCACGACATCCCGTCCTCATCCGGCACCAAACACACCCGCCGGCGTTCAAAAGCACTCTTATGCCGGACCGGAACGGTCTCCGGATACCGATTCTCCCGCAACCTTCTGGCCTTCACCCGGAACTGGGACGATGTCTGCCCCGCACCCGCGGCCTCCAGCAGGGAAGCCTCGAAGGCGGCCAGTTCGGAGTCTGGGACGTTCTGGGATTGGTCCAGCACCGTCTGCACATGCCCGTAACCCAGGGCCCCGTCCTCCAGCCGGGCCAGGGTTGAGGTGTGGGTGGTGCACAACCGTCCCGCCTCACTCATCAGCATCTTCGCGGTGTTCGTGGGAAGGTGCAGGATGGCTGCGGCTTCCTCCGCGGCCAGGCTAAAGGTCAGGGTCGGATCTTCCCGGCCAACATCTTCGAGCAGCTCATCACGGAAGAGGGTTTCCATCCGGTGCAGCACCTTGGCCTGCTGGGCCTGCGCCCACCGCACCAACGCATCCAACCGGGACAACACCACACTGGCTTCATCCTGGGTCAAGGCCTCCGCACCCTGCAGGACCAACGAACCGGTAAGACCGTCGCGGTACGACGGATCTATGTGAGCGGTACCGGGATCCCTCGGGGCACTGTCCGGCTCAGCGTTGTAAATCGACAGGCTCGGGCCGGCATGCTGCCCGGCACCGAATGCTTCACCGGTGCCGCCGCGTCGAAAAGATCCGTTCTGATCCATGACTTCAGGCTGCCACCTGCCACCGACATTTCCGTCCCGAAAACAGCCCCAAAAGCGCCCAAAACAGAGACTTTCGAGAGCTCAAGATACCCGTCTTTTCGGAAGAACTACTTGGGAAAGGGAGCGCTTACCTGCGGAGCAGTCGCCAGAGGATGCACATCTGGGTCATTGAAGGGCTCGGTCCCAGCACAGCCAACCGAACCAACACAAAAGCGTGGACCACCCCCTGAATAACCAGGAGCCGGTCCACGCTTCGTGCCTGAGAGTCAGGAAGCTTCGAAACCCGTCAGCCCGCGTGAGCCACGGCAGGAACCTTCAGCAGGTCCTCCTTGGCCGGACGGATCATAAAGAAGCCAATCGGTGCGGCCAGAAGAATCGCCGCACCTGCCCACATGAATGCCGACGAATATCCGCTGACCAAGGCACCGGCCTGGGCTCCGGGGAGCACCTCGTTGCTGCTGAGGTACGCCGTCATGGCGGCGGTATAGATAGCCGTGAACAGGGCCGTGCCAATGGAACCGCCAATCTGCTGTGTGGCGGAAACAGCGGCACTGGCAACGCCGGCGTCGTGCTCGTCAATCCCGGCGAGCGCAACGTTCTGCAGCGGAACAAAAATCATCGCCAGGCCGAAGCCCAGAAGAATCAGCCCGGGCAGGACCTCCAGGGCGTAGTTGCCCTCCACAGTAATGAAGGACAACCAGAAGAGGCCGACAGCGCCAACCACAGGCCCCACCGTCATCGGCAGGCGGACACCCGTGCGGGGCAGGAACTTGGACAGCACGCCTGCACCAGCGGTGATAGCGAGCGTCATCGGAAGCGACGCCAAGCCGGACTTCAGCGGTGAGTAGCCCAGGACAATCTGGAAGTAGAAGACGAGGAAGAGGATTCCGCCCAACAGGGCTGCGCCGGTCAGGGCCGAAATCAGGAAAGCACCGCCGCGGACCCGGTTGGCCAGCACGCGCAGGGGAAGCAGCGGGTTGGATACCTTGGATTCCACAAACACGAAGGCAGCGAGAACGACGGCGCCGGCTGCCAGGAAGCCGATGGTTTCCACCCGCGCCCAACCGTTTTCAGCCTGGGCGAAACCGTAGACCAGCGAGGCGAGTCCGGCAACGACGAGGATGGCACCGGGAAGGTCGTAGCGAGTGTTGCCGTGGGCCTTGCTCTCACGGATCAAAGGCAGACCGGCAGCCATGGCGACGACGGCGATGGGGACGTTCACGAGCAGGCACCAGGTCCAGGAAGCGTACTGCGTCAGGACGCCGCCAAGCAGCAGGCCGATGGCTGCACCGCCGCCGCCAATCGCGCCGTACACGGCGAAGGCTTTGATACGGTCCTTGCCCGACGGGAACGTGATGGTCAGAATTGCCAGCGACGCCGGTGCCAGGAGTGCAGCAAACGCACCCTGCAGGCCACGGGCGGCAAGCAGCATTTCAGTACTGGAAGCAAAGCCGCCCAGCGCTGAGGCAAGGGCAAACCCAAACATGCCCACCATGAAGGTGCGCTTGCGGCCCCAGTAGTCCGCGATGCGTCCGCCAAGAAGCAGCAGGGACCCGAAGGCCAGGGCGTAAATGGTGACTACCCAGGTCCGGTCGCCGTCGGACATGCCGAGATCCAACTGGGCGTCCGGCAGGGCGATGTTGACGATTGTCCCGTCAAGGACCACCATCAGCTGGGCCAGGGCGAGAACAGACAAGAGGAGCCAGCGGTGCGGATGCGCCGAGTGGTCAACGGCCGGAGGCGATCCGGCGGGGGTGGTGCGGTCCATGTACGGGAAATCCTCATTCAAAACGAACTGGTTGGTTGGCTTAGCTAGACTACAGGCATGAGAAGCGACGGCGAAGCAACACGGGCCAGAATCATGGCTGCAGCACGGACTGAGTTTGCCCGGTATGGACTGGCCGGCGCACGTGTGGACCGGATAGCCGCGGAGGCCAAAGCCAGCAAGGAGCGCCTCTATGCCTACTTCGGCGACAAACGCTCGCTCTTTGCCGCTGTGCTGAAGGACAACCTGCAGGAAACTACGGATCAGGTTTCGAGGGACGCCACAGACTTGCCGGGATTCGTCGGCGCGATGTTTGACCACGCCGTGGAAGAACCCGAGCACCTGCGCATGCTGGACTGGGCACGGCTTGAAGAGGAGCCCAACCTGCTCCCGCCGACACCGTGCGGCCGACCAGGCCCCCGCAACGAAGACATCGTCAGCGCCCAGAAACAAGGCCTCATCGATCCAGACTGGGACCCGGACGAGTTAATGGTTCTGCTCTTCTCCCTGGCCACGGCCTGGGCACAGTCACCTGAAACCCTCTTCACGGGAAAGCCGGAAGGGTCCGGCAAATCACGGGACCGGCGCCGAAAAGCTGCCGTTGCCGCGGCCCGCCGCCTCCTGGAGCCAACGCCGCAGACCCAACAGAGGCACTGACCGCGAACGGGTGACACCAGCTACCGCAATACGGCGACTTGGTTCATTGGCTCATCCCCCGTGCATTGCCATACTGGGAAAGTCTTCGCACGATTCCTCCTCTGCCGAAAGGCCACCCTGTGCCAGAGCGAACCATCGTCATCACCGGGGCAAGCGACGGCATCGGTGCCGCAGCAGCCCGCAGCCTGCACAGCTTAGGCAACCGGGTCGTCGTCGTCGGCCGGTCGCCGGAGAAGACCGCCGCCGTAGCCCGGGATCTGGGCGGCGCCGACTATTACTTGTCGGATTTCTCCCGACTCGACGACGTTCGCGCCTTGGCTGCCACACTGCTGGAGCGCTATCCGCGCATCGACGTCCTCGCCAATAATGCCGGCGGCATCATGGGCCGGCGTGAAGAAACCGAGGACGGCCACGAAAAGACACTGCAGGTGAATCATCTGGCCCCGTTCCTGCTCACCAATCTGCTGCTGGACCGGCTGACGGAATCACAGGCAACCGTCGTCAACACGTCCAGCGCGGCCAACAGCATCTTCGCCCGTTTCGATATCAACGATCTGGAGTCCCGCCGAAACTACACGCCCAACCGCGCGTACGGAAACGCGAAGCTGGCCAACATCCTGTTCACCCGGGAACTGGATGCCCGGTACCGTGCCCGGGGCCATTTCAACCGCAGCCTTTCATCCCGGCGCGGTGGCAACATCTTTCGCCGCTGAATCCACCACAATGATGCGCCTGGTGTACCGGACGGTCCTCAACCGATTCCTGATTTCCCCCGAGCAGGGCGCAGAAACGCTGGTATGGCTGGCCACTGCGGACCCGGGACAGGACTGGCAGCCCGGCAAGTATTACTACAAGTGCAAAATCTCCACCGCCAATAAGGACGCTTACGACGCAGCCCTGTCCGCCCGGCTGTGGGCAGAAAGCGCCCGGATGGTGGGACTGCCGGACGACTGACGGGTCGTGGCGGGGCTTGGCCTCTGTTACCCGCGCACAGGCTTGGCTACCGTTGGAGAACGGGGGTGGCCGCCGAGGAGTGAGCACCTATGTACGACTCATCCGGCATCAACGTTTCAGTGCCGCCGTCCGGGCCGGGCTGCGTGGAATGCAGTGCGGACGGGGGCTGGTGGTTCCACCTGCGCCGGTGTGCCGAATGCGGCCATATCGGCTGCTGCGACAACTCTCCGGGACAGCATGCCACCGGCCACGAGCAGTCAACCGGCCATCCGGTGATCCGCAGCTATGAACCCGGTGAAGCCTGGTTCTGGGATTACCGGACCAGTTCCGTCTTTGCGGGCCCGGAGCTCGCGCCGCCGCTAAGCCATCCGCTGAGCCAGAGCGTGCCCGGGCCCGCTGAAAAAGTTCCACCCGGTTGGCAGAGTGAACTGCACTAGTCAGCGCCGCCCGCTGACCTGGGTTTCAGGCGATTGGTGCACAAATCACGTCAGTCAAAACCGCACGTGCCGCTGGCGTAATCTGGAGTCATGGCACGCACATACATAGTCACTGGATCAGGATCGGGAATCGGCGCCGCTACAGCCGAACTGCTGCGCGAACGCGGCAACACCGTTGTGGGAGTGGATCTTCGCGGTGCTGAGGTCGAAGCGGACCTGAGCACTGCCGAAGGCCGCCGCACAGCGGTTGACAAGGCTGTGGAGCTCGCCGGCGGCAAGGTGGATGCAGTCATTGCCTGTGCAGGCATCTCTGCACCCGCGCCCATCACGGTTGCCGTCAACTTCTTCGGAGTTACCGAATTCCTCGAAATGCTGGCCCCCACGCTGGCCAAGAGCGATGCGCCGCGGGCGGCCGTCGTCAGTTCCATGGCGTCGCTCCAGCCCAACTCCCCCGAGCTCGTTGACGCAATGCTGGCAGGCGACGAGGCCCGTGCGCTGGAAATCGGTGCCGCCCTCGCCGAGCAGGGTCCCCGCGTTGGATACCTCAACTACCCCTCCTCCAAGCGGGCACTCAGCCGCTGGGTTCGCCGCGCAAGCGTCACCGACACCTGGGCCGGCGCCGGCATCCCCCTGAACGCCGTTGCCCCGGGCACCGTGCTCTCGGCAATGACCAAGGAACTGCTGTCCACCCTCGAGGGACGCGAAATGGTGGACTCCTCAGTCCCCATGCCGCTGAACGGGCATTCCGACCCCATTGTCATTGCACGCCTGCTCGCCTGGCTGACCAGCGAAGAGAACACGCACACCACGGGTCAGACCATCTACACCGACGGCGGCGCAGACGCCACGCTGCGCGGAGACGACATCTGGGGCGCATAGCAGGTACCCCCTGACCGGCTGTTACTTCTGTCGGACAACCGTTGAAGCAGCCCCGGAACTCTTGTTCCGGGGCTGCTTTTGCTTGCGGCGCAGGATGCCCAGCCGCAGGGACAGGTACGCAAGGCCCCCCGCAGGGATCGGCAGCCAGAACTGCACCAGCCGCCAGGACAGCACTCCCAGGACGGCAGCATGGTCCGGCGCGCCAAAGGCCACGAGCATGGGCACCAGCACTCCCTCCACCAACCCGAGGCCGCCCGGGGTGAGCGGCGCCAGGGCCACCAGGTTGGCGAGCGAATAGGCCAGCAGCAGTTCTGCGGGATGAAGGACGTGCCCGTAGGCGGCGAGGAAAACCCAGAGGCACGCAGCGTCGAGCACATAACGCAGCGCGGCGAGGACCACCGCTGCCGCGAACCTGCGCGGGTCCCCGCGGAACATCTGAACCTCGGCAGCGATCGTCCGCACAAACTGCTCGGCTGAGGCGGGAGAAATCACCCTGATGGTTCGGGCCGCACTGCTTGCGATGCGGACAGCTCCGTCCAAATGCCGGTCCAGCACCGTGAGCACGGCCACGGACAACACCAGCAGCCCCAGGACCACGGCCCCGGCAGTACTGAGATAGCGTCCTGCCGCAGAGGTGCTGTGAACCGTCAGCAGTCCCGCACTGAACAGACCGGCCAGCACCAGATTGGCTCCAACCACCTGGACGGTCGCGGCGCTCAGCGCGTTTTCTGACTGCACTCCGCACCGGGTAAGCAGGCGGAAGCGGGCGGCCGCCGACGTCGTCCCGCCGCCGGGAACGGTGTGGTTGACGGCCAGGTCTGCGAGATCAATGCGGAACAGGGTGAAGAATCCCGGACGCTCCTCTCCCGGCAGTACCTCGCGGGTGAGCCAGCTGTAGCTGGCCAGTGATCCCGTCTCCAGGAGTACGGCGAGAAGAACAAGGATGACCGGCAATCCCAGGACGGCGGAAACAATATTCCCTGATCCAGCCAGCTGCGGCAGGACGATGTATTCGACTACCAGCACGACAGCCAGTACAGCGGCCGCCCACCTCAGCAGCCGTGAATGCGCCAAACGGTGCCAGGCCTGGTGCAGGTGCTGGGGCATCCTTCAAGAACAGCAGAAGGGCGGCGTCCAGACCAGAGCGGAGGGGAACGCGCCCCCTGTGAAGTTCCATCACAAGAGAGCCGGGCCCAAACTTGCCCTCCGCAGCAATTTTCTGACACGATGTTGGCATGATGCTGACACAGTGTTGGCATATGTATCCACAACCCACGGAGATTCCCATGTTTTTAGCGCTGCGTGAACTGCGCTTCGCCAGGGCCCGGTTTGGCCTGATGGGCGGCGTCATTGCCCTCATCGCCATCCTGATGGTCCTGCTGTCCGGCCTGTCCTCCGGTCTCGTCAATGACGGCGTCTCCGGGCTCAAGTCCATGCCCGCCACAGCTTTCGCTTTCAATGAAGGCACCAAGACCGACAACGCGTTCTCGCGAAGCGTCGTCGATGAGTCCCAGGCCGAAGCATGGCGCAGCCAGCCCGGCGTTGCGGATGTCACACTGATGGGTGCTTCCATGATGAACGGCACCACCGGTGACGGCACCCAGGTTGACCTTTCCCTCTTCGGTGTTGATTCCGACGCCTTCCTCGCGCCGGAAATCGGTGAGGGACGCGCGGTGTCCGCGCCGAACGAAATTGTTGTCTCCCCTACGGGAGCAGATGAAGGGCTGGAGCTGGGCTCCGTTGTCACCCTGGAGCGGATCGGCACGGAGCTGACCGTGGTTGGCTACACAGCCGATCAGGCCACCTTCGGGCACGTGACCGTTGCCTACCTTCCCCTCAGCACCTGGCAGTACATTGCCGGCGGCGACGCGGCCCCCGGGGCACCCTCGGAGGCCGACACCTCCGATACGTCGTTCAACACGGCCAGCACCGTGGCGCTGCTCGCCGAGGACGGTGCCGATATTGACTTCGCTGCAGGTGACGAAGCTGCCGGAACCGTCACATCCACCCTGAAGGAATCCTTCAATGCGTCCCCCGGCTACAGTGCAGAAACCCTGACCCTGCAGATGATCCAGGTTTTCCTGTACGCCATCTGCGCACTCGTTGTCGGAGCCTTCTTCACCGTGTGGACCGTCCAGCGGAAGCACGAACTGGCCGTCCTGCGTGCCATCGGCGCCTCAACCGGCTACCTGCTGCGCGACGGTCTGGCCCAAGCTGCCATCGTCCTGGTTGGCTTCACCGCCGCCGGCGTGCTGCTTGGCCTCGGGATGGGTGCCGGGTTGTCCGGCACTGCCATGCCGTTCGCCCTGGAAGCCGGCCCCATTGGCCTCGCCACGGCTCTGACCATCCTGCTGGGACTGATCGGCGCCGCCGCCGCCATCATTCGAATTTCCCGGGTTGACCCCCTGGCTGCTCTGGGAGGACAGCGATGAATACAACGACCGAACCAATCACGGACACTGCCCTGGGGCTGGTGATCGAGGGAGCCAGCCTGGCCCTCGGCGACGGTGACGCCACCGTACAGGCCCTGGATAATATCTCCCTCACGGTTCGCCCGGGCGAGCTTGTCGCCGTCGTCGGACCCTCCGGAGCCGGCAAGTCGAGCCTTCTCGCCGCGGCCGGCGCTCTCACCAGCCCCGACGCCGGAACCATCTCCATCAACGGAACAGACCTCGCAACGCTGAACAGTGCTGCCCGCGCCCGCTTCCGGCTGCGTAACATCGGCTTTGTCTTTCAGTCCGGGAACCTGATTCCGGCACTGACGGCCGGTGAGCAGCTGGAACTGGTGCACCGGATGGCGTTCGGCAAGAAGAGCTTCGACCCGCGGGAGCTGCTCGCAGCAGTTGGAATGGACCACAAGCTCAAGAGCCGGCCCGACCAGCTCTCCGGCGGTGAACGCCAGCGCGTGGGAATTGCCCGGGCCCTCGTGACCCGTCCGCCGCTGCTGCTGGTGGACGAACCCACGGCTGCCCTGGACCGGCGCCGCAGCCAGGAGGTCGTAGCTCTGCTGGCCCGCGAAACCGCTGAGCGCGGCGTTGCTACAGTTATGGTGACGCACGATCATGACGTTCTCCACCACTGCCACCGCGTGGTGGAGATGGTTGACGGACGGCTCATCAGCTAGATATCAAACACAGCAAGTAACAGGAGAGCATGTGCCCCGCATAACCGCCCCCACGGTCGCAGAACACCGTGCGGCCCAGCAACGGGCGCTTCTTGATGCGGCACGCACTCTGCTGGCACGAACGGGTGAGGCTCCCAGCATGGCCGATGTGGCCGCGCTGGCGGGCCTCGCCCGCCCCAGTGCCTACCAGTACTACAAGTCCAGGCAGGACCTCCTGCATGCACTTGTCCTGGATGTCTTTCCCCGCTGGGCACAGCGGGTGGAAGAAGCCATGCGTGCCCAGCCCGAACCGGCCGACCGCATTCTCGCCTACGTCCTGACCAATATTGCCCTGGTTGCCGAAGGCGAGCATGCCGTGGGCAATGCACTGGCCGCCGTGGCGCCCAGTGAGGAACTAAACACCCAAAGCGCCATCATGCATTCACAACTTCTGGATCCGCTGGTCGGCACGCTCCGCGAGCTGGGCGCCGAGGACCCGGCGGCCACGGCGGAACTGATCAACGGCATTGTTCACACAGCCACCAAGCAGCTGGAGTCAGGCACACCGCAGCAGGCCGTGAATGCACGCGTCACCGAGCTCCTGGAACCCTACGTCCGGCAGCACCGCAGCGAAGATGCCGGAGAGCAGCAGCCATGAATGACCCCCGCACCGGGACCAACACCGCCTCCCCCGGCACCTCTGCCGCTGAGTCCCCGTCCCGCACCGGCCGCAGCAGCAGGACAGTGATTCTGGCCCTCGACGTCGTACTCATCATCCTGTTCGCCGCGCTGGGACGGGACACCCACGAGCACGGGCTGGATCCGGCCGGCATCCTCGTCACCGCCTCTCCGTTCCTGGCAGCCTGCCTGGCCGGCTGGGTACTCCTGGCCCGCTGGAACTCCCCGGCGTCGCTGTGGCCGGCAGGTGTCGCCCTGTGGCTCATCACCGTGGTTGCCGGACTCGGTGTGCGGGCGCTTTTCGGCGGCGGCGTCGCCCTGAGCTTCGCCGTCGTGACACTGTGCGTCCTCGGCGCCTTCCTGCTGATTCCGCGCGCGGCCGCGCATCTGTGGGCCCGTAGGAAGCGCTGACCCGCTGCTTCTTCCTGCAGCAAGCGCCGGTGCTTCCGATAGGCTCGCAGTAGTGCGGCCTCCAGCACCGAAGCATCAGCCTCCACCCCAGCCAGCATTTTCGAAAGGCTCACCATGATCACCGCTTTTGTCCTCATCCAGACTGACTCCGCCCGCATCCCCGAGTGTGCCGAGGAGATCTCGGAGATCGAAGGCATCAGTGAGGTCTACTCAGTCACCGGCGAATGGGACCTCATCGCCATCGCCCGGGTACGCCGCCACGAGGATCTCGCCGACGCGATCGCCAACCGGCTCTCCAAGGTCAACGGCGTCATCGGCACAACCACCCAGATCGCTTTCCGCGCGTACTCCAAGCACGATTTGGACGCCGCTTTTTCCCTGGGATTCGATAGCTGACATCGCCTGATTCCGCGTTGCATATCACAAAATAGCGGCAGGCGGAACACGATTTCATAACAATTCATAAGGCCCTTACCTCCCCCGGCCAGGGTGGGTAAGGGCCTTTCCCGGATGATGTCCGGCACCATATCTGTCGTTATGGGGACACATTTCGGACGCGAAAACCGACGCACCCGGCGGGACCAAAACGGCTGAATAGAACCAGGTTTTTTCTTCCCCCGGTACTACTGGGTGACCTCGATCCAACGGTCAAGAGCCGCCTGGGCCGCACCGGAGTCGATCGCCTTTTCTGCACGGCGGATCCCCTCCGCCAAACGTTCCGGCAGGCCCGCGTCCGCCTGCGGGTCCAGTGCAACCAGCGCGGCACCGGCGTTGAGGACAACGGCGTCACGGACCGGCCCCTTGTCACCGGCCAGCACACTGCGCACCACTGCGGCGTTCGCGGAAGCATCCCCGCCCCGCAGATCGTCCAGGGTCGCCCGGGGGATCCCGAGGTCCAGGGGATCCACCGTTGACACCTCTACGGCCCCGTTACGGACTTCCCAGACAGTGGAGGCGCCCGTCGTCGTCATTTCATCCAGGCCGTCATCCCCGCGGAAGACGAGGGCGCGAACTCCGCGGGCCGCCAGGACTCCGGCCATCAGGGGTGCCAGCCGAGCATCGGCCACCCCGATCGCGGAAGCGGCGGGGCGGGACGGGTTGGTGAGCGGTCCCATGAAGTTGAAGGCAGTGGACACACCCATTTCCCGCCTCGGCACAGCTGCGTGCCGCATGGACGGATGGAAGACCTGAGCGAAACAGAAGGTGATGCCGGCCGTGGCCGCTGCCTCCGCCACCCGGTCTACGGGGAGGTCCAGGCGCACCCCGAGTGCCTCTATGACGTCAGCGGATCCCGACGACGACGACGCTGCCCGGTTGCCGTGCTTGACCACTTTCGCTCCGGCCCCGGCGCAGACGAGGGCGGCCATGGAGGAGATATTCACTGTGTTGTGCCGGTCACCTCCCGTGCCGACGATGTCCAGGGTCTCCCCCGGAATATCGATGGGACGGGAGTTCTCCAGCATGGCCTCCACCAGGCCGGTCAGTTCCTGGACCGTCTCCCCCTTGGACCGCAGGGCCACCAGGAAGCCTGCCATCTGGGCGTCCGAGGCTTCGCCGGCCATGATGGAATTCATTGCCCATCGCGTCTGTTCAGTGCGCAGATCCTGACGCAAAATCAGGGCGTTGATGAGCGTCGGCCAAGTGTGTTCGGAGCTCGGATTCGTAGTCACATCCCCTAGGTTATCTACGAATCGTAGAAAAAGCGGATTTGTTTCTGACGAGCCACTTCCGCGCCGTTACTGGGATCCGCGGGGTTTCGGCACTATTTTGACGCGCCGACCGTCTATATCTGTTGGAGAACTGGAGAGTTTTACGTCCATAATGTCTATGTGACAACAGCGACCCATGCCCCCAGTACCCCGGCTCACCCCACGCTGAACCGCCCCAATATGGTTTCCGTCGGAACCGTAGTGTGGCTGGCCAGCGAACTGATGTTTTTCGCCGCTCTCTTCGCCATGTATTTCACCCTTCGCTCCACTTCGAGCGATCTGTGGGCCATGGAGACCGAGAAGCTCAACGTTCCGTTTGCGTTGGCGAACACGGTGATCCTTGTTCTTAGTTCCGTTACCTGCCAGTTCGGCGTCTTTGCCGCAGAACGTCTTCAGCCGCGCCGCACGGGAGGACTCTTCCAAGTTTCCCGCTGGGGCATGGTCGAGTGGTTCCTCCTCACCTTCCTCATGGGTGCAGTCTTCGTGTCCGTCCAGGCTTACGAATACGCGATGCTCGTTACCGAAGGGGTGTCGATCTCCTCGAACTCCTACGGTTCCTCGTTCTACCTGACCACGGGCTTCCACGGCCTCCACGTCGCCGGTGGACTCATCGCGTTCCTGTTCATCATCGGACGTGCCTACGCAGCGAAGCGTTTTGGACACTTTGAAGCCACCTCCGCGATCGTGACCTCGTACTACTGGCACTTCGTGGACGTAGTCTGGATTGCCCTGTTCGTCATCATCTACTTCCTCAAGTAACACCTGCTTGAGTCGGCAATTACCAAAGAAATCCACAGTGGCACCAGCACACCAAAGACCACACAAGTTAGGAACCACCAAGTGAAGGCACTATCGCAAAGGCGACGTCATCCCCTAGCAGCAGTTGCGCTGCTGCTGCTGGGACTCCTCGTTACGGGTGGGCTCTACGCAGCTGTCAGCGGGGCCAATGAGGCCCAGGCTGCCAGCACCGCCTACACGGCCGATGACGAAGACCAGGGCGAGAAGCTCTTCATCGCCAACTGCGCCACCTGCCACGGCATGGACGCATCGGGATCCGCCAACGGTCCCTCGCTCATCGGCGTGGGAGCCGCATCCGTCGACTTCCAGGTCGGCACCGGCCGTATGCCCATGGCCATGCAGGGCCCGCAGGCACAGCAGAAGCCCGTTCAGTTCACTGAAGAACAGACCAGCCAGCTTGCCGCTTACGTGGCAAGCCTCGGTGCCGGTCCTGCCGTGCCGGACGCTGAAACCGTCGACGCAGCCGGCGGCAACGCTGCCGAGGGCGGCGAGCTGTTCCGCGTCAACTGCGCCATGTGCCACAACGCAGCAGGCGCCGGCGGTGCCCTGACGCAGGGCAAGTTCGCTCCCTCCCTGGAGGGCGTCTCGGAGAAGCACATCTACGAGGCCATGGTCACAGGCCCGCAGAACATGCCCGTCTTCAACGACGCCAACGTCTCCCCCGAGGACAAGCAGAGCATCATCGCCTTCCTGAAGAACATTGAAGCCAACGGCTCCCCGGGCGGTGCCGAACTCGGCTCGCTGGGTCCGGTTTCCGAAGGCCTGTTCATCTGGACGGCCGGCCTCGGCCTCGTCATTGCTTTCACCATTTGGTTGACCTCCCGGTCTTCCTAGACATCACCCGCGCTCACCCCCCGGGGTGACATCACAGTTACACATAGGTCTATAAATGCAGTTTCAAGAGAAGGATGAGGGGGATCATGGGCGACCATAGTCACGGCAGTCCGAACACCTCGGGCACCGTCGCTACGGCTGGCCAGGACGGCGAAGAGAAGTTCCGGAATCCCGGTCTTCCTCCGCACCGTCCTCGCCTGGCCGATACGAATCCCCAGGCTGAGAAGCGCGCCGAAAAGCAGGTGGCGGCACTGTTCGTCATCTCCATCATCGGTACGCTCGTGTTTTTCATCGGGTACTTCGGCATCAAGCTCGAAGGCGGCCACACCATTGCCGACATCCGGGTGCAGAACCTGCTCCTGGGGCTGGGTACCGCCTTCGCCATGCTGGGTATCGGCGTCGGTATTGTGCACTGGGCCAAGACGCTCATGCCGGACCACGAAGTCACCGAGGAACGGCATGAAATCCGTCCCGAGGAAGACCGTGTTATTGCAGAGAAGATGGTGGGCGACATCATCGAGGAAACGGGCATCAAGCGCCGTCCGCTGATCCGCAACACGCTTCTGGGCGCAATGGTCCTGGCACCGCTTCCGGCCATCGCGGTCTTCCGCGACCTCGGCCCGCTGCCCGGAGACACCCTGCGGCACACGATGTGGGCCGACGGCGTGCACCTGACGCGCGATCCCAGCGGAACCCGGATCAAGGCTTCGGACGTAACCCTGGGTTCGGCCTTCCACGTCATTCCCGAGGGCCTGAACGAATCCGAGCACAAGCTCGAGGAAAAGGCCAAGGCTGTTGTCCTGCTCATGCGCCTGGACCCGGAATCGCTCAACCCCTCCCCCGGACGCGAAGACTGGAACGTGGACGGCATTGTCGCCTACTCCAAGATCTGCACCCACGTTGGCTGCCCGGTGGCGCTGTACGAACAGCACACCCACCACCTGCTGTGCCCCTGCCACCAGTCCACCTTTGACCTCACGCAGGAATGCAAGGTCATTTTCGGACCGGCCGTTCACCCGCTTCCGCAGCTGCCCATCGCAGTCGATGAAGACGGTTACCTGATCGCCACCAGCGATTTCCATGAACCCGTTGGACCGAGCTACTGGGAGCGTGGCTAAACCATGAGTGTTCCCTCCGCTACCCCCTATGAGCCCAAGACCCGTCTTGGCCGCGTCACCAACTTCGTCGACTCCCGCGTCAGCGGTTCGGCCATGGTCAAGGAGTTCGGCCGCAAGGTCTTCCCGGATCACTGGTCCTTCATGTTCGGTGAAGTTGCTCTGTACTGCTTCGTCATCCTGCTGCTCTCGGGCACCTTCCTGACGTTCTTCTTCGACCCGTCCATGGCCGAAACGCACTACCACGGAAGCTATGTTCCGCTGCAGGGCGTTGAGATGTCCGTGGCCTACGAGTCCTCGCTGAATATCTCCTTTGATATCCGCGGCGGCCTCTTCATGCGCCAGGTGCACCACTGGTCGGCACTGCTCTTCGTAGCCGCCGTCTCCGTGCACATGCTCCGCGTGTTCTTCACCGGCGCATTCCGCAAGCCCCGCGAGCTGAACTGGGTGGTGGGCGGTGTCCTGCTGATCCTCTCCCTGGCTGCAGGCTTCACCGGTTACTCCCTCCCCGATGACCTGCTGTCCGGCAACGGCCTGCGCATCATCGACGGCGTCATCAAGTCGGTGCCGGTGGTTGGCACGTACATCAGCTTCTTCCTCTTCGGAGGGGAGTTCCCGGGCACCGACATCATCGGCCGCCTGTACATGCTCCATATCCTGCTGGTTCCCGCCCTGATCCTGCTGATGATTGCCATCCACCTGTTCATGGTTGTCATCCACAAGCACACTCAGTTCCGCGGCCCCGGCCGTACGAACATGAACGTAGTGGGCTACCCGGTTGGTCCGGTTTACGCTGCAAAGGCCGGTGGATTCTTCTTCATCGTCTTCGGCATCATCGCCATCATCGCCGGCCTGTTCACGATCAACCCGATCTGGAACTACGGCCCCTACGATCCCTCCCCCGTTTCCGCCGGTACCCAGCCTGACTGGTACATCGGCTGGGTTGACGGCGCACTGCGCCTGATGCCGGGCTGGATTGGGAACATCCCGATGGAGTGGAACATTCCGTTCCCGTGGGGCACCAACACCCTGTCCTTCAACGTTCTCTTCCCGGCGCTGGTACCGGCAGGCATCGTCTTCACGCTGCTGTTCACCTGGCCGTGGATCGAAGCCTGGCTGACCAAGGACAAGCGCGTCCACAACCTGCTGGACCGTCCGCGCAACGCTCCGTTCCGCACCGGCGTCGGCGTTGCCGGCATCATCTTCTACTGCACCATGTGGGCTGCCGCCAGCTCCGACCTCATCGCCACGCACTTCCACGTGTCGCTGAACGATGTGACGTACTGGCTGCGCTTCCTGGTGATCTTCGGACCGCTGATCGGTTTCGCCGTGGCTCGACGCATCGCCCTGGCGCTGCAGCGCAAGGACCGCGAGATCGTTCTCCACGGTGTGGAAAGCGGACGCATTGTCCGTCTGCCGCACGGTGAATACATCGAGGTTCACGAACCTGTGGACGAGTTCAAGCGCTACAAGCTCGTTGACTTTGACTCCCCCGAAGCGATTCCGGCCCAGCCGGACGCCCGCGGCAAGGTCTCGGGCAAGGAGAAGCTGCGCGGCCGCCTGTCAAGGTTCTTCTTCGAAGACCGCGTTGCTCCGGTGACGCCTCGCGAGCTCGAGGATGCGCACCATCACGAATCACCCGCTGAAGTTGAAGCGGCTGAGGAAGACCAGAATTCCATCACGAATCGGTAGTCCTGAGCACTGATACCCAGTACGGCTAAAGGAGCCGGCCAGCAAATGCTGGCCGGCTCCTTTTGTCTTGTGGCCCCGGCTCTTGTCCGGTTACCGCTGCAAAAGCTTGAGGGGAGGTTCCCGGCATCTGCCGGGGACCTCCCCTCAAGCTTGTCTGTCTTTAATCCAGCGTAAGTTGTTAGTCCAGAGTGAACGGGCTCTTTGCCGGAAGCGGGTGCCTGCGCTTGAACGCAGACGGCTCGGCAACCGGGGCGGAACCGATCCCCAGCTTGGTGAAGTCCAGATTGGCGTCCCGAAGCACCACCAGCATGCCCTTGACCGCCTTGGGCACGTCCGGGACGAGACAGAATATGTTCAGTTTTCCGGCAGTGAACTCGCTCTCCTCCACCGTGCCCAGTCCACGCCAGGAAAAGTAGGACGCCAGTGCGGTCCGGGCCTTGTACTCGAGGTACCGGTCGCGTTCCGTGCCCTCGGCGGACTTGAGCGCGTATTGTGCAACAACCCAGAACTGTTCCTCAGCGGGAATTTCCGCATAGCCCAGTTCGGCTGACTTAGCTGCAAAGGCGGCGAACTTCACGTCGGCAGCGGCTTCGTCGACTCCGGCAGTGGCGCTGCCTGATCCCATGAATCCAACCTTGCCCTGGTTGAGCATGAACTCCTGGGAATCCTCGTCATACATCGCTTCGCGGAAGTGCAGAACCCCCTTGTTGTCGCGCCGGTACATCACGGTGATGCTCATGTAGGTAGCCTTTCTGGCTGGTGTTGGTCATTGGGGTTCCGGCCCGCCACCCTCTGCGACTCGTTGCGGAGGGTAGGAACAGGAGCAGGAACCCGGTTACAGGGTCCTCAGGAGCCTTGGTGCCGGTGCGGATGGTAGGAGCGGGGCGTACGCATTCCAGGCCGCTGCAGGGGCACCCAGAGCTTGTAGCGGTCAGCGCGGTAGTAGGAGACTGAATAGTCCACCATGGTCCGGGACACGTAAGCGTGGCGCTGAATCTTCAGCAGGGGCGCGCCGAGCTCAACATTGAGCAGCCGCGCGGTGGAAGCCGAAGCAGCAGTCGCTTCGATGGTGTCCTCTCCCCACTCCATCACCATTCCGTAGCGTTCACTCAGCACCCGGTAGAGGGAGGTGGGCGGCTCCTCGTCAAGCATTCCCGGAACATGGACAGCCGGGATGAAGTTCTCATCAACACTCATGGGCTCGCCGTCGGCGAGCAGTTGCCGGCGGAAGCGGACAACCGGCTGGCCCGGATCGATCTGGAGCTCACGCGCCACCAGACGGGATGCGCCCACCTGCTCGAAGCTGAGGACACGCGCGTCGGGAACCATGCCGCGGCGGGCCATCTCCTCGCTGTAGGACGTGAGCTTAACCTGCAGGTCCAGCTTGGGGCGGGCAACAAAGGTGCCAAGACCAACCACCCGCTCCAGAACCTCATCCGCCACCAGAGCATCGATGGCCTGCCGCACCGTCATCCGGGCCACACCAAAGTGGTCTGCAAGCAAACGCTCTGACGGAATCGCTGCACCCGCCGTCGCCTGCTCTTCCACAAAACGCCGCAGGATGCTCTGCAGCTGCAGATGCTTGGCCACGCCTGTTCCGGCGTCGATAGTCTCCTGCATTCCGCGCAGGGCCTGCTCCGTCATCTTTGCCCGGTCCCGGAGTCCGTTCTGACGCGCATGCGGTCCCTTCCCTTCGTGCTGGTGCTCCTCCAAGAATAGCCGGATCCCCGGGCCTCCGTGTCCCGGACCGGACTCCGCCCGGCACCCCGAGCACCGCCGCCCGGGCGCACGACAAAGGGCCCGCAGTTTCCTGCGGACCCTTTGTACCTAGTTCTATGCAGTTATGTTGTGGTGCAAAGCCCTAGTGGGCGTGGGCACCGCGGCTGTACTCGTACACCCAGCCGACCAGCGCGATGAGCGCCAGGCCTGCACTGATGAACAGGACCCACCAGCCAACAGCCATGCCCAGGAAACCGCCTGCGGCGGAAAGGCCGAGCAGCAGCGGCCACCAGCTCCAGGGGCTGAAGAAACCCTGTTCGCCGGAACCCTCATGAATCTCGGCGTCGAGCCGGTCTTCCGGACGGGGGCCGACGCGCTTGCCGGTGAAGCCGATGTAGAAGGCAATCATGGCGGACATGCCCGCGGTCAGGAACAGGGCCAGGTAGCCCACGGGTTCCATCCACTCGACCATGTAGCCGTAGACAACGCCCACCACGAGGAAGAACGGTGCCATATAGGCGAAGAGCTTGGTCTCTACCTTCACTTGGCCTTCTCCTTACGATCAGCAGCGCCCAGAACCTTGCCGGCGGCCGAATCATCGGTCACGGTCTGCTGCAGTTCAGGGTGGTGCAGGTCCAGTGCGGGACGTTCCGAACGGATCCGGGGCAGGGAGGTGAAGTTGTGGCGCGGCGGCGGGCAGGACGTGGCCCACTCGAGCGATCCGCCGAAGCCCCACGGGTCATCAACTTCAACCTTCTTGCCGTGGCGCCAGGTGATGTAGACGTTCCAGAAGAACGGAATCATGGACGCACCCAGCAGGAAGGAGCCGTAGGTGGAGAACTGGTTCATCAGCGTGAAGTTGTCTTCCACCAGGTAATCGGCGTAGCGACGCGGCATGCCGATGACGCCCAGCCAGTGCTGGATCAGGAACGTGGCGTGGAAGCCAACAAACAGCATCCAGAAGTGGATCTTGCCCAGACGCTCGTTGAGCATCTTTCCGGTCCACTTGGGCCACCAGAAGTAGAAGCCGGCGAACATGGCGAACACAACGGTTCCGAAGATCACGTAGTGGAAGTGTGCCACCACAAAGTAGGTGTCAGAGACGTGGAAGTCCAGCGGCGGCGAGGACAGGATGATGCCGGTCAGGCCACCGAAGAGGAACGTGATGAGGAAGCCGATGCTCCAGAGCATGGGCGTCTCGAACGTGATGGATCCCCGCCACATCGTGCCGATCCAGTTGAAGAACTTCACGCCCGTAGGCACCGCAATCAACATGGTCATGAACGCGAAGAACGGAAGCATGACGGCGCCGGTGACGTACATGTGGTGGGCCCACACGGTGACGGACAGGGCAGCGATGGCGATCGTTGCGTACACAAGGCCCTTGTAGCCGAAGATCGGCTTGCGGCTGAAGACCGGGAAGATCTCCGAGACAATGCCGAAGAACGGCAGGGCGATGATGTAAACCTCGGGGTGGCCGAAGAACCAGAACAGGTGCTGCCACAGGATGGCACCGCCGCGCTCGGGGTCAAAGATGTGTGCTCCGAACCGCCGGTCCGCACCCAGTGCGAACAGTGCTGCTGCCAGGGGCGGGAACGCCATGAGGACCAGGATGGCCGTAACCAGCGTGTTCCAGGTGAAGATCGGCATCCGCCACATGGTCATGCCCGGGGCACGCATGCAGATGATGGTGGTGATGAAGTTGACCGCACCCAGGATGGTTCCGAAACCTGACAGAGCCAGGCCGAACACCCATAGATCCCCGCCGACCCCCGGCGAGAACGTGGTGTTGGACAGCGGCGCGTAGGCGAACCAGCCGAAGGAGGCGGCACCCTGCGGAGTGATGAAGCCGGCAACGGCAATGGTGCTGCCGAAGAGGAAGAACCAGAAAGCCAGGGCATTCAGTCGGGGGAACGCGACGTCGGGAGCCCCGATCTGCAGCGGCATCATGACGTTGGCGAAGCCGGAGAACAGCGGTGTGGCGAACATCAGCAGCATGACCGTGCCGTGCATGGTGAACAGCTGGTTGTACTGTTCCTTGGTCTGCACAATCTGCATGCCGGGTTCAAACAGCTCGGCACGGATGACCAGAGCCATCACGCCTGCGAGACAGAAGAAAATGAATGATGCGATCAGGTACATGTACCCGATGGTCTTGTGGTCAGTGGAAGTGATCCAGCTGACAATAATGCGCCCCTTGGAGACGGGGACGACGCGCGGTGCAACCTGAGTTTCTTCCGAAGTGTATTCGAGAGTAGTCACAGCTTCCTCCTACCTCCTTACTTCGCTTGATTCTGAGTTGTACACGCGGTCGTACTCGGAACCGACCTGACCGTCGGGCAGGCTAGCCACATACGCGTCATATTCGGCTTCCGAAACTACCTTGACGTTGAAAAGCATTTCCGAGTGGTACTCGCCGCAGAGTTCGGCGCACTTGCCTTCGTAAGTGCCCTCGATGCCGGGAGTGATGTTGATGTAGTTCGTCCGTCCCGGGTAGAGGTCCATCTTCTGCAGGAAGGCGGGAACCCAGAAGGAGTGCTGCACGTCGCGGGAGTTCAGCTGGAGCTCAACGGTCTGGTTAACCGGCAGGTACAGGGTCGGCATTTCCGACTCTGCCTTCTCCTGGCCGTCCAGGTTCACCTGGACGTTGAGGTCATATTTGTCCTCGGTGACGTAGTTGAAGTCCCAGGACCATTGCTTTCCACGGACGTCCACAACGACGTCGGGGTCATCAACGCGCTCACTGATGGCGCGGATGTCCTGATCCGTGAAGTAGAACAGCACCAGGACCATGAACAGCGGAATGGCCGTGTAGAAGATCTCCAGGGGCAGGTTGTAGCTGAGCTGCCGCGGGTAGCCGGTTTCATTCTTCCTGCGCCGGTAGGCAATGATGCACCAGAGAATCAGCGCCCAGGTGAGCACACCAACCGCCAGTGCCGCGATCCATGAATTGACCCAAAGGTCCATGATCCGGCCGGTGTGGTTGGTAGTGTCGCGCTCCGTGGGCAACCATCCCCGTTGGGCTTCTGCTGAACAACCCGATAAAAACAACGCGCCGGCCGACGTTACGGCTGAGATCTTAAAGATCCTGGCGCGTCGGCTGCTGGTTCGGTCCTGCGAACTCACAGACGGCCCTTCCTCTTGTTACGTGCAAGTGCGGCACAGCGGACAGACGAATCCCCCAGCTGCGCACGATCAGTTTTACTACTACGTGTAGAGCTTACCCGCACGCGTGGCCATCCAGTGACAGACCGCACCGCGTCCTTGGCAAAATACCGTGTGTTACGGCCAACAGCCGCACGGCCCCGTCAGTGAAACGGGGCCACGGGACGCAGCTTAGTGGAACGAGTCTCCGCAGGCGCACGAGCCGCCTGCGTTGGGGTTATCGATGGTGAACCCCTGCTTGGAAATGGTGTCCTCGAAGTCGATCGAGGCGCCGGACAGGTACGGAACGCTCATCTTGTCCACGATGACCTCTACGCCGTCGAAGTCGCGGACAGCGTCGCCGTCCAGGACACGCTCGTCAAAGTAGAGCTGGTAGATCAGGCCGGAGCAGCCGCCGGGCTGAACGGCCACGCGAAGCCGCAGGTCGGTCCGGCCTTCCTGCTCCAGGAGGCTGCGGACCTTTCCCGCAGCAACATCGGAGAGTGCAACTTCGTGGGTGGGCAGCTCTGCTTCGGGAGCGGCTGCCGCATCCACGCTGGTGCCGGTTTCGCTGGTGGAAGTGCTCATTGCTTCTCTCTTTCCTCACGTGGACCGTGCACGGGAGGGCAGTTGCTCCCCCGAAGGCTCCGGGCCAGGTCCTTCTCCATGGTACGTCGGTGCTTACACCCAGACGCAACGCGTCCGGGCACGAAAAGATTTCCATGCCCGGACGCGGCGCGTTTTCAAAAGAGCAGGCTAGGACTTCGATGCCTGACCGAGGCTGGCCAGCAGCAGTGCTTCGGCGAGCACGGCGTTACGGAAATCACCCAGGTCCAGTGACTCGTTGGCGCTGTGGGCACGCGAATCCGGGTCCTCGACGCCGGTAATCAGGATCTGCGCCGAGGGGAACAGCTCCGTCAGGTCGGCAATGAAGGGAATGGAGCCGCCCATGCCCGATTCCACCGGCTCGACGCCGCCCCAGGCTTCGCGCAGTGCCCACAGGGCGGTGCGTGCCGCCGGAGCAGAGGTGTCTGTGGCGAACGCCTGCCCCTGCTCCCCCGGGATGAAGGTGACCTTCGCTCCGAACGGCGCGTGTGACTGAACGTGGCGTTCGACGGCGGTCATGGCCTCCGCCGGATTCTGTCCCGGCGCCAGGCGAAGGCTGAACTTGGCCCGGGCCTTGGGCTGAATGGTGTTCGAGGACATGTCCACGGACGGAACGTCGATGCCGATGATGGACAGCGCCGGCTTGGTCCACAGCCGGGACGCGATGGACCCGGTACCGGCCAGCTGCACGCCGTCGAGCACCGAGGAATCCTCGCGGAAGTCCGCCTCGGCATATTCCACGGCGGCGGTGTCGGAGGACGCAAGGCCCTCAATGGCGACGTCACCGGCGTCGTTGTGGAAAGTGGAGATCAGGCGCGCCAGCAGCGTGGGCGCATCCAGCACCGGCCCGCCGAACATGCCCGAGTGCACGGCATGGTCCAAAACCTGGACCTCCACCGTGCCGTCCACCAGTCCGCGCAGGCTGGTGGTCAACGCCGGGACGCCCACTTTCCAGTTGCCGGAGTCCGCCACCACAATGACGTCCGCTTCGAGCAGATCGCGGTAGGTTTCGAGGAAATCGCGGAACGTGGGAGAACCTGCTTCTTCCTCACCCTCGATAAAGAGGGTGATGCCGACGCCGGAGTCCTCCCCCAGCACCGTATCCAGCGCGCGGAGGGCACCAATGTGAGCCATGATGCCGGCTTTGTCATCGGCGGCCCCGCGCCCGTAGAGCCGTCCGTTGCGCTCGGTGGCGACAAACGGCTCCGTCTCCCACAGGGACAGGTCCCCGGGAGGCTGGACGTCGTGGTGTGCGTAGAGCAGGACTGTCGGCTTCCCGTCGCGGGCCGGGCGGCGGGCGACAACAGCGGGGCCACCTGGTTTGCCGTTATTGTCCACCCGCAGGATCTGCACATCGGTGAGTCCTGCCCCGCGGATCAGGGCGGCCACGGCCTCGGCGCTTTCGTTCAGGCGTTCCGGGTCAAAGGAGTCCCACGCGATGCCGGGGATCGAGACGAGGGACTTGAGCTGCTCAACCGTGCGGGGGAAATCAGCTTCCACGGCGGAGCGCAGAGCATCCACATCCACTGACGGCGAAGGGGTTTCTGGTATCAAAGTCATAACAAAACAGTACATGCGCCCCTGCCGGGTCAGCATAGGGACTGTGAACCGGTTCCGAACCCGGCCGCTGAAGGCCGGCGTCAAGGTATCCTAGAGGGGTGTTCGGACGAAAGAATGAAGCGCCCACCGCGCAGGAAACTGTGGACCAGGCTGCTGCGGCAGCCCAGACCAGCTCAGCCCGCACGGCCGCGGGGAAGGGAGTTCCCACCCCCAAGCGCCGGGACCAGGTTGCAGCGCGCCAGCGCCCGCTGGTCCCCACAGACCGCAAGGCGGCGAAAAATGCCAGCCGTGAAGCGATGCGCGAGGAACGGCTGAAGACCCGCGCCGCCCTCGACACCGGCGACGAGCGTTACCTTCCGCTGCGTGACAAGGGACCCCAGCGCCGGTTTATCCGCGACGTGGTGGACTCCCGCTGGAACCTGGGTGAGTTTGTCATGATCGCCGCCCTTGTCTTTGTGGTGGTCAGCTTCATCCAGAACCTCACCGTGCAGAGCATTGTCATGCTGGCCTTCTGGGTATTGATCCTGGCCGTCATCCTCGACAGCTTCATCCTGCGGGCGATCATCCGCCGCCGCCTCACCGAGAAGTTCGGCAGCCCCAATTCCGGTGACGTCTGGTACGGCGTCTCCCGCGCCCTGCAGCTGCGCCGCTTCCGCCTTCCGAAGCCGCAGGTCAAGCGCGGCGAAAAGCCCGCTTAATTGAGGTTCTGCGAGCCGGTCTAGCTTGGCTGCTCCTCAGGACTCAACGACATAAAGGAAGGGTTGCTTCCCCGGTACTCCGGGAAGCAGCCCTTCCTTTTGTGTATTACTTCCCTGAGCGGGCCAGCTGCCGGTTGATCCTGGCTGCCCAGAACGGTCCCTCATAGAGGAACGCGGTGTAGCCCTGCACCAGGGTGGCCCCCGCAGCCAGGCGTTCCCGTACATCCGCTGCTGTTTCGACTCCGCCCACGGAGATGATCACCGGACCGTTGGGACCGAGTGCGGCGTGCAGCCGCTGAAGGACTTCAAGGGACCGGCGGCGCAGCGGAGCACCGCTCAGCCCGCCCACTCCACAGTCCATGACCTTATGCGGGTCCGTCACCAGATTCTCGCGGGTGACGGTGGTGTTGGTGGCAACCACGCCGTCGAGGCCGAGGTCCAGGGCCAGCCGGGCAACGTCGTCGATATCCTCGTCGGTGAGGTCGGGGGCGATCTTCACCAGCAGGGGAACGTGCCGGCCGGCGGCGGCGTCAGCGGTCTCGGAGACGGCGGAAAGCAGGGGGCGCAGGGAATCAATGTTCTGCAGCAGGCGAAGCCCCGGCGTATTGGGCGAGGACACATTGACCACCAGGTAATCGGCCTGGGGAGCAAGCTCCCGCGTGCTTGTCAGGTAATCGTCCACCGCATCGGCCAGGTCCACGGTTTTGGTCTTGCCGATATTGACGCCGATGATTGGCCGGTTTTGGCCCCAGGCCCGCTCCAGCATGCGACGGGCACGCGCCACGCGCGGAGCAACAGCGGCGGCGCCGTCATTGTTGAAGCCCATCCGGTTGATGACGGCCCGATCTTCGACCAGCCGGAAGAGCCGGGGCTTCGGGTTGCCCGGCTGCGCGCGGCCGGTTACCGTCCCGATTTCCACGTGGCCAAAACCCATGTTGGTCAGCGGAACAATACCCGAGCCCTCTTTGTCGAAACCTGCGGCCAAACCGAAGGGTGACGGGAAATCGAGTCCCAGAGCCCGTACTCGAAGCTTCGGGGACGGCCGCATGAAGCGGCGCATTACCGGTCCGGCGGGAGTCAGAGCTGCCGCCTTGATGAGGTCAAAACCGATTTTGTGGGCCTTTTCAGGATCCATGCCGGAGAAAACAACACGGAAGAAGGCGGGATAAACGCGCATGATTTCATGCTTCCACTGCGGGGTCCCCGTGCCAAATTCCGGGTCAGCGCCGGATGGACGATGACGCACCCGCCTGCAGATATAGGAAGATGGAGGGATGGATGCGCAGTGGAGACCGGACTTCCTCGGGAACGGCTTCCAATGCCTGACCCTGGACCTTGGCGAAGACGAAGAGGGTCCAGTCGTCGCCACCCTGGTCTCCCATACGCCTGAGCCGCCGCCTCCGCCCACCTTCGGCGGCCGGGCACGGGAACTCCTGCGCCGGCTGCATGCCCCCGTTCCGGCCGAACCGGTGCAGGCCGTCCTGTACATCCACGGGTGGACCGACTACTTTTTCCAGACCGAGCTGGCGGACTTTTGGGCCGGACTGGGGGTGGCGTTCTACGCACTGGATTTGCGCAAGTACGGCCGCAGTCTTCGTCCGGGCCAGTCCGAGGGGTACATCACGGACCTGCAGGAGTACGACGCCGACATTGAGGCGGCAATGGCCGCCCTGACCGAGCACATACGGTCCCGCCGGGGAGCAGACACGCCGGTGCGGATCAGCCTGATGGCCCACTCCACCGGCGGACTGGTGGCCTCACTCTGGGCCCACCGGAACCCCGGCCGCATTGAAGCACTGATCCTGAACAGCCCCTGGTTGGAGCTGCGGGGTTCGTGGATCGTGCGCACTGCCACCGCCGGGCTGCTGGAACCGCTGGCGCGCCTGCGGCCCAAGGCTCGGCTGAAGGTTCCCGAGCTCACCAATTACTGGCGCAGCATCAGCCGCCAGGGCGACGGCGAATGGGACCTGGATCCGCAGCTGAGGCCGCCCTCCAGCTGGCCGATCCGGGCCGGCTGGATCAGTGCGGTACTCAACGGGCATGCCCAGGTGGCGCGGGGGCTGGATATCAGGGTTCCGATCCTGCTTCTGGCCTCCGCCACCTCCACGGTGGCCGTCTCCTGGAATGAGGCCATGAAAACCTCGGACAGTGTCCTGGACGTAACCCTCATGGTTCAGCGGGGCCTGCTGCTGGGCCCCCAGGTCACCGTCTGCAGATTCGAAAACTCCCTGCACGACGTACTGCTCTCAGCCCTGCCGGTCCGTCGCCGGGTCTACGGGAAGATCGAGCAATGGGCACGGGGCTTTGTGCTCCTGTCCCCGCCGGACCGCCGCCGGTAGAGCCCTAGGCCGGAGCGGCCTGATCCACGGCTCCGCCGTAGCGCCGGTCCCGCCGGGCGTAGATTTCCACTGCTTCCCACAGAGTGCGGCGGTCCACATCCGGCCACAGGGTGTCCATGAACACCATTTCCGCGTAGGCGGACTGCCAGAGCATGAAGTTGGACAGCCGCTGCTCGCCGGAGGTCCGCAGGAACAGGTCCACATCCGGCAGATCAGGTTCATCCAGATACTTCTGGATGGTCTTTTCCGTGATTGAGCCGGGGCGCAGTTTCCCGCGCGCCACGTCGGCCGCAATTGCTGACACCGCGTCGGTGATCTCGGCCCGGCCGCCGTAGTTGACACACATGTTCAGGGTGCACACCGTGTTGTCTTTGGTGGCTTCCTCGGCGATTTCCAGTTCCTTGACCACGGACTGCCACAGGCGGGGCCGGCGCCCGGACCAGCGGATCCGCACGCCCCATTCGCTGAGCTGGTCCCGCTGCCGGCGCAGCACGTCGCGGCTGAAGCCCATGAGGAAGCGGACCTCTTCCGGGGACCGTTTCCAGTTCTCGGTGGAGAAGGCGTAAACGGATACGTGCCGGATGCCCATTTCCACGGCGCCGGCCATCACATCCAGCAGGGCCGCCTCGCCTGCGCGGTGTCCTTCCGTTCGCGGCAGTCCGCGCTGGTTGGCCCAGCGTCCGTTGCCGTCCATCACGATTGCCACGTGCCGGGGCACCAAATCGGCGGGCACGGACGGCGGCACCGCACCGGAGGGGTGCGGTGCGGGACGCACCGGTGCTTGGGACTTCGAACGCACGTTCAGACACGCTCCACATGTTGAAGGGATTTGACGACCCGTTCCAGGTGCCATTGAAGGTATCCGCCGACGAGGCCAGCGGATTCGCGCCGCGCCTGCTGTCCGGCGGCATCGGCGGTTGGCCAGTCTCCGGAGAGCAGGGCTGCCAACAGCACCATGGTGTCGGGTGAGGGGGAGGCCGATCCGGGCGGACGGCAGGCTGAGCAGACGGCGCCGCCCAGGGCAGCGGAGAATGCCGTGTGCGGGCCAGGGGCACCACAGCGGGCGCAGACGGTGAAGCTCGGCGCCCAGCCGGCCGTGGCCAGAGCCCGCAGCAGGTAGGAGTCCAGGATCAGCTCCGGAGCGTGGGCTCCGCGGTTCAGCGCCGCCAGGGCACCGATGACCAGGTGATAGTGGGCGTTGGCGGACTCGCCGTCGACGTCGGTCAGCCGCTCGGCAGTTTCGGCGATGGCCGCAGCGGCAGTGTAGCGCGCATAGTCAGAGACGATGCCGTGCCCGTAGGCGCCCAGCGTGGTGGCCTGCGTCACGATATCCAGGTTCCGCCCGGAAGACAGCTGCAGGTCCGCCACCATGAACGGTTCCAACCGGGCACCGAACTTGCTTGAGGTCCGCCGCACGCCCTTTGCCACGGCGCGCACCTGCCCGTGGCCACGGGTGAGCAGCACCAGGATCCGGTCCGCTTCGCCCAGTTTGTGGGTGCGCAGGATGACACCCTCGTCCCGGTATGTCCGGGATGCAAATGATTTTCCTGCCACGAACCCTATTTTCCCACGGTTTGGTGCTGCTGCGGCGCACCCGGGCCCACGGCTCCGGCGCGCCGCAGCAGCACGCTCTGTGTCAGGCCCGGTCGCGGATGGCCCGGTTCACGGCCGAGATTACTGCCTTGAGCGCAGACATGGTGGTGTTGGCGTCGATGCCGACGCCCCAGAGCACCCGCTCCCCCACAGCCAGTTCCACGTAGGCCGCTGCCGCGGCATTGCCGCTGGCGGACAGGGCATGCTCGGTGTAATCCAGCAGCCGCACGTCGATGCCGTCCTCACCGAGGATTTCCAGCAGGGCGGCGATCGGGCCGGTGCCGGAAGCCGTGCGCTTCTGCTGCACTTCTCCGTTCATCAGCACGGCCGTCATCTTGAAGGTGCCGTCCTCCGCTGTGTCCGCGTTGACCGACGAGAGGGCGTAGTGTCCCCAGGGTTCGCCGTCGGACTCCGGGGTGGAGGGCAGGTACTCATCCTGGAACACCTTCCACAACTCGGCGCCGGTAATCTCGCCGCCGGCGGTGTCGGTGCGGCGCTGGACCACGCCCGAAAATTCGATCTGCGCACGGCGGGGCAGGTCCATATTGTGCTCGTTCTTGAGCAGGTAGGCCACGCCGCCCTTGCCGGACTGGCTGTTCACCCGGATCACGGCCTCGTAGGTGCGGCCAATGTCCTTGGGATCGATCGGCAGGTACGGCACCGCCCAGGGAATGCCGTCCACCGTGGTGCCCGCGGCGGCAGCATCCTTTTCCATAGCCTCGAAGCCCTTTTTGATGGCGTCCTGATGTGAACCGGAGAAGGCGGTGAAGACCAGGTCTCCGCCGTAGGGGGAACGCTCGGGGACGGGCAGCTGGTTGCAGTACTCGACGGTGCGGCGCACGTGGTCGATGTTGGAGAAATCGATCTCAGGGTCGATGCCCTGGCTGAACATGTTCATGCCCAGCGTCACCAGATCCACGTTGCCGGTGCGCTCTCCGTTGCCGAAGAGGCAACCTTCGATGCGGTCGGCGCCGGCCAGATATCCCAGTTCGGCGGCCGCCACCCCTGTGCCCCGGTCATTGTGCGGATGCAGGGACAGGATGATGGAGTCGCGGTTCGCCAGGTTGCGGTGCATCCACTCGATGGAATCGGCGTACACGTTGGGCGTAGCCATTTCCACGGTGGCCGGCAGGTTCAGGATCATCTGCCGGTCCGGGGACGCCTCCAGGACTTCGGCGACGGCGTTGGAGATGCGCAGGGCAAAGTCCAGTTCGGTTCCGGTGTAGGACTCGGGCGAGTATTCGTAAGTGACGTCGATGCCGCGCAGCTGCTCTTCATACTTTTTGCACAACCGGGCACCGGTGAGCGCTATGTCCACGATCCCGTCCTGATCGGTGTTGAACACCACTTTGCGCTGCAGGATCGAGGTTGAGTTGTACAGGTGGACGATCGCCCGGTCCGCACCCTCAAGGGAATCATAGGTGCGCTCGATCAGGTGTTCCCGGGACTGGGTCAGGACCTGGATGGTGACGTCATCGGGGATACGGTCCCCCTCGATCAGCTGGCGAACAAAGTCATAGTCCAGCTGGGAAGCGGACGGAAAGCCCACCTCAATCTCCTTGTAGCCCATTTCCACCAGGAGGTCGAACATCTTGTGTTTGCGTTCCGGGCTCATCGGGTCGATCAGGGCCTGGTTGCCGTCCCGCAGGTCCACGGCGCACCAGCGCGGGGCTTTGGTAATGAGCTTGTCCGGCCACGTGCGGTCAGGCAGCTCAAAGCTGACCTGTTCCTGATACGGAACGTATTTGGAGACGGGCATTCCCGAGGGCTGCTGTGCATTTCGCATGTCTGTGGGGCCTTTTCTAGGAGTTCAGAAGAGCGGCCGGGCAACACAAACTCCGCAGCGAGGGGTCGGCCTATACGTTGGATATGGCCTCGCCGCGGCAGCTAAGGAGAAGGAGCTCTGCGCGCACGTGACCACCCTAACAGCGCAGCAGGGGCCAACCCAATTATTAATTGCCGAATGCGGTCTGGCACGTAACCTGGGCGGCGGTCTGTCCGGACAGGCCGCCCACATCGCCGGCACTGGGCATGGTGTTTCCGGCGGCGAAGTCCTCACCAACCTGCACACTCACGCCAATGACCAGATTGCTGGCAACAACCTGGACAGCCGGGATGCCCAGAGCGGCAGCCACCTGCTCCGCCATTTCCTGATATCCGGGTCCGTAGAAAACCTGGGTGGCGGGACTGGAGACAGCCGCCTGTCCCCCCGCGGACGCCTGGGCGTATCCCTCGGAGAGCAGGTAGGCGGCGAGTTCCTGGTCGCGGCTGCCGGCGTCGCCGCTCTTCCCGGTGGCGTCCAGAATGGTGACCGGAACGGCCGCGGGGTCAATGACAGCCGGTTCCTCCGGCGCTGCCGGAGGAACCGTTCCCTCATCAGAGGGACTTTCCGGGGCCGGCTCCGCAGTGGGCTCGGTGATGTCCCGGTCCTGCACCAGGGCTTTGAACAGCGGCGTGGCCGCGGCTTCATCCAGGACCAGGCGGTTGTTGTCGTATTCATAGGGAACCACCGGCGCCGTCACGAACGCGACGCGGTCCAGGTCAACATCCTTCAGCCGTCCGGCCAGGGCGATGAGCGAGGAAACTTCGGTCAGTTCCTTGTCCACCGTCAGGTTGCGGGTGACGGTTTCAGCAATGGAGTAGAGCTTGGGAAGGTTGTTCAGCGTGCCTTCTTCGTTGACCTTGCGCACCATGGAGGCCAGGAAGCTCTGCTGGGCGCGGATGCGGCCCTCATCGCCGCCGTTGCCAAAGCCGTGGCGGGTGCGCAGGAAGGCAAGCGCCTGGTCGCCTTTGACGCTGCTGACGCCGGCGGGAAGGCTCAGCCCGGACAGTTCATCCTCCACGGGCTGGTTTACGCAGACCTCCACGCCGCCCAGGGTGTTGGACAGTTCCTTGACCGCGTTGAAGTCCGCCATCATAAAGTGGTCCACGCTCAGCCCGGTGAGCTCGTTGATGGCGGCGACGGTGCACCCCGGCCCGCCGTTGCCCAGGGCTCCGTTGAGCTGGCCCAACTCCATGGCCGGGTAGACGTCGCCGGTTTCCGGGTCCAGGCATTCCGGCAACGGCACCAGCAGGTCACGCGGGAAGCTCACCACTGTGACATGGGACCGGTCGGCGGCCATGTTGACCAGCATCATGACGTCGGAATTGTTGCTGTCCTGTCCTTCGCGGTTGTCCGTGCCCAGGACCAGGATCTGCAGCGGATCGGTGTTGGCGTCCACCGGGAGGGCGGATTCCTGATTCGAGCCGAGGTTCAGCGGACGGGTCTCGAAGTTCTGCTGCAGCCGGATGGCCTGCACGGCCACGAACACCAGCCCGGAGACCAGCGTCAGTGAAAGCACCAGGGCGATCGTCCGCAGCACCGGGTGCCCGACGCTTCGGCGGCCCAGATGCCGGCCGCCCGGAGCGGCTGCCGGAGAGAGGCCAAAAGCTGAGTTCCCGGAGGGCCCGGCACCTGTATCGGCACGGCGAGATGACATGAGCCGGTCCCCTTCAATAATTCGCGTTCAGCAGTTCAATCGGTGGTGCCGGCAGTTGCATCTGCGCCTGCGGCAGTTCAAAGTGTACGCGGCGCCCCTGAGAATCATCTCCAGGGGTGCCGCCGCACGGTGGAGCTAGAAGCCAAGTTTTACCAGTTGCTTGGGGTCCCGCTGCCAGTCCTTGGCAATTTTCACGTGCAGGTCCAGATAAATCCGCGTACCCAGCAGTGCTTCGATGGCCACGCGTGCATTGGTGCCGACTTCCCGGAGCCGGGCGCCGCCCTTGCCAATAATGATGGCCTTCTGCGAGGACCGCTCAACGTACAGATTTACCCTGACGTCCAGCAGCGGATTGTCATCCGGACGCCCCTCACGCGGAACGATCTCGTCCACCACCACGGCCAGCGAGTGGGGAAGCTCATCCCGTACGCCTTCCAGGGCAGCCTCACGGATGAGCTCGGCAACCATGACGGCCTCAGGCTCGTCGGTCAGCTCCCCGTCCGGGTAAAGCGGCGGAGACGACGGCATGTAGCCGGCAAGCACTTCGGCCACAGTGTCCACCTGGAAACCGTCAGCGGCGGATACGGGCACCACGTCAGCCCATCCTGCTTCGCCCAGGACCTCGTTGCCCAGTGCGGTAACGGACATCAGCTGCTTGGCCAGGGCGGCCCGGTCCACCAGGTCCGTCTTGGTGACCAATGCCACGACGGGCTTATTCTTCAGCGCCGCCAGCTGCTTGGCAATGTAGCGGTCACCCGGACCCACGGCTTCGTTGGCCGGCAGGCAGAACCCAATGGCATCCACTTCGGCCAAGGTGTCCGCCACGAGGTCATTCAGGCGCTTGCCCAGCAGCGTGCGGGGGCGGTGCAGGCCGGGGGTGTCCACCAGGATCAGCTGGGAATGCTCGCGGTGCACAATGCCGCGGATCGTGTGGCGGGTGGTCTGCGGCTTCGCCGAAGTGATGGCAACCTTCTGGCCCACCAGGGCATTGGTCAGGGTGGACTTGCCGGCATTGGGCCGGCCCACCAGGGAGACAAAGCCGGCGCGGAACTGTGGATCAGTCATTACGTGGTACCAATTCTGTTGAGGAGACGCGGGATGAGGCCCTGCCGTCGTCGGAATGTGTTTCTGGATCGGCGTCGTCGGGCTGTTTCCAGGCGATGATGTGGGACACCCGGTTGCGGCGCCCTTCCAGGCGCTCGGCGTGCAGGACAATGCCGTCAACCACCACTTCGCTGCCCACAATGGGCACGCGGCCCAGCGCCTTGGCCAGCAGACCTCCCACGGTGTCCACTTCATCGTCCTCGAGGTCGACGTCGAACAGCTCGCCGAGGTCATCGATGCCGGCACGGGAGCTCACGCGGTAGCGGCCGCCGCCGAGGTTTTCAATTTCAGGCCGTTCGGAATCATACTCGTCCACGATCTCGCCCACGATTTCTTCAATCAGGTCCTCGAGCGTGACCAGGCCGGCGGTGCCGCCGTACTCATCGATAACCACCGCCACATGGGTGGACTCACGCTGCAGCTCCTGCAGCAGTTCGCTGACCGCCTTGGACTCCGGTACGTAGCGGACGCCGCGGGCAAAATCCTCTACGCGGTGCTGCCCCGGCTCCCCCGAGCCGGAATGCATCTGCGCCGCCACATCCTTGAGATAGAGGATGCCCACAATCTGATCTGCGCTGTCCTCGATCACCGGTACGCGGGAGTACCCCGAGCGCAGGAACAGTGACATGGCCTGGCGCAGGGTGGAACCGGCCTCAATGCACACCATGTCGGTGCGCGGCACCATCACCGAACGGACCTTGGTGTCACCGAGTTCGAAGACCGAATGGATCAGCTCCGCTTCGGTGTTCTCGATCATGTCCGCCTCCGAGGCGCGGTCCAGCAGCTCGCGGAACTCCTCTTCGGTGAAGAACGCGGCGTCCGGTCCCTGTGTGCCGGGAGCAACGGCGGTGCCCAGCCGTACGAGCCATCCGGGAACCGGGCCCAGGACAACCCGGAGGAAACGCACCAGCCCGGCGGTAAGGACAACGACGGCGGTAACGTGCTTGCGGCCGATCTGGCGGGGAGAGACTCCCACCAGAACAAAACCGATGGCTGCCATGACCACGGTGGCCAGCAGCCCTGCCAGCCAGATGTTGTCCAGGAGCATCTGGAACAGGGTGGCCACCGTGACAGCGGTGGCCATTTCGAACCAGACGCGCCAGAACCGGAGCGCATGCATGTGCGCCACCGGGTGCTGCAGGATCCGGCGCAGCGGTTTGCCCGCCTTGCCCTGCAGCAGTGCTTCGGCTTCATGCCGCGGAAGGTATCCGTAGGCGGATTCCGCGGCAGTGAGCAAGCCGGCCAGGACCATGAAGGCCACGGCCATGAAAATCAGCAGGGCAACGCTCAACTGCGCGTCTCCTTCGGAGCCTCACGGCCCAGATAGGAGGACAAAAGCTCACGCTGGAGGCCGAACATTTCCTTTTCCTCTTCGGGTTCCGCATGGTCGTACCCGAGCAGGTGCAGCACACCGTGAGTGGTCAGCAGCAGCAGCTCTTCCTGCATGCCGTGGCCTGCTGTTTTTGCCTGCACGGCGGCTACCTGCGGGCACAGCACAATGTCGCCCAGAACCCCGGCAGGTGTCGGACGTCCCGGAACCCCGGGACGCAGCTCATCCATGGGGAAGGACAGCACGTCGGTGGCGCCGGGAATGTCCATCCACTCGATGTGCAGCTTCTCCATGGCTTCCTCGTCCACCAGGATGATGGACAGGTCCGCTTCCGGATGCACGTACAGGCTTTCCAGGAGGTAACGTCCCAGCCGGGACAGTTCCTCTTCGTCCACCTCGACGGCGGATTCGTTGTTGACTTCGATGCTCACTTGGCCGGACCCCGTCCTGCTGCGGCTCCGCGGGCAGGGCCCGCTGACGACGCGCGCCGGGATTCGTCCCATTCGCTGTAAGCGGTGACAATGCTGCTCACGAGGGAATGCCGGACTACGTCCGAGGCATGCAGTTCCGAGAACGCAACGTCATCAATGTCGCCGAGGATGTCGTGGACGATGCGCAGTCCGGAGGCAGTGCCGCCGGGCAGGTCCACCTGGGTCACGTCTCCCGTTACCACCATCTTGGAGCCGAAGCCCAGGCGGGTCAGGAACATCTTCATCTGCTCCGGCGTGGTGTTCTGGGCTTCATCCAAAATGATGAAGGCATCATTGAGCGTGCGTCCGCGCATATAGGCCAGGGGTGCAACTTCAATGGTTCCGGCAGCCATCAGCCGGGGAATGGAATCCGGGTCCATCATGTCGTGCAGGGCGTCATACAGGGGACGCAGGTACGGATCGATCTTGTCGCTCAGCGTTCCGGGCAGGAAGCCAAGCCGTTCGCCGGCTTCGACAGCCGGGCGGGTCAGGATAATCCTGTTGACTTCCTTCTGCTGCAGCGCCTGCACGGCCTTTGCCATGGCCAGGTAAGTTTTGCCGGTGCCCGCCGGTCCGATTCCAAACACAATGGTGTTTTCATCAATCGCGTCCACATAGTTCTTTTGGTTCAGCGTCTTGGGACGGATGGTGCGGCCGCGGGTGGAGAGGATGTTCTGCGTCAGGACTTCCGCCGGGCGCTGGGCGCTCTGGTCCCGGAGCATGGTGATCAACTGCTCCAGCAACTGGGGCGTGACCTTGGTCTGGCTCCGTGCCAGGATCCGAACTTCGTTGACGAGACGGAGGGTCAGTTCAACAACAGCAGCGGGTCCCGAGATGGAAAGCTCGTTGCCGCGGACGTGAAGATTGGCCTCCGGGTAAGCGGACTCAATGATCTTGAGCGCCTCGTCGTTGGCACCCAGAGACTGGACCATGTGTTCCGTGGAATCAAAGATGATGGTCTGGCGATCCAGTCCGATGGTGCCAATTCCTGAGGATTCAGTCATATATTCGGCCTTCCCAGGCCTTTCATCGCCCCTTTTGAAGAGTGAGTTGTTTGTGCTTGGTGTGGTGCCCCGGCCTAACAAGTTATGGGACCGGCAATCGGGAGCTCGGCAAGTTAAGACAGGCACTTCAATATTACTTGATACCACGGCTCACCGTCTGCTCCAGCCGGTGAGCCGTTTTGTCCGCCTGTGCCGGATGCGGCCGCGGCGGGCGGCCGACAACACGGTTGGTGCTCCGGACGCCGGGTCTCAATCGGGTCTCAGTCCGGTCGCAGGACGGTTAAGAGCGCAAATCCGGCCTTTCGCATGTGCCAAGCTGGGGATGACCGTTCAGCGAAAGGAGGACAGAAAATTGCATGAAGCACCGCAACGGCGCCTGCCGCACCGCCGGATCGCCCTGGGCCTGCTCGCAGCATCTTCACTCCTCCTCAGTGGCTGCGGCGTAGTCGCAGCCACCCCCACCACCTCCATGCCTACGCCCTTTGATGAGGCTGCAGGTTCCGTGTCCGCCCCGCTGAGCGTTACGGCTCCTTCGGAAGGAAAGCCGGCGCCGGGACGGCTTCCGGTCTACTGGCTCGGAGTGAACGGTTCAAATGTTCACCTCTACCGGGAGTTCCAGCCCAGCGAAACGAGCGGTGATCCGATAGTCGAGGCTGTAGTTGCCATGACGTCCGACAAACCGGCTGATCCGGATTACTTCAATCCCTGGAGCAAAGCCGGCAGCGTCACAGCCTCAATATCCGGCAAGAACGTGATCACGGTTGATATCTCCTCGGACGCTTTCAAGACTTCCCTCGATGCCGGCATGGCGCACCGCGCCGTCCAGCAGCTCGTGTATACGGCAACCGCTGCGGCTTCAAACGCCGGGCTTACCACGGTGAAGTATGAGCCCTCAGTGGTGCTTCTGGTGGACGGCAAAGCAGGTTACCGGGCATTCGGGCATGAGCGCCTGGAAGGGCAGCTCCAGCGGGATGCTTCACTGATGGCCCCGATCTGGATCATTGATCCGCAGCAGGGGGACGGAACCGGCCCTTCGCTGCGGGTTCACGGAACCGCAGTGTCGGAAGGCGGCCAGGTGTCCTGGCGTGTCGAGCCGATTGTTGACGGCCGGCCCGCCGAGGATGCCGTCCAGACCGGTTATGCCGAACTGGAGGCACCCACCGGCGGCACATCCCTCTACAGTTTCAGCGTTGATCTGGCGCCGGGCGAATACAGCGTAAGCGTTTTCCACGGGGCTGAACGGGCCGATGAGGACTCCAAACGCGTCACCGTGTATTCCGACGTGAATTAGCCCGGCTTTACCAGCGGCCGAGCGCATAATTCAGGACGGCCAGCGCCGCCGGACCTGCGGTGGATGAACGAAGAACGTGCTGCCCCAACCGGACCGCCACGGCCCCTTCGGAACGCAGGAGCTCAACTTCAGCGCCGCTGATTCCCCCTTCGGGTCCCACCACCACGGCAATGCTCAGCGGCCGGCCGCCGCAGCGGCGCCGTGCCTGCTCCACCGCCGGTACCAGCGCGCCGTCGGCCTCTTCATGAAGCACAAGCACCAGGTCCACATCCGCCAGCCTGCGCACCAGCGCCTTGGTATCGAGCATTTCTTCGGCTACCGGGATCTGGGACCGGCGGGACTGCTTGGCCGCCGCCGTGAGGATGCCCTGCCACTTCAATTGCCCCTTGGCGGCTTTGTCGGCACGCCAGCGCACGATGCTCCGCTCGGACTGCCACGGAATCACCGCCTGCACGCCCAGCTCGGTGGCTGCCTCAACGGCCTGCTCGTCCCGGCCTCCCTT
Organism: Arthrobacter sunyaminii; assembly: GCF_018866305.1. Classification (NCBI taxonomy): domain Bacteria; kingdom Bacillati; phylum Actinomycetota; class Actinomycetes; order Micrococcales; family Micrococcaceae; genus Arthrobacter; species Arthrobacter sunyaminii. Next base: position 2,324,299 of record NZ_CP076456.1, read on the forward strand.
GGCGAGGGCCTGAACCAGCACCAGCGTATCTGCCGCTTCGTTTTCCTCGGTGACGGACTCCACCGCAACCTCCAGCCGGGACGGCCCGGCAGCGGCAACCGTACCCGTGAGCCGGCGTCCGGACCCGTCCACGATATCCACCGGTTCCCCGGGCGCCAGGCGTTTCACGGCAACTGCGTGGTGGGCTTCAGCCCCTTCGAGGACAAAAAGGGAACCGGCCCCGGCGGCCCGGACGGCATCCGGGTCACCGAAGAAGATCGGGTTGGTCATGTCAGTGGTTGCCCAGGCGGTCCCGCAGCCGGGCAAAGACGCCGGTGCCGCTGCCGGCCAGACGACCCTCGGCATATTCCTCACCGCGCAGCTGCGCCAGCTTGCGCAGCAGTTCTTCCTGCTCCGCATCCAGCTTCTGCGGGGTTTCCACGTGCAGGTGGACCAGCAGGTCTCCCCTGCCGTAGCCGCGCAGATGGGTCACGCCAAGTCCCTTGAGGGTGGTGACTTCCCCGGACTGAGTGCCGGCCTTAACCGCAATCTCCCGGTCGCCGTCGAACGTCTCGAAGTTGATGGAGGACCCAAGCGCCGCCGCCGTCATGGGCACGGTCAGCGTGGCGTGCAGGTCATCGCCTTCGCGGACAAAGGTAGGATCGGCATTTACCCGGATTTCCACGTACAGGTCGCCCTGGGGTCCGCCGGCCGTACCGGCTTCGCCCTGTCCGCCCAGCTGGATGCGGGTGCCGGTGGCTACACCGGCGGGAATCTTGATGTTCAGGGTACGGCGGCTGCGCACGCGGCCTTCGCCGGCGCACTCGTGGCACGGGTCCGGGATAACGGTTCCGTAGCCCTGGCAGGACCCGCACGGCGCGCTGGTCATAACCTGGCCGAGAATGGAGCGCACGGCACGCTGTACCTGGCCGGATCCGTGGCAAATGTCGCAGGTCCGGGGTGAGGTTCCCGGCTGGCAGCAGCTTCCGTCGCAGGTGGGGCAGGTGACCGCGGTGTCGACCTCGATCTTCTTGTTGGTGCCGAAGACGGCATCCTTCAGATCGATGCGCACATTGATGAGCGCATCCTGGCCGCGGCGCGTCCGTGAAGCCGGTCCCCGGCCGCCGCCTCCGCCGCCGCCAAAGAAGGTGTCGAAGATGTCCTGGAAGCCGAAGTTCTGGCCGCCGAAGCCGGCGCCGCCGCCAAAGCCGTTGTCGTTGCCGTTCTCGTTGCCGGTGGTGTCATAGATGCGGCGTTTCTGCGGGTCCGCGAGCACCTCATAGGCGTGGGTGACGGCTTTGAACTCGTCCTGCGCTCCGGGAGCAGAGTTAACGTCCGGGTGGAGCTTGCGGGCAAGCTTCCGGTACGCCTTCTTGATTTCTTCGCCCGTGGCGTCGCGTCCGACACCCAGGACCTGGTAGTGATCGCTCACTCGTGCACATCGCTTCCTGTAATTGGCAGTATCCGCGTTGTTACCGCGCCGCCCTCCGTCCGGAGGCGTCCACCGGCTGCTGTCGCCCGCGGGCGGCGGCAACCGGCGTAATGCTGCTGTATTCGTCTAACGTTTTTTAGTTGTTCAGTATTCGGGAAAGATAACGGGCCACGGCGCGCACTGTGGCCATGGTGTTGGGGTAGTCCATGCGGGTTGGTCCGAGCACCCCCACCTTTGCCGAAGAATCGGGTCCGTAACCGGTGGCTACGACTGATGCCTCTGAAAGGGATCCATGCGGGTTCTCCCGTCCAATCCGCACCGAGACACCTCTGGCGTCCTGCTCCATTTCGGACAACAACCGAAGCATGACGACTTGTTCCTCAAGTGCCTCCAGGATGGGGCCTATCGTCAGGGGAAAGTCTACTGTGGAACGGGCCAGATTGGCGGTGCCGGCCATGACCATGCGGTCTTCCCGGTTGATTCCGGCCAGCTGCTCCAGACAGTGCGCCAGCGCCGCGGCGTTCCGCCTCTTCGGGGCAGGAACCTGGACGAGGCAGTCGGCCAGTTGTCCGGTTATCCGGGTCAGCGGCGTGCCGCTGAGTGCGGACAGGAAATGCTGCCGCAGCTCCAGCAGGTCCGGCTCGGTCACCTGGTCCGGAACCGTGATGACACGCTGCTCCACCCGTCCGGTGGTGGAAATCAGGACCACCAGCACCTGGGCCGGCGCCAGCAGGACAAATTCGATGTGGCGGACCTTGGCGTTGCCGAGATGCGGATACTGCACCACAGCCACCTGGTTGGTTAGCTGCGAGAGCAGCCGGACGGTCCGTTCCATGACGTCATCGAGATCCTCTGCACCCTCCAGCAGGGTCTGGATAGCTTTGCGCTCTGCGGCGGACAGCGGTTTGACGTCTGATATCCGGTCCACGAAAAGGCGGTAACCCTTGTCGGTGGGGATGCGTCCGGCGGAAGTGTGAGGTGCGACAATCAGGCCCTCTTCTTCAAGGGCCGCCATGTCATTTCGAATGGTGGCGCTGGACACTCCCAGCTGGTGGCGTTCCACCAGTGCTTTGGATCCAACGGGTTCGCGCGAATGCACGTAATCCTCAACAATGGCCCGGAGCACCTCGAGTCTGCGTGGCTCACTCATGGTTTTCCCTCCCTTGCTGATGTCCTGCCGGTGCTGATGTCCTGACAGCGGTGCCGAACAGGCATGCGGATTGGCGCCGGGCTGGTTAGCACTCACCCTGCCCAAGTGCTAAGTCTAATACGGATCGGCGGCGTTGCTAGCATTGAGGAGCCCGTGCCCGCACGTGCCGAATCCGCGCAGGAACCAACCGCAATCAGAGTGAGGGATACACCCGTGTCGAATTTTTCGTGGGGCCCGCAGGACATTAGCGCCCCGGCCCGGCGGGTATTGCCCAAAGTCGGCGCCGAGATCGGGCTCGTGCTTGAAGACGTGCACAGCGGCTGGGTTGGTGCCGTGGTGCGCGTCGAGAAGTCCGGCGGCCTGCATCTGATGGTCCTGGAGGACCGGCGCGGCAAGACGAAGTCCTTCGAGCTGGGGTTCGGATTCCTTTTGGACGGGGAGCCCGTCGAGGTGGTTCCGGCTGTCAAGGCTGCGGCCCCGGTGTCCCGGCGGACGGCGTCGGGCTCTGTCCGGGTGGACAACGTCCGGGCGCGCACCGCGAGGGCCAGCCGCATCTGGGTGGAGGGAAAGCACGACGCGGAACTGGTGGAAAAGGTGTGGGGTGATGATCTGCGCGTGGAGGGCATCGTCGTCGAGCCCCTGCACGGCGTGGATGATCTTGCCTCCGCTGTAAAGGATTTCAGCCCGGGCCCCGGACGCCGGCTGGGCATCCTGGTGGACCATCTGGTGTCCGGGTCCAAGGAGTCACGGATAGCTGCCGAAGCCATGGCCGTTCCGGGCGCCCGCGGGAACGTGCTGATTGTGGGCCATCCGTACGTGGACGTGTGGCAGGCCATCAAGCCGCAGACCATCGGCCTGGCAGCCTGGCCCGTGGTGCCCCGCCACGAGGACTGGAAAACGGGCATTCTGAAAGGCCTGGGCTGGCCGCACCGGGACCACACCGATGTTGCCATGGGCTGGAAGAAACTGCTGGGCAGCGTCAATTCATATGCCGATTTGGAGCCGTCGCTGCTGGGGCGGGTGGAGGAAGTTATCGACTTCCTGACCGTCCCTTAGCGGCTCCACCGCCGTGCCGTTGCGGGCTGGAGCTCCTCCAGCCAGTAACCTAGATGAGATATGCAGCAGCCGGACGGCCCCAGTCCGCACCGCCGCACCGGGCCAGGCGTCCAGAGTCAAAAGGAAACAGCAGTGTCGAACATCCGTCAAAATGACCAGCACCGCCCCGACGACCGGGGTCCGGCCCAGCGTCCCCCCTATCAGGGCGCACCGGCCAACGCGCTGCCCCTCACCGCTTCCGAGGACCGCCAGTGGGCAACCATGGCGCACTTCGGCGGCATTCTGGGCTTCATCCCCTCGATGATCATCTACCTGGTATTCCGCGACCGCGGCCCGTTCACGGCGCAGGAATCCAAGGAAGCGCTTAACTTCACGCTTCCTCCCACCATCATCGCCATGGTCGCCTGGCTGCTGTCCTTCATTCCGGTGATCGGCTGGGTCTTCGCCATCCTGAATGCCCTGCTGTGGGTTGCCATCGCGGTTTCCTCAGTGGTCGCCGGCATTGAATGCAACCGCGGACGGCCTTACCGCTACCCGCTGAACCTGCGCCGCATCCAGTAAGGCCGGGACTGGATCAGCCCGGCGGCGGACCTCAGTCCGGCAATAGGACCTAGTCCGGCAGCAGGCGGCGGACGACGGCGTCCGCCAGCAGGCGGCCCTTGGTCGTCAGCAGCACGCGGCCGGTCAGGGCGGCCTTCGCGTCCACCAAACCGTCGGCCATCAAACCCGCCACGGCGAGCCGGCCCGAATCCTTGAGCCGGGACAGTTCCAGGCCTTCAGCCAGGCGGGTGCGCAGCATGACGTCTTCCACGTACCGGGTTTCGGCATCCAGGGTTTCGCGCCCGACGGCGGGTGACTCCCCCGCGGCAATCCGCTGGGCGTAGGCGGTGGGATGCTTGGCGTTCCACCAGCGCACGCCGCCGGCGTGAGAATGGGCGCCCGGGCCGATGCCCCACCAGTCGTCGCTGCGCCAGTAGGCCAGGTTGTGCCGGCACTGGTCCGCGGGTGTACGCGCCCAGTTGCTGACCTCGTACCAGGACAGTCCGGCCGCCGTCATCAGCTCGTCGGCCACGAGGTATTTGTCCGCGTGGTCGTCGTCGTCGATCGGCGGCACTTCACCGCGGCGCATGCGTGCGGCCAGTTTCGTGCCCTCTTCGATGATGAGGGCGTAGGCGGAGATGTGGTCCGGCTCGTAGCTCAGCGCCTCGTTGACCGAAACCTTCCAGTCCTCCAGGGACTCCCCCGGCGTGCCGTAAATCAGGTCAACGCTCACGTTCAGTCCGGCGTCGCGCGCCCACTTCACTGCCTCCGGAACGCGCGACGGCGTGTGGGTGCGGTCCAGCACTGCCAGCACGTGCGGCACGGCGGACTGCATGCCGAAAGACACGCGGGTGAACCCGGCGTCAGCCAGCAGCTGGAGGGACTGCGGGGTCACCGAGTCCGGGTTGGCTTCCGTGGTGACCTCCGCGCCCGGTTCCAGCCCCCAGGCATCAATGGCCGTCTTCAGGATGCCCGTCAGGTCCTCCGCGGGCAGGAGCGTGGGCGTACCGCCGCCAAAGAACACCGTCTTCAGCGGGCGGTGCGGCAGTCCGGAGGCAGTGAGTGCGCGCGCAGCGAACCGGACTTCCTGCTCCGCAGTGCCGCCGTAGGCTGCCTGCGAGGCACCGCCGCCCAGCTCCGTGGCGGTATAGGTGTTGAAGTCGCAGTAGCCGCAGCGGACGGAACAGAACGGGATGTGGACATACAGACCAAAATTCCGGTCCGCCGCTCCGTCCGCTGCCTGGGCGGGCAGGAGACCGTCGGCGGGTGCCGGGTCTCCGAGGGGTAGTGCGCTGGGTGTCACTTCTTGGCTTTGTCCTTGGACTCGTCGGAGGAAAGTGCTGCCACGAAGGCTTCCTGCGGAACTTCCACGCGGCCCACCATCTTCATGCGCTTCTTGCCTTCCTTCTGCTTTTCCAGCAGCTTGCGCTTACGGCTGATGTCACCGCCGTAGCACTTGGCGAGCACGTCCTTGCGGATGGCGCGGATGGATTCGCGGGCAATGATCCGGGAGCCGATGGCAGCCTGGATGGGGACCTCGAACTGCTGGCGCGGAATGAGCTCGCGCAGCTTGCCGGTCATCATCACGCCGTAGGAGTAGGCCTTGTCCTTGTGCGTGATGGAGCTGAAGGCGTCCACCTGTTCGCCCTGGAGCAGGATGTCCACCTTGACCAGGTCGGCCACCTGTTCGCCGTCGGCCTTCCAGTCCAGCGAGGCGTAGCCGCGGGTCTTGGACTTGAGGATGTCGAAGAAGTCGAACACGATCTCGGCCAGCGGGAGGCGGTACCGGATTTCCACCCGGTCCTCGGAGAGGTAATCCATGCCGCCCAGGACGCCGCGGCGGGCCTGGCACAGTTCCATGATGGCGCCGACAAATTCGTTGGGGGCCAGGATCGTGGCCGATACCATCGGCTCGCGGACCTCTTTGATCTTGCCTTCGGGGTACTCGCTGGGGTTGGTGACGGTGACGACCTTCTTGTCCTCGAGCGTCACCTCGTACTCCACGTTGGGCGCAGTGGAGATCAGGTCCAGGTTGTACTCGCGTTCGAGCCGTTCACGCGTGATTTCCAGGTGCAGCAGGCCCAGGAAGCCCACGCGGAAGCCGAAGCCCAGCGCCGCCGATGTCTCGGGTTCGTAGACCAGCGCGGCATCGTTGAGCATCAGCTTTTCCAGCGCGTCGCGCAGCACCGGATAGTCGGCGCCGTCGATCGGGTACAGCCCGGAGAACACCATGGGCTTGGGATCGGCGTAACCGGGCAGCGATTCAGCGGCAGGCTTAGCCAGGTTGGTGACGGTGTCGCCAACCTTGGACAGCCGCACGTCCTTCACGCCCGTGATCAGGTAGCCCACCTCGCCGACGCCCAGCCCCTTGGACGGGGTGGGTTCCGGCGAGCTGACACCGATTTCGAGGAGTTCATGGCTGGCCCGGGTGGACATCATCTGGATGCGTTCACGCGGAGACAGCGAGCCGTCGATCACTCGGACATAGGTGACCACGCCGCGGTAGGTGTCATAGACGGAGTCGAAGATCATGGCACGGGCGGGAGCATTGGGGTCACCCTGCGGTGCCGGAATCTCGCGGACGATCTGGTCCAGCAGGGCTTCGACGCCAACACCGGTCTTGCCGGAGACCCTCAGGACGTCCGCCGGATCGCCGCCGATCAGCTTTGCCAGTTCCTCGGCGTACTTTTCCGGCTGCGCTGCCGGGAGGTCAATCTTGTTGAGGACCGGAATGATGGTGAGGTCGTTTTCCATGGCCAGGTACAGGTTCGCGAGGGTCTGGGCCTCGATGCCCTGGGCAGCGTCCACCAGCAGCACGGCGCCTTCGCACGCGGCCAGGGAACGGGATACCTCGTACGTGAAGTCCACGTGGCCGGGGGTGTCGATCATGTTCAGCGCGTAGGACTCGCCGTCGACCTCCCACGGCATGCGCACGGCCTGCGACTTGATGGTGATGCCGCGTTCGCGCTCAATGTCCATGCGGTCCAGGTACTGGGCCTTCATGTTCCGGTGCTCGACGACGCCGGTGGACTGGAGCATGCGGTCGGCCAGGGTGGACTTGCCGTGGTCGATGTGGGCGATGATGCAGAAGTTTCTGATGATCGCCGGATCCGTCGCGGCAGGCACCGGTGAGAAGCGGGCCATAGGTGACACTGTGGCGGTTCCTTTACTGTTCACAGGACTTCACGGCGGCTGCGGCGCAGGCCGCGTGCCGGAACCGGACAAGGCGCGGTTCATCGTTTTTCCTGGTGGTTTAACTGCTGAATTAACAGTCTCCCACGAATGCCAGCCCGCGCTGGAACCGCAGAACGTAATAGCGTGGGCTCATGTCCTTCTCCAACCGCTCCCTTCTTTCCCTGGCCCGCTCGGCCATCCGCCTGCTGACGCGCCCCTCAGCGGGTACCGGAACCGCGACCAAGCCGGGCCGTTCCAACCCCGGTTCGTCCAACACCCGAAACAAGACCGCCGCTCCGAAGCCGGCAGTGAAGAAGTCGCCGGCCCGAAAACCGGCAGCGAAGAAATCCCCAGCACCGAAACCGGCGTCCAACTCATCTGCCTACCCGGGCGACTACCGGGGCAAGGTCACTCCCGTCTACTCCCCGTCGCCGGATGGATCCCCCGATCCGGGCGAAGTGGTGTGGGCATGGGTTCCCTATGAGGACGACTATTCCCAGGGCAAGGACCGTCCGGTGCTGTTGATCGGCCGCACCGGCTCGCGGCTGCTCGCCCTGATGATGACCACCCGGGACCGCAACAACGGCCGGGAGTCCGATCCGGACTACGTGGATGTTGGCACCGGACCCTGGGACAGCCAGGGCCGGCCGAGCGAAGTCAAGCTGGACCGCGTGCTGCAGCTGGATCCGGCTGCGGTAAGGCGGCAGGGATCGATTATGTCCGCCGCAGCGTTTCAGCGCGTCGCCTCACGCTTTACTGCCCGGAACTGATTGCCCGTACCCCGCGGAGCCGGGCCGCGCACCGGGGGAAAACCCCGCCGTCGGCCGCTTGTCCCCGCCAATGGGCCTTCGGGCCCAAGTTCTGCTAACATTTATTGCTGTGTGTCCGCGCAGGTCGACGGGCACTTCAGTTCAGGCGCCATTACGGTATCCCCACGCCGCTCAGTCAATGTCTGGGCTGAAATTCCCTCACCGACCAAGTCCGCAATACAAAGAGAGTTTATATAAGTGGCCAATATTAAGTCCCAGAAGAAGCGCATCCTCACCAACGAGAAGGCGCGCATGCGTAACAACTCGGTGAAGTCCGAGCTGAAGACCGCAATCCGCTCCGTTGACGCTGCCCTGAAGGCCAGCGACAAGGATGCAGCAGTCGCAGCAGTGGCCACTGCCAGCCGCAAGCTGGACAAGGCTGTCAGCAAGGGTGTTATCCACAAGAACAATGCTGCCAACCGCAAGTCGGCCATCTCCAAGAAGGTCAACGCGCTCTAAGGCGTTGTTCTTGCATTAGTCTTATCGGTCTGGCCGGTCCCTTCGGGGGCCGGCCAGACTGATTTAAGCGGCGGGCCTTAGCCAGTGGCAGGGGTCCCGGCTTTCGCCGGGGCAGGTCAGCGTCCGGCGGCAGCGAGCGAGATGACTGTCACGGCGTGTTCGACGGCGTATACCGGATCGCGTCCGGCCCCCTTGACCTGTGCATCAGCTTCAGCCAGCACCTGAACGGCTTTGATGAGGGATTCCTGCGACCAGTGCTGGGCGTCGCGCCGCGCCTGGTCCACCTGCCACGGCGCCATGCCCAGTTCCTTCGCCATGGACGCCGAGGAGCCGCGCAGGTTCGCCACCTTGGCCACGGCCCGCACCTTCATGGCCAGCGCGCCCACCAGGGGAACGGGATCGACGCCGGTATCCAGGGCGTGGCGCAGCATGGACAGTGCCTGTCCCCCGCGTCCGGCCAGCGCTGCATCGGCCACCTTGAAGGCAGTGGCCTCCACCCGGCCGCCGTAGTACTTCTCCACGAGTTCTTCGCTGATCTCGCCGGATGCGTCGTTGATCAACTGCCGGCAGGCTGCCGCCAGATCCGCCAGTTTGGAGCCCACTGCGGCAACCAGGGCGCGGGAGGCTGCCGGGTCGATCCGCCGTCGGGCGGCTTTGAATTCCTGGGCCACAAAGTCCAGCTTCTCGGCGTCCTTCTTGAACGGCTGGCACTCCACCACCGGAGCTCCGGCGGCCTTGACCGCATCCAGGAGTTTCTTGCCGCGGTTGCCGCCCCCGTGGCTGAGCACCAGCACCGTGTCGGGCGCGGTGTCCGTGAGATACGCGAGCGTGTCGGTCAGGAACTCATCGTTCATGGCGGCAAGATTCGAGGCCTCGATGAGTTTGGCCTCACCGAAGAGCGACGGGCTCGAATGCAGCATCAGTTCACCGGCGGCATAGGTTGCCGCGTCCAGGCGAACGATTTCCGTGTCCGGCTGGTCCTGGCGCAGGGTAGCGCGGATCCGCTCCATGGCGCGGCCGGCCAGATAATCCTCAGGGCCGCTGAGCAGCACCACCGGAGCGGGTTCCACCTCACGCCAGGAGACAATCTTTCCCGCAGACTTGCCGGTGGACTTCGCGGCACTGCGCTTACTGGACGGAACGGCCGGATTCACAGTGAACAAACTCCTGGGATGGGAACAATCGGAAATGACGTTTGGGAACACTCCAACATTACCTGCCAGCTCCCGCCGGCACCTTTAGGGCTGAGTCGCTGCAACGACTCAACGCCCGTCCAAGCGATCCCATGTCAACGACGATCCGTCCGTCTCCAGACTGATGGAGCCAAGTTCATCTGTTCGCACGACGGCGGTTCCTGACCGTTGCAGAACTTCCAAAATTTCCGCTGCCGGATGACCGTACTCATTGTCGGCGCCAACGGAGATCAGTGCCAGGCGCGGATTCAGTTCCTCGATCAGCCCGGTACCGCCGTTGCGGGCTCCGTGGTGGGGTACTTTCAGGACGTCCACTCCGGCATCGCGCAGCCAGGCATGCCGGGACAGCAGGGCACCGGATGCATCCTCCTCAATATCCCCGGTAAGCAGCATTGTGAAACCGGGTCCCTCCGGCACGTCCCGTCCAGGTTCCACCGTCGGCCCCACTGTCATCAGGATCACGGAGCTCGCGTCGTTTTCACTAGCCTGTCTACCCCGGGCGGGTGGCCACAGCACTTCCCATTCCACGGCGCCGGCTTGAGAGGTCATGCCCTCGGCCATCCGGGTCAGTTCGGCTCCGGAGTCTGCGAGCAGTGTCCGCAGGGGGTCGGGAAGATCCGCTTCAGCCGTCGAATAGGCGACGTGGTTCACCTCCCTGCCCCGCAGCACACCTTCGGCTCCTCCGTAGTGGTCCAAATGGGCATGGGACAGGATGAAAAGGTCCACGGTTTCCACCTGCAACCGCTTCAAGCAGTTATCCATGGAATCCGGATCGGGTCCGGCGTCGATCACCACGGCACGATGTGCTGCCGTCCTCACGACCAGTCCGTCGCCCTGACCCACATCACAGGCAGCGGCCATCCATTCAGTGGGCGCAGGTCCTGGGCGCAGCTGGGTCCAAACGGCGGCAGCGCCGGCTGGTAGTAGCAACAGTGCTGCAGCAAGGGCCAGGTGTCGGCTGGTGCGGACAGGGGCAGAGCGGACCGGTGCAGAACGGGCCGATGCAGAGCGGGCCGGCTGCATTGACTCCGGCGACGACCCAAAGCGCCACAGGTGCCAGACACCGGTGCCGGCAGCCAGCACCATCAGGATCACGCCCGCAACGCCGGATGGCCACGGCACCAGCGAACCGGGAAGCCCGTCAAAGAAGCGGGCCACGCCTGCCGTCCAGGCCGCACCTGCACCGGAAATCAGCACGAACGGTCCGGCCGCAACCGGTACCGTGGCCGCTACAACGGCACCCAGCATTCCGACCACCGTCACCAGCGGCACGACGGGCGCCACGGCTACATTCGCAGGCAGGGAAAACGCCGGAACCTGCGGCTGCAGGAGCACCAGAACCGGTGAACAAAAAAACTGTGCCGCCATCGGCACGGCCAGGGCGGCTGCCAGCGGCCAGGGAAGCCGTCTGGCCAATAGTTCCGTCAACCGCGGGCCCAACAGGATCAACCCGGATGTTGCCAGCACCGAGAGGATGAAGGCGTAGCTTCCGCTGAGCCAAGGATCCACCGCCAGCAGGACCGTAATGGAAAGGCAGAGCAGAGCTGCCGGCAGCTTTCCCCGTCCGGACAAGACGGCGATGGTCCCCAGGCTACCCATGACCGCAGCTCTCAGGACACTGGCATCCGGGCGTACCACCAGCACAAAGCCCAGCAGCGCCGCTACTCCGGCCGCGGCGGCCCAGCCCCGCGGCAGTCTGACAGCCCGCGCCATCAGAAAAACGAACGCCAATAAGTACCCGCAGTTGGCTCCTGAAACAGCTGTGATATGAGTGAGTCCGGTGTTTTTCATGGCTGTTTCCAGCGCGTCGTCCAGCGTGCTGCGGTCCCCCAGGACCATCCCGGGCAAGAGACCTGCTGCGTCCCTGCCCGTAAGTCCGGCGTGTTCAGCTGCCACAGCTGAGAAGCTTCGGCGTATACGTGCCGTTTCGCCGTACCACCCGTCGGCGGCTTCCACCTCAGGCTGGCCGTTTGCGTACAGCAGGGCCACTGAACGCTCACCGGGATCCGTGGCCTGCAGCGATCCGGCCGCAGCGAAGTGGTCTCCGAGCTGAATGTCCGAGTAGCCGCTGCCGCCGATCACCAAGACTGTTGCGGCAGCGGAGAACCTTTGACCGCCGCTGGTGGCCTGCTGAAGTACTGCCTCGGTGATGTACCGGGAATCGCCGCTGAAGCGATCGGCCGCCACGGCCCGGGCATCCGTGGACGCACGAAACTCGCCGGTGACCGTCCTGCCTTCGGAGATGACTGCAGCGATGGGCCCGGCCGTCCGTTCCGCGGTCAGGGCGCCGGCGCAAACACAGACCAGCGCGGCAGCAGCGGCCGGAACCGCAACTGCCCGGACGAACATCCCGCTGCGGCTATGAAGCCTGCTTTCCTGGCTTGAAGTCCGGCGGCTTCCTGTCCGCCGCAGTGCCGGGACCAGGACCAGAAGGATGATCGATACCAGAGCCAGGATCGCCCCGAGCACTCTTGCTTCATGGCCAGGGAGGCGTACTGCGAGGAACGCCGCCGCCCAGGCCGCGGCGGCTACCGGCACCAGCCGGAACTCCAGCAGGGGATGGATTCGTGCATCAGCAGGCCTTTCCGGCACCAGGGCACGAATCCGCTGGGCAACCCTGCTGACACCGGGACGGAAGTGGCCGCGCGAAACCATCGCAGGAACCCGAGGGGCCTCAGGGGGCCACGGACCGGGAGGCTCCGGTGCATCCGTGCCGGGAGGCTGGACGTCCCCCCGAAGCGCGGCGGCCGTGTACCGGTGCCAGCCGCTGACCCGAACCCTCCGGCCCTCGTGGAAACCATCCACGCCCTGCACCCGGAGCACGTCGTCACTGGACTCTGGCTCGTCGGCGGAGCCTTTGCCATCCATCATGAAGCCGCTGTCAGACGGTAATGAGCAGCAGCAGAGCGGCCATCATGGCTTCACCAATGCCGGGAACCGCATCCAGATCCTCAGGCCGGGAGAAGCTGCCGTGCTCCTCGCGCCAATCAATGATCCGCTGTGCAATCACGGGTCCAACCCGGGGCAGGGAATCAAGTTCCTGCAATGAGGCGGAGTTGATGTTGACCAAAGCTCCTGAACTGTCTGCTCCCGCGGTGCCGCCTGGTCCGCCGGCACCGGTTCCACCGGCGCCCGGCCCGCTTTCCGGCGCACCCGCCCCATCGATGCCCGACACCGGCGGCGGAGTTCCCGCGTTTTCTCCAATGCGGGGAACAACCACCATCATTCCGTCCTGCAGTGGAGCCGCCAGGTTCACCGCGGCAAGATCGGCGTCGGTTGTCGTTCCTCCCGCGGCATCCACTGCATCGCCAGCCCTGCTGCCGGAAGGAACACGCACCACTCCGGGACGGCTGACCGCGCCGGCGACATGGATGACCAGAACAGACGGAACAGCGGTTGGCTCTGCCGTCCCCGTTCCCGGCGCTGGTTCGCCGGCAGAGCCGGTTACATCGGGTGTTGGAGTCGGCTCTGGCCCATTTTCATTGCCTGCGGCAGTCGCGGACTCCGGGCGCGGGGTGGAGTTCGCCTCTCCCGCAGCGAGCTCAACGCTGCCGGCCTCCGTATCCGTACCGCCTACCCGGAGTACGGAGAGACCTGCCGTCAGGCCGATCAGCAGACAAACGGCAAGGACAGCGCCCCGAAGGGACATCAGCCAGCGGCGCCGGGGTGCTTGCTGTGCGGTCGAGGGTGCCGTGTCCCAGCGGTGTTCTGCCATGGGACCCAAACTAGGCGCCGCCGGGACAGGCCGCTGCGAGATTACGGGCTGTGTGCAGAACATCTGCTGTTCCAGCTCGTCTGAGCACCTTGTGCAGGAAGATGAGCGGACTACCACGATTGGGTCACTGCCGAAATTCCGAAGATGGACCTCGGCAGGACGGACCAGCGGCCGGCGACTTGATGACAATCGATGACCCAACGGCACGGGTACCCTACCGACACATTGATCGGCACCCTTGCTGAGCCGAACCCGCTCAGGCTGCCGCCAGATGCGAACAAGGATCTGGGAAAACGAATACGCTTCGAAGGCGTCGTCGGCGAATTGTGGCGTCCGTTGCGGATTGAAGTGTCTGCAGACCGTACAGCACCGCTCAGAGTCGCCGTCGAGGACTTTTCGGGGAACGACAAATTCCGACAAAGAAAGCAGCACCCGCTTCGAAATCCGGGGCGGAATCGAGCAGCGCATCAAGCTGTTCCGCTTCGAAAGGCACAGTTTAAAGCGTGCCTTTGGGGCTCTGCACGTCTTCTGTGTCGCGGTACCACCACAATCCTGACCGCTCGCGAGAAGTGACATACGCGTCGGTCAGGAATTCATGGAATGAGAGACACCGGGAACTGAGATGGGACACGCCAGGAGAGCCTGTCTCGTTATCCGTGTCCGATTGCCAAGGCGAAGCTCGGAAGGCGTCGCGTTCAGGATACGTAGCCGATGCCGGGGAAGCGGGCGAGGATTGCATCGGCTGGGATGTTGTATCTAGTGCGGAACTCCTGGGAGCGGCTGCCCCCGGGCCCAGGTACAGGGGGGGCTCAGGCTTGTCCGGCGCCTTGCCGGTGCCCGCGGGCTTTTCCGGGGCATCCGTCGCTCTGCCCGGGGCCCATTCGTCCAGGCCCTTCAGGGGGCGTCCGATGAGCAGCAGCGTTGCAGGGGACGCAGCCAGCAGGGCAAGCGCGAAGACTCCACCACCACCCGCCGGCGGGGGCAGCTCAAGTGCCGTTGGTCGGCGTAGCGGGGTCCGGGTATCGGTGCGAGCCCAAATGGGACGGGTTCCGGGCAGGCGTCTAGGTCGGGGGCGGGGCACCCACATCTGGTCCCGCATGCCGGGATCTGACCGGACGTTTCCCCGCTCCAGTTGAGGCAGTCCACGAGAAGCTGTCACTCGGGTACGTCCTGGATGCAGAGGCGGTCATCCGGTCGGGGGAGCGAAACGATTTCGCTGCTTGGGCAGACGTGGCTCACAGGCTAGCGGACTGACAGAGTTCCGGATTCACAGGCTCGCGGACCCTAAGCGCCACCTCATCCAGGAGGGGTGGCGGTTGGGGGTTCTCTATGACGAAGATCAGGCAGGTACGAGGCCGAAGTACAGCTTGTAAGACCCCCCATTGCCGTTGAGGAACGGACTTTCGATGCGGTAACCAATCCCGTGGAACTCGGAGTTTCCTTCGGGACGCGTGGCTGTCAGCACCATGTCGCGGGCACTGACACGCATGTTTGTTCTGCCGATCGTGTCATCTCCCAGGTCAAAGAGGTCGAAGAAGGCTCCGCCGAGTTCGGGCACGACCTTCCCAAGAAGCGCATCGGCCGCCACGGCAACAATTGGGCCCACGACAGGGATGCTTTTAAGGGCTTTGACGCCTTCGTCGTGCGCCATCCGGAAGGCTTCCTCCATGTTCTTGCGGTCTTCACTCACATCGCCGAAGTCGTGCTCCATCAGATGGATGTTGATTTCCATGCCGTATGGCCGCCCGCGCCACAGCTCGATCGAGTCTGGCTGGGAGTGGTTTGAGTTCACGCCCTCATAGACCCGGGTTGTGACACGGTTTTGTCCCACTGGTGTGAACACTCCCAGGACTGCATAGGTCTCGTCAGCCCCAGTTCCGGCATCCTCTCCGGTTTCCCGGAAGCAGTAGAAACCGGTGAAGTGGAGCACCACATCACCGAGGTGTTTCGCCCCGGTGTCCGGCCACCAGCAGATGTCTCCATGCTGGAAGGAATTGGCCCGCCCGCCTTCGGGAAAGTTCTGCTCATCACTCGTGGGGTAGCCCAGATAGGAGGTCTCCCAGCCCAGCTCAGACCAGAGCTTGCGTATGTCGCCGTAGATGGCATGGGCGCCGGTTTCCGGTGTCCAATAAATGGAGGCGGTTCCCCCGTTGAAGTGGTTGAATCGGCCTACTCCGTCTGGAGTGGGCAGCTCGTCCGTGCTCGGTGCACCGTAGTTCAGTCCCCCAACTTCAACCCATTTTTGGTAAATAGCTCCATGGACAAGGTAGGCGGCCGACGAGTGGTCGTCGTAGCAGATGCACTTTCCATCGGGCAGCGTCCAGATTTGACCAATGGTCTTGTCCACCGGCTCGCCCAGTGCTGCGACCCCACCCAATGCATCGTATTTTTCCTTAATGCGGCCGTCCTGGCGCAACGGCCGTGTAGCAACATCAGGTGTTTGACGAACATCCAACTTTCCGCCACCCGATATTGGGTCTGTGTTTTGACGCATTACCATCAGCTCCTCTACCGATCAACCTGGTTGGTTGGCACCATGGTATGGAGGGAAGAACAACGTTCAGCGCACCTAGTCGCATCGGGAAAAACCGCTTGACGAAAGCGAGCTGAAATGCTTTACCTGCCTGGTTACTCATGCCCAGACCTACAGCCTGCGCTCACTCATACTGGTTGAGCACGGAGGCCTCCATGGATCTGGACCTGTCCTGCGTAGAGAGTTTCGTCGTACTCGCCTATGAGAGGCATTTTGGTCGTGCTGCAGCCTGCCTGAACCTCAGCTCTTCCGCACTCTCCAAACGCCTCGCCCGGCTGGAGAGACAAGTCGGTGTCCGGCTGATTGACCGGGACCCAGGCGGGTATGTTGAGCTGACGCCTGCCGGAGACCGTTTCATCAGCCACGCCCGCGAACTCCTGCGCCATGCCCGGGAGGCTCGCCGACATGCGCTTCAGGGGGAGGGAAGCCCCATCGTCCACTTGGGCATTCCCGGATCGCCCTCCGACCACATACCCGTGCCGACATGGAAAACCATGGTTACTGCCATCGCTCAGACTCTCCCAACCTGCCGCCTGCAGGCATGCAGCGTTCCCTATGGCCGGGTGGAGGAAAGCGTACTGACGGGCCGCGTAGACGTTCTTCTCAGCACCGGAGAGTTTGATCATTCTGGCCTCTCAACCACAGTGTTGATGCGGGTGGGCAGGGTGCTGCTTGTGCCTGTGCACCATGAACTTGCCGGGGAGAGACGTATTCGCGCTATGGATATGGCGGATCTCCCTCTCATCCGGGAACCAACCGCCACAACCCGCTGGATGAAACCGTGGCTTCTGGGCGACCTCCGAGATCCGGCAGACACACCCACAGTAGACGTTAGCGCCCGGACGCTGGCCGATGTCCAGAAAGCAGTGCTGGATGGGAGGGCAGCAACCGTCGCATCCGCCACGCTCGTTCCGATGGTGCGTCCGGGTCTGACGGCCCTCCCGTTGCGGGATGTTCCATCCATACCCTTGTTTGCCGTGCGTCGGCGTCACGACGAACGCGATGAAGTCCTGACGGTGATTGAAGCCCTCCGTGTACTCACCGCCGCCTTCGTGACCACTCACTCACAGGAAGTACCGGATGGCTCTCAAGCGGTAGCGGCCCCAGCGAACTCATAACCGCATTAACCGCAAGACTGTCCAATGCAGGCAGCTACGAAGGTTTAGCAGCCCGGGCCAGGACTGCGGCGGCGGAACAGTCCCGCAGCCGCCGTCACAAGGTTAGGCGGCTGTTGTGCCGGCCTCCCTGAACATCGGGATGTTCTTCGCACTGCTGTTCATCGCTGCATACCGGTTACCCGGTGGGGTCGCGGCCACCGTCGGGGCCGTGCAACCGCTCCTGATCGCGGTCATCGCCTCCGGCTGGATCGGAGAGAAACTGACACCGGCAAAACTCACGGCAGGGATTGCCGGCCTGATCGGTGTGGCCATGCTCGTCCTCCAATCCCAAGCCCGGCTCGATCTCATCGGGGTCATCGCCGCCCTTGGCGGTGCGATCGCCATGGCGTGCGGTGTGGTCCTGACCAAGAAATGGGGCAGACCCGACACCCTGTTGGCCACCACGTCCTGGCAACTCGTCGCCGGCGGACTCTTCCTCACCCCCATCGCTTTCCTCGTCGAAGGCCCACCACCGGCCCTGACCCTGCCGAACATCGCCGGGTACCTCTACCTCGGTGTCATCGGCACTGCCCTGGCCTACACCCTCTGGTTCCGCGGGATACACCTTCTACCAGCATCAACCACGGCGATCCTGGGTCTTCTCAGCCCACTCGTCGCCACCCTCGCAGGATGGACACTCCTCAGCCAAGCCCTGACCCCGGTCAACTAATCGGGGCGACTATCATCCTCAGCACCCTCGTCCTGAGCACGCTCCGACCACCACCGAACACGACGGCCATCCCATATCCCGCTTCCCTCCAAACCACTCCGGGAGCAGAAAACGCACGGTGAACGATCCCCAAGCGTGACCCGCATGTCCCGCCATAGGACGCGGAGCACCCGAACTGTCATGGCAGATTTGAATAAAGAGCACGGCTTCTAGCCCGGTCCGCCTGCCCGTAAGCCGATCCCTACCACCGCGCATATCGATCCGCGGTGGCGTCTAGTACGGACCGGAGCACCTCATGACCACTTATGCCCTCACCGCCGCCGCCATAGGCCAGCTCGGTCGCATGGTTGTCGCTGACCTGCTTGATTCACGGCGTCGCTCTGGCCGACCTTTACGCGGTCTTCCGTGACCCTGCAAAGACGCAGTCGCTCGTGAACAGCGCGTCCGCAAGCCGGTCGCTGACCGCACTTGTTCGTTGCGGTATCGAGAGTATCTCGAACGATCGTTCACTGACTGGTTGAGACCACCATCGTTTTCGTTCACCCGTGCTCCCTCAGACCCCTTAAAAGTGGTTGGCTACGTGCGGGTTACCTGTCTCGCCTTGATCCGTCTCCCCAAACCTTGACTTGCCCCCCCGGGAGAGCAAAAAATGTGCCATGACCAGTTCCGCACCTAATATTCCGCGGCCACCGTGGTACAGGCGTCGATGGGTTACGGCGGCGCTGAAAGTGGTGGCGAAAGCCCTGGCAACGCTTCTGATAACGCTTCTGGGAGCGGTGGCCGCCATCGCGATCGCACCGTTGACTCCTTGGTTCGACCGCGCGTTGAGTCAATGGAAATACGTCGATCCCACTTGTGCGGATCCTCAGGGACATACCTGCGTACGATGGTCAAACGGCCATGCATGCCTTCGATGGTCGTCCTGGTTCCGGATGGGTGCCAACTACTGCATCCCCCGACAGCGAGGACTTCAGTTTAGATGCATTAGGCTCGTTCGATGACTCGATCACCTTGGATTTCGACAGTCCTCAGCAGATCGCTCTAGTGTGCGTGCTTAATGGCAATGGCGCCAGCTGGATTTCCTACATGCGTGCAGACCGCGTTCGCACTGTGGAGGTCAGTCTTAGTCTCGGTGACCGGGAGAAACCACTCACGCGCCGTACCTCGTTGCGCACCCTGCCAGAATATGAGATACAGACCCGTCAGAAGCTCGAGCTGCCCGGCTCAGCACCTGTGTGGCAGAAGAACGAACCGTCATACGATCGGCTAAAGCTTACGCTGCCCGAGCGCTGGATGGGCATAGCTGTCGACGATCCGCATACGATTCCGACCATCGATCTCCCAACCCATCAGGTGATGCTCGCCAAGGTGGAGGTATGGGTTCACGCAGAGCAGTGACGTCTGGTTCGCGTTAGCGGTTCCGCCAGCCTCCCATCCAGAACAGACGGAACAGCGGTTTGCTCTGCCGTCCCCGTTCCCGGCGCTGGTTCGCTGGCAGAGCCGGTTACATCGGATGTTGGAGCCGGATCGGGCCCATTTTCATTGCCTGCGTCAGTCCCGGACTCCGGGCGCGGGGTGGAGTTCACCTCCCCCGCAGCGAGCTCAACGCTGCCGACCTCCGCATTTGTTCCACCGCCACGAAGCACGGTGACGCCTGCCGTGAGGCCGATCAGCAGACAGACGGCAAGGACAGCACCGCGCAAGGACATGAGCCAGCGCCGCCGGGGCGTTCGCGTTGCGGTGGAGGATGCCGTGTCCCAGCGGTGTTCTGCCATACCGCCCAAGCTAGAGCGGCGCCGGGACCTGCCGATGAAAGAGTCCGGGATGTGTGTAGAACAAGGGCTGTTCCGTCACATCCGAACTCCCTGTGCAGGGACATCAGGCGGGCTACCGCAGGTCCGTCGCTGAGGGAGATTCCGAAATCGGAGCATCAACAGGGACGGGCCAGCGACCCGTGGCCTGGCGATAATCAATGGCCCGCAACAGGGGCCTCAGATCGTAGGCGCTGATGTTCATGCTGAGCTTCACTCCGTGAACGGACCTCACGTCCAGGAATTGCTGACCTCTCAAAGGAGCCACGCTGTAATGCGCAATCTCCCGGTAGCGAATGACCTGCTCCTTACCGAGCACACTGCGGAAAACCACCTCATAGGGTCCAGTCACGATGTAGAAATTGCGGTACATGGCGATGAAACCGATTCCACCGGCAAGAATCGCCGCCGAAGCGATTCGGGCACCGAGCGGGCCTTCGGGCCAGGTAAAGGCCCATATCCCCATAAGAAGCCCCACTACAACAAACAGCCACCCTATAAAGGCAATGAACTTAGGCATCCTCACCCGCTCCGGATAATCCTTGGCCCGGTTGAGGTACCTCCGCGCCCACCAGGCAAGTGCTGCAATTGCCAGGGTCATGGCTATGTTGAGAGCGGCCTCCAGGGACATCCTTGATCTGCCTATCGTTCGTGTGTTCGGGGAGCGGGAGCAGTTCCACCCCGGATGATGCTTGAAATAATCTACCGCCTATTGCACCAGCGGCCACTGTTCGCTTGCTGTCTGCCCAAGGAGCGGCCCGGTAAGATTGACGGTGCGCATTACCCGATCTCCGGGCCTGCGCACGCCCCCACCCCTATCCAGGAGCCCGAACCCGTTGAATAAAAAGTCCCTCCAGACCGACGGGTTCACCGGATTCCGGTCCGTGAACACCCTGGACATCAATCGGATCCCGCAGCGGCAGGGACTCTTCGCTGTTGTGAGGCCGCAAGGCTTTGAACCACGGTTCCTCCGCACCAGCACGGCCGGCGTCTTCAAAACGAAAAACCCTTCTCTGCCTAAAGACAAGCTCACCGCTGAGTGGGTGCCGAACGCGGACATACTGTTTATTGGAAAAGCCAGCCCCGGCAGCAAGGGCAACCGCGGGCTCCGGCGCCAGATCTCTGAATTTGTGGACTTCGGAAACGGCTTGCCGCCGGGACACTGGGACGGCCGGCTGATCTGGCAGCTGGCGGACTCGGAAGACCTTCTCCTGGCATGGAAGGAGCTGCCGGCTGAACAGCTCAATCCGGCGCTGGCGGCATACCACGCGCAGTTCCTGCAGGCTTACGGCAAACTGCCGTTCGCAAATCTTGTCCAGGCCCGCGTCTGAGGCACAGATACCCTTCAGGCACCAAAATCGTCGGACGGCTGGTGCCGCCCTGATGGAGCGGCATTGACCTTCGCGGCATCAATGTGGCGCATTACCAATGCAGCGGAGATCAAAGCAGCCGAAAAAGTGAGACAAACTTGCGGGGCGTGTAAATATACTTGGGTCAAAACCACGAAGAACCCGTTCTCACCGTTGAAGTTGAGCGCACAGAAGTTCCGAATGAACGGGTCAGTGAGCACCAGTACGAGAAGGCCTACCGCGCCAAGGACAATTCCTGCACGCAATGTTCGGCGATACAGACTTGATGGTTCTGTTCCCGCCACTTTTCCTCCAGGGAATGCATTTGGTCCAACCAGTGCTTCACCTAAACATACGACGGCGGCGGGAGCAACCACGTATAGGCCTAGCTGCTTCCGGGTCCGGCTTCCGGCCCGGAAACCTGCACCTGCGGTGCAGCTCCGGAATCTCCGGAGACCGCCACGGCCAGCACACCCAGTCCGGCATGGGCTGCCAGCACGGCGGGCAGCGAGCAGATCATCAGTTCGACGTCGGGGGCGGCCTCCGCGATGGTTCCGGCCAGACGCTCGGCCTCCACTTCATTGCCGAAGTGATGCACTGCCACCCGCACCCGGCCGGTGCGGGCGGTGATGTTTTGCCGGACCAGTTCGGTGAGCCGGGCCAGCGCACGGGGCGCGGACCGCACCCGTTCCAGCGGAACCACCTTGCCCTCACGCACCACCAGGATGGGTTTGACCGCAAACAGGGTGCCGAACCAGCCGGCGGCGGCGCTGATCCTGCCGCCGCGGCGCAGCTGCTCCAGGCTGGGAACGTAGAAAAGTATGCTGGCGGACTTCGCCGCTGCGCGTGCCGCATCGGCCACGGCCGCCGCTGTTCCGCCGTCGCGCGCCGTTTCCGCAGCGGCGGCGACGGCGAAACCCACGCCCATCGCCACACTGGCCGTGTCGATGACGGTCACGGGAACGGCAGCGGTCCGGGCCGCCAGCCGGGCGGAATCCACGGTTCCGGACAATTCGCCGGAGAGATGCAGCGAGACAATCGACGAACAGCCCGCCGCAGCCAGCTCTGCATAGGCGGCCTCGAACTGCCCCGGCGCGGGACGGGAGGTCCGTACGTCGGACCCCTGCGCCAGAGCCAGCGCGAGGGCGCCGATCATGCGGTCGGTGCCCTCACTGTAAATCTGGTCGCCGATCATGACCGGCATGGACACTACGCGCACCAGGTCGGTGACCTCGGCGGACTGAGCCCAGTTTTCCGGCAGCGCAGCGGCGGAGTCTGTGACCACGCCGACCCGGGGTGCGGGGGCGGTCCCGGTCCCGGTTTCCCGAAGCCGCCCCCGTTTGGCGCGCGCGGACAGCTTGTCCAGCCAGTCCACGTTCATAGGTCCCCCGAATCAGCGTGCACGGTGTTCTGTCGTGAGGGCCAGCCTACGCCGGAACGATGTTCACGAGCTTCGGAGCGCGCACGATCACGGTGCGGATGCCGCGGCCGTCGAGCGTTTTCTGCACGGCGTCCGAGGCCAGCGCCAGTTCGCGCAGATCCTCCTCGCTGATGTCGGCGGGCACCTCCAGGCGGTCGCGGACCTTGCCCTGCACCTGGACGACGGCGGTGACCGTGTCCTGGACCAGCAGGGTTTCGTCCACGGCCGGCCAGCCGGCGTTCGCCACGGAGGCCGGACGGCCCAGCAGAGCCCACAGGTCCTCGGCGGTGTACGGGGCGAACAAGCTCAGGATGATCGCCACGGTCTCGGCGGCTTCGCGGACCGCGGGGTCCGCTCCGCCGACGCCGGAGTCGATCGCCTTGCGGGTGGCGTTGACCAGTTCCATGGTCCGGGCCACCATCACGTTGAACTTGTTGTTCTCCAGCAGTTCGGCGGCATCGGCAACCGTGCGGTGCGTCAGCGCGCGCAGCTTCTTGTCGCCCTTGGCGAAGTCGACGCCGGGTTCGCTGGTGACACCCTGGCCCAGGCGCCAGGCGCGGGCCAGGAACTTCGCGGAGCCCGACGGCGAAACGTCCGCCCAGTCGACGTCGTCCTCCGGCGGGGAAGCGAAAATCATGGTCAAGCGCACGGCGTCCACGCCGTACTTGTCCAGCTGCTGGCCCAGGTCAACGCCGTTGCCCAGCGACTTGGACATGGCCTTGCCGCCGTTGAGGACCTGGCCCTGGTTCAGCAGCGAGCTGAACGGTTCGCTGGCTTCCAGCAGGCCCATGTCATGGACCACCTTGGTGAAGAAGCGCGCGTACAGCAGGTGCAGGATGGCGTGCTCCACGCCGCCCACGTACTGGCCGACCGGCATCCAGTTCTTCGCGGCCTCCGGATCGAACGGTCCGTCGGTGTAGTGCGGGGAAACAAAGCGCATGAAGTACCAGGAGGAGTCCACGAAGGTGTCCATGGTGTCGGTGTCGCGCTTGGCCGGGCCGTCGCAGTTGGGGCAGGAGACGTTGACCCAGTCCTCGGCGGAAGCCAGCGGAGAGGTGCCCTTGGGTGCCAGCGCCTCGCCCTTCAGCCCGGTGGGCAGAGTGACGGGCAGCTGGTCATCGGGAACCGGAACCTCGCCGCACGTCTCGCAGTGGATGATCGGGATGGGCGTGCCCCAGAACCGCTGGCGGGAGAGCAGCCAGTCGCGCAGGCGGAAGTTCACGAACTTCTCGCCTGTGCCCTGTTCCTCGAGCATTTCAATGGCGGCGGGAATGGCTTCGGACTTCGGCAGGCCGTCCAGCTTGCCGGAGTTGATGAGGGTGCCTTCGCCGGTGGTGGCGATGCCGGTCTCTGCCGGATCCTCTTCGCCGGTGTCCAGGACAGCCTTGACCGGCAGGTCAAAGGTCTTGGCGAAGTCCAGGTCGCGCTGGTCATGCGCGGGCACGGCCATGATGGCGCCGGTGCCGTAGTCGGCCAGCACGTAGTCGGCGGCCCAGACGGGCAGCTTCTCGCCGTTGAGCGGGTTAATGGCGTAGCGGCCGGTGAAGATGCCGGTCTTGGTGCGCTCGGTGGACTGGCGCTCGATGTCCGAGAGGGCCTTGACCTGCTCGCGGTAAGCCAGCAGGGCGTCCATGTTCTCGTCGGTGGTCAGCTCAACCGCCAGCGGAGCGTCCGCTGCGACGACAAAGAACGTCGCTCCGGCCAGGGTGTCCGGGCGGGTGGTGAAGACGGTGACCTGCTCGGCCGGCTTGTCGCCGTCGGCCTCGATGGTGAACCGGACGTGCGCGCCTTCGGAACGGCCAATCCAGTTTTTCTGCATGGCGAGCACACGCTCGGGCCAGTGGCCCTTGAGCTGCTCCATGTCATCCAGCAGCCTGTCGGCGTAATCGGTGATCTTGAAGTACCACTGGTTCAGCGACTTCTTGGTGACCTGGGTGCCGCAGCGCTCACAGGCGCCGTTGACAACCTGTTCGTTGGCCAGCACGGTCTGGTCCTTGGGGCACCAGTTGACCGGAGAGTTCTTGCGGTAGGCCAGGCCCCGCTCGTAGAAACGCTTGAACAGCCACTGCGTCCAGCGGTAGTACTCAGGGTCCGAGGTCTGGAGCCGGCGCGACCAGTCCACACTGATGGCGTAGCGCTTGAACGACGCGGCCTGCGTGTCGATGTTGCGGTAGGTCCAGTCGCTGGGGTGCGCGTTGTTCTTGATCGCGGCGTTCTCTGCAGGCAGGCCAAAGGAATCCCAGCCGATCGGATGCAGCACGTCGTAGCCGAGCTGGCGCCAGTAGCGCGCGACGACGTCGCCCATGGCAAACGCTTCGGCGTGGCCCATGTGCAGGTCACCGGAGGGGTACGGGAACATGTCCAGAACATAGCGGCGTTCCTTGGAACCGTCGTCGGCGGGCTGAAAGACACCCAGCTCGTCCCAGACCGCCGGCCACTTCTGCTCAATGTCCGCAAAACTGTATACGGCCTCTTCAGACTCATCCGTCTGTGACTGCGTACTCACTGTTGTCGCCTCTGTCCTCAAAGAAATCCTGTTGATCCGCGGTTGCCGGTCCGTGCCGGTCCCGCCGCTTAAACTCAAGTTTCGTCACGCTCTCCCCCAGACACACAAAAGCCCCTCGGCAGGCAAGGGGCTGGGCCGCGCACGGACGGTGCGCGGCTACCTAAGAAGGAGGAAAGCGTTCATCTTTCCACTTTACAACAGCCGCCTCTTTGCGGCAGCCGCGCCACAGCCTTATGACGGACTGATCGCATACAGCAGCGAATCCTCCCACTTGCCGCGGATTAGCTTGTGCGCGGGCAGGCGGGCTTCCAGCACCATTCCGGTTTTCTCCAGCACCCGGGCTGACGCGGCGTTGCCCGGCCGGCAGGTGGCGCGGATGCAATCCAGCCCCAGCACTGTAAAACCAAAGTGCACGACGGCGGACGCGGCCTCGGTCGCGTAGCCGCAGCCCCAGCGGTCTGCGGCGATGACATACCCAACCTCGCCGGTGCCGGCGTGGTCCAGTGTCAGCCCCACGGAGCCGAAGGGCCCGCTCCCCGGTCCTTCACCGCCGTCGGGTACGGTCACCGCAAAGGTGTAGGCCCGCCGCGGATCCTGCTGTTCCTCCGCCCGACACGCTGCGAGGAAGTCGCGGCTGTCCTGCAGGGTATTGGGGCCCCATTCAACGTATTCGGTCAGCCGCCGGTCGGACGCAAAGCCGTGCACAGCCGACAAATCCGCCTCCCGGTAAGGGCGCAGGAGCAGGCGTGGCGTGTGCAGTTCCATCCGGCGATTCTGCCGCATTCGGAATAGTTTTCACGGGTTCCGTATCTTTTTGGCGTGCCCGTGCGTCTACCGGGCAAGGACATGGCGCAGTGTCATGCTTTTGATCAGGCACCGCCGTCGGCGGGGAAACGAGGGGAAATGTCAATGGCACTTGAGGCGGGAACGGCAGCGGTACGCGCTGTCCGCGCAGCAGCGGAGACGCCGGCTTTCGCGGATAATCGAAATGATTTGCGCCGCGCCCGCCGTGATTTCCTGGTGGCGCTGGAGCCCGTGAGGGGCTCCGTGTACGCATACTGCCGCAGCTTGACCCCCACGGTATGGGATGCGGAGGATTTGCTGCAGGAAACACTGACCAAAGCCCTGGCGGAAGCCTCGCAGCGGCACGAACCCATCCTCAATACTGAGGCGTGGCTGGTTCGGATTGCCACGAACACCTGGATAGATTCACTGCGCCGCAGCAGCCGGGCGGTCTTGGAGTGGTCCGATTCCGCCCCTGAACTCCCGGACGAGACCGCTCCTGATCCGCTGGCAAACCTGGACGTGGAGTCTGCCCTCCGTCAGTTGCTGCACCTCCTGCCCCCGCGGGAGCGGGCGTGCGTGGTCCTCAAAGATGTGTTCTCCTATTCCCTGGCCGAAATCGCCGGCATGCTGGAGACGACTCCGGGCGCCGTGAAGTCGGCCCTGCACCGCGGCCGGGCCACCCTCCAGGCAGCCCGCAGCGGTTCAGGAATGGGTGCGTCTTCTTCCGCACATCCCGGGACTGAAACCGGCGCCGTGCCGCCGGCGGATCACGCGCGGCTGCTGCGCCGGCTGGCGGTTGCCTTCAACGCCTATGACATTGATGCCATGGTGGACCTCTTCCTGGCGGGCGGGCGGTCCGAGGTCATCGGCAATGTCAGCGAAACCGGACACGAACAGATCCGCACCGGGTCCATGTCCCACACGTTCGGTGCGGACGCCGCCGAACTTTACCAGGCAACTGTCCATCACTTCGGCGGTGAGGACATCATCCTGCTGTGGGAGCGGCCGAAGGAAACGCCGGAGGCTCCCGGGGTGGTGGCGGATGTCCTGCGCGTGCGCGCTGCCCACGGTGCGCCGCTCATCGCGGAACTGAAGTGGTACTTCTTCTGCCCGGAGGTTCTGGCCGAGGTGGCCGGCGGGCTGGACCTGCCGTTCAAGACCAACGGGGTGAGCTACTTCTAGCCTGCCGTCGCGTCCGCCGCAGCAGCGTCCCTCGCAGATCGGAACCCCAGAAACGCCTCCCGACTGGTGCGCGAGGGCGTAAAGCCGAACTCATTCTTGAGTGCCGTATTGTCCAAAACCGGCCGGTAGCGCAGGAAACGGAGCTGCTCCGGTCCGTGCACGGTCAGCTTCAGCTTGTGTCCCAGCCACAGCCCGGCGGCCAGCAACGGGGCCGGCACGCTGATGGTCCGCTTTCCCATGAGCGAAGCAATCTCGCGGACCGTCAGTGCGCCGTCGCCTGCCACGTTGTAGATCCCGCTGCGGCCGGTGAGGACGGCCTGCACCATGGCGTCAGCGACGTCCTCGTCCCAGATGAAGACAAACGGCGAGTCGCTGCCGGCCACCCGCAGCAGCCGGGGCGCATCAAACAGGGCGGTGATCTGGTTTTGCACCCGCTCCCCCAGGATGGTGCCGATCCGGAAGATGGTCTGCTTCAGATCGGGATGGTCGCTGCGGAGCCGGGCCAGCTCTTCTTCCACCAGACGTTTGTGCCGGGAATAGGCGAACTCGTCATTGCCGCGCAGCGGATGCGCTTCGCTGAGCCAGGGTGCGTTGTCCGCGTGGTAACCGTAGGCAGCCCCCGAAGAGGAGATGACCACATGCTGAACCCCGGCGGAGATACAGGCCGCCAGGACATTCCGGGATCCCACCACGTCCACCTGGAACTCCTGTTCCCTGCTGGTGTCTTTGCCCGGGTTCACGATGGCCGCCAGATGAACCACGGTGTCGATGCGGTGAGCCTTCAGCAGCCGGCCGACGTCCGGCGAGCAGACATCGGCCAGCGCGTACTCGACGCCGTCGAGCCGCCGGTCTGCGGCGGGTTCGCGGATGTCCAGGCTGAGGACGGAGCTGATCCCGGGGTCCGCTGCGAGCCGGGCGACGACGGCGCTGCCCAGGAATCCGTTGCCGCCGGTTACGCAGACCCGGTTCACAGTGCAGCCTCCCGGGGTTCCCCTGCAGCGGCACGCCGGGCATCCCGCCGCCTCCACCACGCGGCCAGCAGCAGTCCGGCCAGGATGTCCCAGATCCCCCACCACGCCGCAACCATGGCCATGCCGCCCAGGCCGGAGAAAAACGTCAGGGTCAGCCCGAGTCCCAGCCCGGTGTTGCGCGCGCCCACCTCAAAGGTGACGGCCCGCCGGCTGGCTTCATCCAGCCGGACGGCCGCGGCACTGAAGTAGCCCACCGCCAGCGCAATGGCGTCATGCAGCAGCACCACCAGGAAGATGGTGCCCAGATGTTCGCGCAGCGGGCCCAGATTGCTCGCCGTCCCGGCAACGATAAAGGCCAGGAGTGCTACCAGCCCGATCCGCTGCACCCAGGGCCGGAGCCGGTTAATGATTCCCGGAAAGCGGCGGGCCAGAGGCATTCCAACGGCAAAGGGAACTCCGATAATCAGCAGCACCTGAATCAGCATCCCGCCGCGGTCCAGGGAGAAGTCGCGCATCAGCGAGGCCGTGGAGGGGCTCAGCGCCGCCCAGAAGGCCACGTTCAGGGGCATCACGATGATGGCCACGAGGTTGGACACCGCTGTCATGGACGCTGAGAGCGCGACGTCGCCGTGTGCCCGGTGGGTGAGGACGTTGGAAATTCCGCCCGGCGGACAGCAGGCCACCAGGATCATTCCAAGAGCAATGGAGGCCGGGACCTGCAGGGCCAGAGCTATGCCAACCGTTACCGCCGGCAGCAGCAGATACTGTGCCGCGATGCCCAGCACCACCGCTTTCGGGCTGCGCAGCACGGTGCGGAAGTCCGAGGGCCGGACCTCCAGTGCGATCCCGAGGATGATGACGGCCAGGACCACGTTCAGGGTCACCAGCGAGCCGGGAGAAAAGTTCAGCACGACGTCGTCGATGGGCATCAGCGCCGCGCCTCCGCCAGTGCGGGCTCAGAAACGCCGGAAGCGGCGGCCGGGCCGGCAAGCCGGGCCAGATGGGCCGCGAGCTCTGCCCGGTAAGCGTCTTTGTTGACGTAGTGGCTCCCCCGGTCAGTACCGTGGTAGCGGTAGCCGCCGGTGACGTCCGGTGAGGGGCCGTTGATGGTGCTGCGGAAGGCCCCTGCAATCTCGGGCGCTTCCCGCTGCGCAGCGAGATACGCAGCCACCAGCTCGGCCTGGCGGTACCGGCCCTCCCAGCCGAGGCCGGAAGCTTCCACCATGCCCACCACCATCAGGTTTTTCGCCTCTCGGCTGAAGATGTTGAGATAAAGATCCGGGGACGGCCCGTTCCCGCCCAGCAGCTCCGGCCGCAGGAACGGATAATCCAACACGTAGCCGGTGGCCAGCAGAATGAGGTCATAGTCCCCGGCACTTCCGTCACGGAAATGCACGGTGCTGCCCTCGAAGCGGCTGATATCCGCCTTCACCTGCAGGTTGCCGTGGCCCAGATGGTGCAGGATCAGCGAGTTGACCACAGGATGCGACTCATAGATTCGATGGTCCGGCGCCGGAAAGCCAAAGCGGTGCGGGTCGCCGGTAAACATGCGCAGCAGCCGTTTGTCGATGAATTGCTTCAGCGGCCGAGGCAGGGGTTTGCCCTGGTTGAGGGTGTCGGTGGGTCGGCCAAACACGTATTTCGGCACAAAGTAATAGCCTCGGCGCACGCTGATGTCCACCGTGGCTGCGTGGTGCACGGCGTCCACCGCTATGTCGCAGCCGCTGTTTCCGGCGCCCACGATCAGCACGCGTTTTCCGGCAAGGTCGGTGGCCTTCTTGTACTGTGCCGAGTGGCGGATCTCGCCGGAGAAGTTGCCGGGAAACCGGGGAATGGCCGGGGTGTGCAGGGTGCCTGTGGCGACGATGACGGCACTGAACCTGCCGCTGCCGGCACCCTGCCCGTCCTGCCAGGTCAGCTGCCACCCGTCGTCGGCCGTTACCGCGTCCGTTATCCGGGTGGAGAAGCGGATGTGGCGGTACAGGCCGAAGGTTTCCGCGTACCCGCTGAAGTATTTCCGCAAATGGCTGTGGCCGGGATAGTCCGGCGTGCCGGCCGGCATCGGATAATCCGCAAAAGCGGTAGTGGACTTCGAAGAAATGAGGTGTGCCGACTCGTAGACCGTGCTCACCGGGTTATCAATGTTCCACAGCCCGCCCACGTCGGTGAACTGCTCAAAGCCGACAAAATCCAGCCCCCGGCGTGAGAGCGCCCGCATGGCAGCCAGTCCGCTCGGCCCGGATCCGATGACAGCTACCGGCAATGCCCCGTCCCCTGCTGTTGTGGAGAATTCCAATACCCGCGCCTGCTTTCGTGACCTGCATCACCTTTGATGCTGCTGGAACGCTACCGAAGTGTTCACAGTGGGTCAAACCGCCTCACCGGCCGGCTGCAGATCCCTTGAGGCATGAAAAGGGCCCCGGCGTTTGCCCGCCGGGGCCCAATCCTCACTTGTTGTCTTCAGACGTCCAGGTGCCGTCCGAAGACGCCGCGTGCCGGTTACAGCACGTCGTCGTCAACCCAGTCGAAGGTCCGCGTGACGGCCTTGGACCACAGTCGCATCTGACGCTGGCGTTCGCTGTCTTCCATCTGGGGGGTCCAGCGCTTGTCTTCGGCCCACTTGGTCTCGAGCTCGTCGGTGTCGTTCCAGTAGCCCACTGCCAGGCCTGCCGCGTAAGCAGCACCCAGGGCTGTCGTCTCCACGATCTTGGGGCGAACCACGTCCACGCCGAGGATGTCGGCCTGGAACTGCATGAGTGCCTCGTTGGCCACCATGCCGCCGTCCACGCGCAGTTCGGTGAGCGGAACGCCGGAGTCGGCGTTGACGGCGTCGAGCACCTCGCGCGTCTGGAAAGCCGTGGCTTCCAAGGCCGCACGGGCGATGTGGTTCTTGTTCACGAAGCGGGTCAGCCCGACAATCGCGCCGCGCGCGTCGGAGCGCCAGTGCGGAGCGAAGAGTCCGGAGAAGGCCGGAACAATGTAGACGCCGCCGTTGTCGGTGACCTCGTTGGCCAGGCGCTCAATCTCCGGGGCGCTCTGGATCATGCCGAGGTTGTCGCGCAGCCACTGAACCAGCGACCCGGTGACGGCGATGGAGCCTTCCAGTGCGTACACCGGCTTGGAATCGCCGATCTGGTAGGCCACGGTGGTGATCAGGCCGTTCTCGGAATGGACAATCTCCTCACCGGTGTTGAAGATGAGGAAGCAGCCGGTGCCGTAGGTGTTCTTGGCGGCACCCTGGCCAAAGGCGGCCTGGCCGAACGTGGCGGCCTGCTGGTCGCCGAGGATGCCGGCAACCGGGGTTTCGCGCAGCAGCTGCGAGGTGTGCACCGTGCCGTAGACCTCGGAGGAGGACTTGATCTCCGGCATCATCGACAGCGGAACACCGAAGTCCTTGAGGATGTCTTCGTTCCAGGTCAGGCTGTCCAGGTTCATGAACAGCGTGCGCGAGGCGTTGGTGACGTCGGTGATGTGCACGCCGCCGTCGGTTCCGCCGGTAAGGTTCCAGACAATCCAGGAGTCGGTGTTGCCGAAGAGCAGGTCGCCGGCTTCGGCACGTTCCCGTGCACCCTCAACGTTGTCCAGGATCCACTTGATCTTGGTGCCCGAGAAGTACGTGGCCAGCGGCAGGCCAACGCGGTCCTTGTACCGGTCCAGGCCGCCGTCCTTGGCCAGCTCGTTCACCGTTGGCTGCGTGCGGGTGTCCTGCCAGACAATGGCGTTGTAGACCGGCTTGCCTGTGGTCTTGTCCCAGACCACGGCCGTTTCGCGCTGGTTGGTAATGCCGACGGCGGCGATGTCGTGCCGCGTCAGGTTCGCCTTGGACAGTGCGGTACCGACGACTTCGCGGACGTTGGTCCAGATTTCCTCGGGATCGTGCTCCACCCAGCCGGCGCGGGGGAAGATCTGCTCGTGTTCCTTCTGGCCGGTAGAGACAATGTTGCCGTCATGGTCAAAAACGATCGCACGGCTGCTGGTGGTGCCCTGGTCAATCGCAATGATGTAACTCTGGTCAGGCATGTTTCGCTCCTTTTACAGGGGGACGTACAGGGATGCGGCGGGAACAGTCCGCCCGGGGGAAAGCCTTAGACAACAGGCATCGGAATGCCGTTGAAGACAATGCCGGCCAGCGACCCGCCGATGATGGGCCCGACAACCGGCACCCATGCGTAAGCCCAGTCGCTCTTGCCCTTGTTGGGAATGGGCAGCAGCGCGTGGACGATGCGGGGGCCGAGGTCACGCGCAGGGTTGATGGCATAGCCGGTGGGGCCGCCAAGCGAAGCACCGATGGCAACCACCAGGAGACCCACGGCCAGCGGGCCGAGCTCGTTGGGGGTTCCGCCGAAGGCGAGGATGACGAACACCAGCACGAACGTGCCGATAACTTCCGTCACGACGTTCCAGCCGTAAGAGCGGATGGTCGGGCCGGTGGAGAACACGCCCAGGATGTTCTCTGCATCGGGTTCGTCATCGAACTGTTTCTTGTACGCCAGCCAGGCCAGCACGGCACCCAGCATTGCGCCAAGCAGCTGCGCGACCAGGTAGACCATCACGGAGGCAAAGCTGGTCTCCACTCCGGGTGCCAGGTCTGAACCGTTGAAAAGCAGACCCATCGTCACTGCCGGGTTCAGATGCGCGCCTGATTGAACCGCCACGAACACACCCGCAAACACACCGAGGCCCCAGCCGAAGTTGACCATGAGGGTCCCTCCGCCATTGCCCTTCGTCTTGCGCAGGGCCACGTTCGCGACCACACCACAACCAAGCAGGATTAGCATTGCCGTTCCCGCAAACTCACTGAGGAATACCTCACCGAGAGTCACCATTGACTTCTCCATCCTTCGAATTTTCTCGAACCAGCCGATTGCCCGCTGGCCTGTCTCAACTGTGCCATGACTCCCTCCCCGGGTGGACCCACAGCCGGCGGCAGTGCCGCCGTCGCATTTGCGAATTATTGCTGTTCTGCATTAGTGCGTTCCAGCGTTTCCCCCAACACCGCATCCACCAGAGAAGGAGGCAGTGCACGGAGACAGAACGTTTCCGTTTGCTCAGACTTACCGGCCAACCGTACTCGGGCTGAATTCACTCGGCAACCGTCATCCTCGGTAGAGTCTTGTGCATGGAACCGGCACCCAAACTCAACTTCAACAACGGCGTCCGCATGGATCAGGTGGGCTTCGGCACCTACAAGGTACCCGCTCCTGACGCGGCGGATCTTGTCACTCTGGCCCTCGGCACCGGATACCGCCACATCGATACGGCGGCGTTGTACGGCAATGAAGAGGGCGTTGGCGAGGCGGTACGGGACTTTATCGCAGACGAGAATGTCAACCGTAATGAGATATTTCTCACGTCAAAAGTCTGGAACACGGACCAGGGTTACGACTCCACCCTGCGTGCCTTCGACGCCACCATGGCACGCCTTGGTCTGGACACCCTCGACCTGTACCTCATCCACTGGCCCTGCCCCGAGCGGGGGTTGTTCATTGACACGTATCGGGCTTTGGAGGAGCTGTACCGCTCCGGCCGGGTTCGCGCCATCGGGGTGTCCAACTTCCTGCCGGACCACCTGCAGCAGTTGATGGACGCCACCGACGTGGTCCCTGCCGTCAACCAAGTGGAACTGCACCCCTGGCTGCAGCAGCGTCCGCTGACCAAGCTGCACCAGGAGCTGGGCATCCGCACCGTTGCCTGGAGCCCGCTGGGCCGCGGTGCCGTCCTCGCGGATCCGGTCATCTCCTCCATCGCCGCAGATCTGGGAGTCTCGCCCGCCCGCGTGATCCTGCGCTGGCATATGGAACAGGGGAATATCGCCATTCCCAAGGCCAGTTCCGCCGAGCGCATCGCAGAGAATCTGGACGTCTTTTCGTTCGAATTGACGCCCGAGCAGCAGACTGCCATCACCGGTTTGGACCGGAACCAGCGCTCCGGATCCCATCCGGACAAGGTCAACTAATGCGCACAGCACCACGGGACAGGCAGGTGGCAGACATCAGGCTGACGCGCAGCGCGGATGTCCGCACCATTGCTGTGGACGGCACCCTCCAGCGCTGCTGGGACTTTCCAGCAGTCCCCGGCCACCCCTCGGGTTCCCCGATCTTCATGGTCCACGGGTTCCGCGGCGACCATCACGGCCTGCTGCGCGTGGTGGAGGCACTTCCCCAACACCGGATCCTGGTGCCCGATCTGCCGGGCTTCGGATCCGGGCAGCCGCTGCCGGGAACGCACGACGTCGGGGCGTACGCCGGCTTTGTTGCCTCTTTGCTGTCCTCCGAGAGGCTAGGCCTCGGCCCGGATACGGTTTTGCTGGGCCATTCCTTCGGCTCCATCATCGCGTCCCGGGTGGCCGCGGATCACCCGAAGCTGCTGAGTGAACTGGTCCTGGTCAATCCCATCTGCGAACCGGCGCTGGAAGGCCCCAAAGGCATCACCAGCAAAGCCGCCGAACTTTACTATCTGGCCGCTGCCCGCCTGCCCGAGTCTCTGGGCATGGCCCTGCTGCAGCACCCGGCCATTGTCCGGGGCATGAGCATCTTCATGGCCAAAACCCGGGACCCTGCGCTGCGCCGCTGGATCCACGGACAGCACGCCGCCTACTTCAGTGCCTTCGCCAACCGTGATGTGGTCCTGGATGCCTTCCGTGCCTCCATCTCCACGACCGTCCGGGACAGCGCCGAACAGCTGGCCATGCCCGTCCTCCTGATCGCCGCGGAGCGCGATGACCTCGGCTCCGTGGCCGGACAGGAGCGGTTGGCCGCGCTGATTCCCGATGCCGAGCTGCACGTCCTTCCCGGCGTTGGCCACCTGGTCCACTACGAAGCGCCGGCCGAAGCGGCACGGCTGATTTCCGATTTCCTGCTCCGGAGACACGCATGACACTGCGCATAGCCGTGGATGCCCGTTTCACCCGCATCGATCACCATGACGGAATCAGCCGCTACGGCGCTTCCCTGATCGAAGCTGTGTCCCGGCACGCCTCTGTACTGATGCTGATTTCCGACGAACGGCAGCTGGCCCTGCTGCCGGACCTGCCCTGGGTGAAGATCAACAGCCCGCTCTCCCCCGCCGAGCTCCTGGTGGCCCTGCGCGTGAACCGGTACAGCCCCGACGTCGTCGTGTCTCCCATGCAGACCATGGGCAGCTGGGGACGGCAGTATCCGCTGATCCTGACCCTGCATGACCTGATCTACTATTCGAATCCGACGCCGCCCGGTTTCCTGCCGCTGCCGGTGCGGGCACTGTGGCGGCTGTACCACCTCGCGTACTGGCCGCAGCGGCTGCTGCTGAACCGGGCCGACGTCGTCGCCACCATCAGCGAAACCACCCGTGCCCTGATGATGCGCCATCGGCTCACCCGGCGTCCGGTCCGCATTGTCGGCAACGCTCCCCAGCCCGGTGCCCTTGTCCGGGATCCCGATGAAGCCCCGGCGAAGAGCCTGCTCTACATGGGGTCCTTCATGCCCTACAAGAACGTGGAAACCGTGATCCGCGGCATGGAGCACCTGCCCGGCTACACGCTGCACCTGCTGAGCCGGATCACCCCGGAACGGCGCCGTGAGCTCGAAGCACTCGTGCCGCCGGGGACCGACGTCGTGTTCCACAACGGGGTCAGCGACGAGGAATACGAGGACTTGCTGCGCACCTCCACCGCGCTGGTGACGCTGTCCCGGGCCGAAGGGTACGGGCTGCCGATGATCGAGGCGATGGCGCTGGGAACGCCCGTGGTGGCCAGCGACATTCCGATCTTCCGTGAAGTTTCGGGCGGGGCAGCCCTGCTGGCGGATCCGGACAGCCCCAAGGAGTTTGCGGATGCAGTGCTCACGCTGGCGGATCCGCGGCGCTGGCGGCAGGTCTCGGAGGCCGGACTGCGGCGCGCCGCGGAGTATTCGTGGGACACCTCTGCCGTGCAGCTTGTGGAAGCAGCACAGGAGGCCGTCCGGCAGCATCAGGCCGGCCGTTCAGGCAGGTAGTCCGCTCGGCGGCTTACCTGCCTGAACCGGTCAATTCTCGCACCCGACCCCATCGCCGTCGCGGTCAAACTTTGGCTGCCACCCCGGGTCGCCTACCTGGATCGGTGCAGCACCGGCAGCCTTCACGGCATCGCAGTTCTCATAGTGGACATCCTCCGGGGCGGCCGGCACCGGATCAGGTGCAGGGGCTGAATCAGGTGCAGGGGCTTCTGCGGGGACCTGCACTGTCGCGGGAGCAGGTTCCGGTGCGACGATGACACCGCCGTCGGCAGGAACCGGCTGGTCAGGGCACGATGAGGTGAGGATCCCGCGGATCGCATCGGATTCGGCCTGGGTCATCCACAGCCCGTATTTGGCTTTCACTGCAGTCTGAAGGGCCACGTACTCACAACGGAATCCCTTGTTCGGTGGAAGCCACGTTGCAGCGTCACCGTCACCCTTGGCACCGTTGGAGGGGCCGTCCACGGCGAGAAGATTCAGCGGGTCATTGGCGAATGCCTCACGCTGGTTTTGTGCCATCTGCTGAGCCCCCTTCTGCCAGGCGTCGGAGAGAGCCACCACATGGTCGATCTGGACGGCATTGGAAGTACCTTCCCCGCGCACGAAGCTGATCACCGACCCCGTGAACGGATCCAGCAGGGTGCCGGAGGCGACAACACAGTTGTTCGTCCCCGGCTTGAGGCTCACCGATTCCAGGTCGCGCCGGAGAATATCGTTGCGCTGGTCGCAGCCGTTGCGGTCAACGTCCTTCCACGCGGGCCCAAACAGGTCCCGGTCGTAACCGGTCTTCGGTGCCCGGCCCTTGATCGGGATGGTGTCCAGCTGAGCCAGGGCGGTGCCGGCCGCTGCAGGCGCCGCCGCTTCAGGCTCCGGTTCGGATTCTGGCACGGCCTCAGGGGCTGGTTCAGTTTCAGGAGTCGGTTCAGTTTCAGGAGTCGGCGTCGGTTCAGATGTTCGGGCCGGGGTCGGTGTGGCGGAAGCCGACGGCGATGACACAGGTCCCGGTTCAGAAATCGGCGAAGTCTCCTCGAGCTCGGCGGCGGGAGCAAGGGTGGCGGCCACGATCAGGGTGACGACCGATGCGGCCACCGCGATGGCTCCGCCGCGCCGTCCGGCAGGGATCCTGGCCCAGGACCGCCTGCCGGTGATGAGGACGTACAAGCCGGTGAGCAGACCGGAGAAGGCCAGCAGTCCCAGTCCGGTGGTGACGCTGAAGAACATTGCGACTATGACCAGGAGACCCAGGATGGAACCGGTAACGATGGTCACCGTGCCGGGCTTCCGGCCTTGGGCGGGTTTGACGTCGGTCATAGGGCTCCTTTCCATAGCTGAATTCCCGCTTTAAAGATTAATCCGAGCCGGCAACCGCCGGGCACGGCCGCCGTCGGTGCAGGGCCCAGGCACCCGCACGGGTCCGGGGCACAGAAAAAGGGAAGGGGCGGAACCCGAAAGTCCCGCCCCTTCCCGCTGGTACCGGGGGTTTGGCTACGGCAGCAGATTAGGCCTGCAGGGTCACGATCATTTTGCCCTTGTTGGCGCCCTTCATCAGGTCAATAAAGGCCTGAGGAGCGTTCTCCAGTCCGTCCACGAAGGTCTCGTCGTAGCTGACCCTGCCGTCGTTGAGCCAACCCGACATCAGTTCGGCAAACTCGTCGGCGTACTGGTTGTAGCTTCCGACGATGAACCCGCGCAGCGTCAGTTCCTTGCCGATGGCCAGGGCGAGGTTGCGCGGGCCGGTGGGAGCGTCTGTGGTGTTGTACTGGGAAATGGCACCGCACATGGCAATCCGGCCGTACTTATTCATCACCGCAATGGCAGCTTCAAGGTGCTCGCCGCCCACGTTGTCGAAGTAGACATCGATGCCGTCTGCGCCGGCTGCCTTTTTCAGTGATTCCTTGACGGGCCCGTCGTGGTAGTTGAAGGCCTCATCGAAACCCAGGTCCAGCAGGCGCTGCACCTTTTCGGCTGATCCGGCGCTGCCGATGACCTTCTTGGCGCCCATAGCTTTGGCAATCTGGCCCACCAGGGATCCGACGGCGCCGGCGGCGCCGGAGACGAAGACGACGTCGCCTTCCTTGAACTCTGCAACCTTGGTCAGCCCTGCATATGCCGTCAGACCGGTCATGCCCAGCACGCCCAGGTAAGCAGACGCGGGGGCCGCCTCTGCGTCGATGACGCGGGCACGCTTGCCGTCCAGGACGGCGTAGTCCCGCCAGCCGAGGCCGTGCAGAACTTTGTCGCCGGGCCGGTGTCCCTCGGAACGGGACTCCACCACCTCGCCAATGGCACCGCCGTCGAGCGGGGCGTCGATCTGAAAGGGAGGCACGTAGGACTTCACATCGTTCATGCGGCCGCGCATGTAGGGATCCACGGACATGTACAGGTTGCGCACCAGGACCTGGCCGTCTTCCAGCTTGGGCACGGGCACCTCGGCGAGCCGGAAATTCTCGTCCGCGGGCCAGCCCTCGGGGCGGGATGCCAGCTGGATTTCGCGACTGGTCTGGGGGTAGTCGGTCATGAAAATGCCTTCCTGTTCGGGACCCGGAGGTCCGTGGGGTATGGGGAAATCTCAGGCTGCAGTGAACCTGTCCGTCAGTGGGCGGCGTCCCGCAGGGCCCGCGTGACTTTGGCAAGCGTTTCCTGCAGTGCCTGCAGCTCTTCCGGTTCCAGTCCCGCGGCTTCAGCCACCCGCTGCGGCAGGTCCAGTGCTTGGGCCTGCAGGGCACGGCCGTTTTCCGTCAGGTGGATGTCGACCCGGCGTTCGTCGGCGGTCGAGCGTTTCCGCACCACCAGCCCGGCGGCTTCCAGCCGTTTGAGCAGGGGTGAGAGCGTGCCGGAATCCAGTTCCAGGGACCGGCCCAGCTCTCTGACACTGCTGCCGTCCTTTTCCCACAGCACCGTCAGCACCAGGTATTGCGGGTAGGTCAGGCCCAGCTGATCCAACAGCGGCCGGTACACCGCGGTGGCTGCCCGGGATGCCGAGTACAGGGAAAAGCAGACCTGCCGGTGGAGGGAATCACTCATCGGCCCAACCTAGCCCACAACTGAGTTGTGCACAACCGAACGGGCGGCTGTTTTTGGATGCACTGCTGTTTCCGCCCGGATGTCTGCAGGATGCCCCGGCCCGTTGACTGTGTCCGGCAGCGGGGGCAGAGTCGGCCACATGCCGCCTCCACCTCCGACAGACCCGCCGCCTCCGCCAGCGGGTGCACCGATCGAGAGCCCTGCCATCCGGTCGACCGGACTCCTGGTGAAGCGCGGCGGAACCACAGCACTGGATGGCCTGACCGTGGCGGTTCCCCGGGGGCAGGTCGTAGGGCTTTTAGGGCCCAGCGGCAGTGGCAAAACCACCTTTATGCGGGCTGTGGTGGGCACCCAAAGGATCACAGAAGGCACCGTCCAGGTACTCGGTTCCCCCGCCGGCAGCCCGGACCTGCGACGCAGAGTCGGCTACCTGGCCCAAGGAGCCGGCGTCTACGACGATCTGAGCGTCCTGGAAAACCTGCGCTACTTCGCCCGGATCCTGGGAGCCCCGGCCACTGACCCGGAACGGGTGCTTCAGGAAACCGATCTGGGCGGGCAGGCCGGACAGCTGGCCGGCAGCCTCAGCGGCGGCCAGCACCGCCGGGTCTCGCTGGCCGTGGCCCTGCTGGGCACCCCGGAGCTGCTGATCCTCGACGAACCCACGGTGGGACTGGATCCGGTCCTGCGCCGGGACCTGTGGAACCTCTTCGCCACGCTGGCCTCGCGCGGCGTGAGCCTTCTGGTGAGCAGCCATGTGATGGACGAGGCCAATCGGTGCGGCCGGATCCTCCTGCTGCATGAGGGGCGGCTGCTGGCCGACCTGACGCCGGCAGAGCTATTGGAACGCACCGGCGCCCCCGATGCCGACACGGCCTTCCTCACCCTCTTGGGAGCTACATGAAACCGCCTCTGGCACTGGCCACGGCGGCACGGGTGCTGACGCAGATCCGCCACGATCCACGGACGGTGATCCTGTTGCTGCTGGTGCCGAGCCTGTTGATTGGCCTGCTGGCCTGGATTTTCGAAGACACCGACGTATTTGGCGACCTGGGACCGGCACTGCTGGGGCTGTTCCCCTTCATCGTGATGTTCCTGGTCACCAGCATCACGACCCTGCGGGAACGCCGCTCCGGCACCCTGGAACGCCTCATGACGATGCCACTGGGGAAGTTCGATTTCATCGCCGGCTACACGCTCGCCTTCGGGCTGCTGGGCATGGTCCAATCCCTGATTGCCTCCGCCTTCGCCGTCTTGGTCTGCGGGCTCGACGTCGAAGGAAGCCTCTGGTTGCTGGTCACGGTGGCGGTGGCCGATGCGGTACTCGGTGCCACCCTGGGCCTGTTCGTCAGCGCCTTCGCCGGTACCGAGTTTCAAGTCATCCAGTTCATGCCGGCCCTGGTGTTTCCCCAGATCCTGCTGGGCGGGATCTTCATCCCCCGGGACCGGATGCCGGCGGTCCTGGAAGCGGTGTCCGACTGGCTTCCGCTGTCGCACGCCGTGGAGGCACTGAACCTTGTCGCCGACGGCAGCGGCTCCACGGCGGAAGTCATCCGCGAAATCGGTATCCTGGCCGCCTTTGCGGTGGTCTTTGTTGTCCTGGGCGCCGTCACCCTGCGCCGCCGCACAGCCTGAGGTGTCAGCACGGGGGAAGGCGCAAAGGGAAGGCACAGCGCCGATTTTCTTACCCGCCTTCCCCCGCCCTAAACTACTGGTATTCCGGCAGCAGCTGGTGTCAGGCGTGGGCAAAAAGGCACCGTAAGGGAGTTGATAGGCATGGTGGGGCGGGGCGATCCGCTGGGGGAAATGGAAGCGGGAATGGCGGTGGATCTGTACCGCGAAGATGACCACTACATCCTGCACGCCGACCTTCCGGGGCTGGACCCCGGATCGCTGACCCTCGATGTGGATGGACAGCTCCTCACCCTTCGGGGCCACCGCACCCTCGGAGATTTTTCCGGAGCGAAGTGGCTGGTCCGGGACCGCCGCCGCGGTCTGATTGAACGGCACATCCTGCTGGGCGACAACGTCAAGACTGCAGACATCAGCGCGCACTACACCTGCGGCGTCCTCAATGTCCTGCTGCCGGTCGATCCGGACCGCCCGCGGCGGAAGATCCCCGTCCGGTACGGCTCCGGTTAGAGGACGTCCGTTCCATCCACCCGCACGTACACAGGGTCGCCGGTCCTCTTCGCTGAGACGGCGGCCTTGGTGGCCCGCAGGGCTGCAGTCACGGACGGGGCAGCGGCATAGGAGAAGAACAGCAGGGTCCGGTAGCGGCCGCCTGAACCGCCCAGCTGGCCGTCGCGGTGGACCGGAGCCGGTCCCGGCGGGTCCTCCAGCGGCGCCGGCCCCACCACCCGGGTTTCCACCGGCAGGTCCAGGCGGGGAACAAAAGCCGTGAGCGCCTCACGGGACCCGGTGAGCTCGGCGTACCGAACGGCAGGCGGCAGGCCCAGTTCCCGGCGCAGTTCCAGCTCGCGTTCAGCGGCTCCGGCCGGATCCCAGCGCAGCAGGTGGCCCACGGTGGCGGTGTCATCGGCAGTGACCACCACCAGGCCCTTGTCTCCGGCAGGACGGACCAGTGCCGCGGCGCTGAACCAGCGGCGCAGCGTCTCCTCGCCTGCCCGCAGCGATTCCCGGGACATCATTGCGTTGCCGTCCAGCAGAACGGCGGCCGCATAGCCGCCGGCAGCCACGGGCTCGGCACCCGGCGTCGCGACCACCAGCGCCGGAGCATCGGGCACCTCGGCCCGAACATGGTCCCCCGCGGAGGATATGACTGTCACGGAGGGGAAGGCCCGGCCGAGCTCCTCGGCGGTGCGCCCCGCTCCCGCGGCAGAACCGCGCAGCTGCGTCCCTCCGCAGTTGCCGCAGCTCCACACCGGCTCCGGCCGCCCGCACCAGCGGCACGCCGGAATGCCGTTGCGGCTGGCCAGTCCCAACGGACCGGCGCAGGCCCGGCAACGCGCCGGCTCCCTGCACTCCTGACAGGACAGCGCAGGAGAAAAACCGCTGCGGGCCACCTGTACCAGCACCGGACCGCGGGTCAGTCCGTCCTGTGCCGCCTTCCATGCCGCGTGGGGAATCCGGGCGCGGGCCGCCAGCGGGTCGCGCTCCATATTGAAGGAATCGGCTGTGCTGACCACGCGTGGTGCCAGCGATCGGACTGTACTGCGTTCGGCAGTGATGCTGGCGGCCCAGCCGCTGGCCACGAGCCGCTGGGCTTCAGTGCTGCGCGAATGCGAGGCCACCAAAAGTGCAGTGTCTTCCTCGGCGGCACGCAGCAGCAGGACATCACGCACGTGCTGGTACGGCGCACGCTGCTCGGCGTGGAGGTCATCGGCGTCGTCCCAAATCACCGCCAGCCCCAGATTGCGCACCGGCGCATAAGCAGCGGAACGGGTACCGATCACCACCTGCACGTCTCCGTGCAGGACCTTCAAAAAGGAACGGTACCGGGGCGTGGCCCCGTCGTCGGCGGTCAGCCGCACATAGGCGTCCGCACCGATGCGGGCGGCCAGCGCTTTTTCCAGCCGGGCAAGGTCCTTGGCATCGGGAACCACGACGACGGCGCCCCGGCCGGACAACAGGGTTGATGACACGGCGGCCGCAATTTCCTCGGGCCAGGCTCCGGGTCCAAACCCGCCCAGGGAGGAGAGCGCTGCCCGGGGACTGTGTCCGGCCGCCAGATGCGTCAGGAACCGCGGTCCGTGCGGATAACGCGCCCAGGGATTGGGGCCGGAGCCTTCCGGACCGAAGGCTGCATCCTCATCAGACGCGGCCGCTTCCCGGGCCTGCACAGTGAATTCTTTGTCCACCCGCGCCGCACGCGGCGGGATGGCCACGCGGAGCACGTCATGCACGGTACCGGAGTAGCGGGCCGCCACGGCCTCGGCCAGCCTCAGGATCTGCGGGGCCAGGACCGGCTGCGGAGACACGACTTTCCCCAGCGCAACCAGCCGGGACGAGGTGTCGGCCTGTGCCGTGCGTTCGGTAATGAAACCGGCCAGTTCCTGACCGCCGAACCGCACCTTGACCCGGGCGCCGGGCACTGCGTCTTTGTCCAGGTCCGCGGGCACCAAATAATCGAACGGGCGGTCCAGGTGCGGCAGCGGCGAGTCCAGCAGGACCCGTGCCACCGGCAGTGCAGGCGCCGCAGGCTGCGTCCCGAGGCTCCGGGCCGGCGACACGAAGCCGTGCAGCAGGGACAACTGGCCATTGTCGCTGTCCGGTTCCCGGGGCATAGGTCCGCTTAGGCGTTGAAGTAGCTGCGGAGGTCTCCGGCCCGGTCCTTGCGCTCCCAGGTGAATTCGTCGTCTTCACGGCCGAAGTGGCCGTTGGCGGCGGTCTTCTGGTAGATCGGGCGCTTCAGGTCCAAGGCGTTGATGATGCCCAGCGGGCGGAGATCGAACACTTCCTCAATGGCCTGCGCAATGCGCACCGGATCCACAGTTTCGGTGCCGAACGTCTCCACGTAGATGCCCACCGGGTGTGCCATGCCGATGGCGTAGGCAACCTGGATCTCCGCACGGCGGGCCAGTCCTGCGGCAACAACGTTCTTTGCCACCCAGCGCATGGCATAGGCTGCGGAACGGTCAACCTTCGACGGATCCTTGCCGCTGAAGGCACCGCCGCCGTGGCGGGCAAAGCCGCCGTAGGTGTCCACGATGATCTTTCGGCCGGTCAGGCCTGCATCGCCCACCGGGCCGCCGATAACGAAGGTACCGCCCGGGTTGACGATGTGATTGACCCGGGACGTGTCCAGGTCGGTGCCTGCCAGGACAGGCTTGATGACGTGGGTGGCCAGGTCGGCACGCAACTGCTCCAGCTCGACGTCGGCCGCGTGCTGCGAGGAGATCACCACGGAATCCACGGAAACCGGGCGGTCACCGTCGTAACCGATCGTGACCTGGGTTTTGCCGTCCGGACGAAGGTAACCCAGTGTGCCGTCCTTGCGGACGGCTGTCAGACGCTCGGAGAGCCGGTGTGCCAGCCAGATGGGCGTGGGCATGAGGACTGAGGTTTCATCAGAGGCATAGCCGAACATGATGCCCTGGTCGCCGGCGCCCTGAGCATCCAGGGGATCTCCGGTCCCGGCCCGGTTTTCCACGGAGTTGAAAACCCGGGAAGCAATTTCGGGTGACTGCTGGCCGATGGAGACGGACACGCCGCAGCGGGCGCCGTCAAAGCCGTTGGCCGAAGAGTCGTAGCCGATGCCCAGGATGGTATCCCGCACGAGCTGGGGGATCTCGACGTAGCCTTCGGTGGTGACCTCGCCGGCCACATGGACCAGGCCGGTGGTGACCAGCGTCTCCACCGCCACACGGGATTCGGGGTCCACCTTGAGCAGGCCGTCCAGGATCGCGTCACTGATCTGGTCACAGATTTTGTCCGGATGACCCTCAGTGACGGATTCCGAGGTGAAGAGGCGCAGCCCGTCGCGGGCAGCCGAAAGTGCTGAAGTATCTGGGAAAGTCACGACATTTACTCTACTTGGTCCGGGCCGGGTTGCCGGAATTGGGCTTTGATGGATTGGTGTGACTTATGCCGGCCATGGCCGTTCCCGCCGTCGGGGGCTGAAGTCAGCGGACGGGAAGAGCTGCTTCCAGTTCCTGTTCGATGCGGCCGATAATCCGCTGCGCAACGTCGGTTTTAGTGCCCGTGTAGCTGGGCGGCGGGACGGACTCTGAATCCTGCGGTGAAAGCAAGGTCACTTCCGTGCTGTCCTGGCCGAACACCAGGGAGGTGCCAACCCGGTTGAGTACCAGCAG
Organism: Arthrobacter sunyaminii; assembly: GCF_018866305.1. Taxonomy (NCBI): domain Bacteria; kingdom Bacillati; phylum Actinomycetota; class Actinomycetes; order Micrococcales; family Micrococcaceae; genus Arthrobacter; species Arthrobacter sunyaminii. The sequence continues at coordinate 2,368,956 of NZ_CP076456.1, forward strand.
GTCACAGCCCTTGCGCTTGAGTTTCTGCCGGCCGTAGTCCAAAACGTCAGCGGAGCCGTCACCGGTTTCCGCGGCGAAGCCCACAATGAGGGCCGGCCGGGCCGTTCCCGCGGCGGCTTTACTGCGCTGCTGTACGGCTTCGGCGAGAATGTCCGGGTTACGGACCAGGGTGATCACCGGATCAGCGCCGTCGTCGCGCTTTTTGATCTTGGTGTTGGACTGGGTGTCGGGGCGGAAATCCGCCACCGCCGCAGCCATAATCAGTACGTCCGAGTCCACAGCGGCGGCGTGCACCGCCTCCCGGAGCTCCAGTGCTGTCTCCACGCGGGTGAGCTCTACGCCGTCGGGGGCGGGAACGTCCATGTGGGCGGCAATGAAGCGGACACGGGCTCCTGCATCGAGGGCCGCCCGGGCCAGTGCGGCCCCCTGCTTCCCCGAGGATCGGTTGCCCAGGAACCGGACCGGATCCAGGGGCTCGCGGGTGCCGCCGGCGGTGACCGTGACGGTCTTGCCGTGCAGCGGGCCGGGCAGGGCCGCAGGATCCTCCGGCGGGGTTGCCGCAGCAATGGCCGCGGCGAAAATATCTTCGGGGTCAGGTAGCCGGCCGGCACCGGAATCTGTGCCGGTCAGCCGTCCCACGCCGGGTTCCATAACCAGCGCTCCCCTGCTGCGCAGGGTTTGCACGTTGGCGCGGGTCGCCGGGTGGGCCCACATTTCCGTGTGCATGGCAGGAGCAAAAAGAACCGGTCCCCGAGCCATGAGCAACGTGTTGGTGAGCAGGTCATCGGCCTGCCCGGACGCGGCACGGGCCAGCAGGTCCGCCGTGGCGGGAGCCACCACAATGAGATCCGCCTCATGCCCGAGCCGGACGTGGTTGACCTTCTCCACCTCGTCGAACACCGAACTGGAGACAGTGTTGCCGGACAGCGCTTCCCAAGTGGCCACTCCCACGAACCTCTTGGAGGCTTCAGTGGGAATAACCGAGACGTTGTGTCCGGCCTCAGTGAAAAGACGCAGCAGCGACGCGGACTTGTAGGCGGCGATCCCGCCGCCCACACCCATAACTATGCGCACCGCTGCTGCTCCTGACCCTGACCGCGCGGGTCAGCTGTTGTTATTTGCCGGCGAATCTACTCTGCGGATTCCACGGGGCGGCTGACCAGCATGCCCTCATTGATTTCACGCAGGGCGATGGAAAGCGGCTTCTCGTTCAGCTTGGTTTCCACGAGCGGGCCGACATACTCGAACAGGCCTTCGTGCAGCTGCGAGTAGTAGGCATTGATCTGGCGGGCGCGCTTGGCGCCGTAGATGACCAGTGCGTACTTCGAGTCGGCTACGTTCAGCAGGTCGTCGATCGGCGGGTTGATGATGCCTTCAGAAGCAGTAGACACAAATTCTCCAAAATTCTTGATACGGGATGTGGCGGTTAGTCAGCTCTGGCGCGGACTGATTCCCATGAGTGATACAAGCTCAGCTGCTGCCCGCTGTACGTCATCATTTACCACGGTGTGATCGAACTCGGGCTCGGCAGCAAGCTCCAGTTTAGCTGTTTCCAGCCGTTGCTGCTGCTCTTCGGGTGTTTCGGTGCCCCGCCCCACCAGCCGTCGGACCATTTCATCCCACGACGGCGGCGCCAGGAACACGAAATTCGCCTCAGGCATTGACGCTTTAACCTGCCGGGCGCCCTGCAAATCAATCTCCAGGAGCACGGACCGGCCCTCGGCCATGGCCGACTCTACCGTGCTGCGCAGCGTGCCGTAACGGTTCCGGCCGTGGACGACGGCCCACTCCAGCATTTCGCCCTTTTCCACCATCGAATCGAACTCGTCGGCGGAGACGAAGAAGTAGTGGACACCGTTTTCTTCTCCCGGGCGCGGGGCGCGCGTGGTGGCGGAAACAGACAGCCACACCTCCGGGTAGTTGTCCCGGATAAACGTGGAGACTGTGCCTTTGCCAACTGCGGTTGGACCTGCAAGAACTGTCAGCCGCGGTTGCGACACTGAGGACCTTCTTTACTCTCGATGTGATTCGGCCCCGACGGTGCGGCCGCAGCGGGAGCGGCCTAGTCGGTTGCCAAAAGTTCTATCAGCGCCTTGCGCTGGTGGACGCCCAGACCGCGTACTCTCCGGGTCGGGGCAATACCCACGGTAGTCATTATTCCAGCTGCGCGGCGCTCTCCAACGCCAGGCAGTGCCCGGAGCAGATCCACGACCTTCAGCCGGCCCACGGCTTCCTCCGAGGAGCGGGACAAAATGACCTCTTCCACGGACATTTCACCGGTCTTGATCTTGGCTTTGATGTCGGCCCGGACGGACCTGGCGGCTGTCGCCTTCTCCCTGGCCCTGGTGCGTTCATCGTCTGTCAGTGGCTTGAGGTTCAAAAGACCCTCCCGGGCAAGGACTGGCCCGGCACGGCGGCACGTAACGCAGCTGCGGTGCTGGGGCGGTGCTGGTGTATGGGGGTACGGAACGAACCTATCCGTAACCGAACCGTAATTGCAATGCGCCGCGCTACCCGATCCTTAGCCGGCCAGCCCCGCCAGGGTCTGCCGGGCGGCGCCCCTCAGTGCCGCCGGCGAGGGACCGGCCTTCAGAATGTCCCGGCTTGAGGTTGCCAGCACGTTGGGATAGGCAGCGCCGAAGGTGGCCCGAAGGTCCGCCCCGGTGGCCCCCTGGGCGCCCAGACCCGGGGCAAGGACGGGCGTGTGGGCAGCGGCGAGGTGGATGCCCAGCTCGGTCAGGGCCGTCCCCACGGTAGCTCCGATCACCAGGCCGGTGGAGCCCAGCTGCCGGCTTGCACCGGCTGCGGCCGCCCGCCCCAGCTCGCGGCTGTTTTCAGCCGCCGCGGCGTCCACAATCCCTGCTGCCACGGAGTGGTCCCCGCCCACGTGCTGGACCGAGGCCCCTTCGGGGTTGGAGGTCAGTCCCAGGACAAACACACCGCGCCCCGAGGCCTGTGCAAGATCAAGGGCCGGGCGCAGCGACTCGAACCCCAGGTACGGGCTGACGGTGAGCGCGTCCGCCGCCAGGGCTGACCCGTCCCGCAGCCAGGCGTCTGCGTAGGCAGCCATGGTGGAGCCGATGTCCCCGCGCTTGGCGTCGGCAATGCTGAGCACGCCGGCGTCGGAGCAGGCGGCCAGCACCCGTTCCAGGGCGGCCAGGCCGGCGGATCCGTGCCGTTCAAAGAGGGCCACCTGAGGCTTCACGGCCGCGGCCTGCTCCCCCACCGCCTCCAGGACGGTGAGGGAGAAGCGCTCCAGGGCGGCGGCGTCGTCGTTCAAGCCCCAGGCAGCCAGCAGGCCCGGATGCGGGTCAATGCCAACGCACAGCTGCCCGCGGGTGTCCATGGCCTCCTGCAGTCGCGCCCCGAACGACGGGCGCGCCGGGGCAGGCACCGCGTCGGCTGCCGGCTCAGGCATGTGTTCAGACACCCGATGAAGCCTTCAGCTTGGCAGCGTGTTCCTGCAGCGACGTGACGTCCCACTCGTAGGAACGCATGGCCTCGATGGCCTGCACGGCAGCGCCGAATTCGGAGACCGTGGTGACCACCGGGCAGCCGATGGAGGTGGCGGCGGCACGGATTTCGTAGCCGTCACCGCGTGCCTGGCCGCCGGAGGGCGTGTTGACCACCAGGTGGATTTCTCCGGCGGTGATCAGGTCCGCGACTGTGCCCTCACCGTTCGGTCCGGTGCCTTCGCTGACCTTGCGCACCGTGGTGGCGGTGATGCCGTTGCGGCGCAGGACTTCGGCGGTGCCTCCGGTGGACAGGATCTCGAATCCGAGGTCCACCATCAGCTTGACGGGCATGATGATGGACCGCTTATCCCGGTTCGCCACGGAGACGAAAATCTTGCCCTCCGTGGGCAGTGCCGAGTTGGCGGCCGCCTGGGACTTGGCAAAGGCCGTGTCAAAGTACTTGTCGATGCCCATGACCTCGCCGGTGGAGCGCATTTCCGGGCCGAGCAGGGAATCCACCACGGTGCCCTCGGGGGTCCGGAAGCGGCTGAAGGGCAGCACTGCTTCCTTCACGGCCACCGGAGCGTCCAGCGGCAGCACCGATCCGTCGCCGACGGCGGACAGCTTGCCGGCCGCGCGCAGCTCGGCAATGCTCTGGCCGGTGCCGATCAGCGCCGCGGCCTTGGCCAGCTGCACGCCGGTGGCCTTGGAGACAAACGGCACGGTCCGCGAGGCCCGCGGGTTCGCTTCGATGACGTACAGCACGTCCGAGGCGAGGGCGAACTGGATGTTGATCAGCCCGCGCACGCCCACACCGGCGGCAATGATCCGGGTGGCTTCACGGACGCGGTCAACGACGTCGGTGCCCAGGGTGATCGGCGGCAGGACACAGGCGGAGTCGCCGGAATGGATGCCGGCCTCCTCGATGTGTTCCATGATGCCGCCCACGTAGAGGTCGGTGCCGTCGAAGAGGGCGTCGACGTCGATCTCGATGGCGTCTTCCAGGAACCGGTCCACCAGCACCGGGTGGTCCGGGGTGATTTCCGTGGCATTGGTGATGTAACGCGAGAGGTTCGCCTCGTCATAGACGATCTCCATGCCGCGGCCGCCCAGCACGTAGGACGGGCGCACCAGCACGGGGTAGCCAATCTCGTCGGCAATCTTCTTGGCATCGTCGAAGGAGACTGCGGTGCCGTTCTTCGGGGCGATCAGGCCGCCCTCATCCAGCACGCGCTGGAAGGCCCCGCGGTGTTCGGCCAGGTCAATGGCTTCGGGTGAGGTGCCCAGGATCGGCACGCCGGCGTCCGCCAGGGACTGGGCCAGCTTCAGCGGCGTCTGCCCGCCAAGCTGGACGAACACGCCGAGGACTCCCCCGGTGCGCTGCTCCGCGGCGATGACCTCCAGGACGTCCTCGAGGGTCAGCGGCTCAAAGTAGAGGCGGTCGGAGATGTCATAGTCCGTGGACACCGTCTCCGGGTTGCAGTTGATCATGACCGTCTCGTGGCCCGCTTCGCGCAGCGCCATGGTGGCGTGGACGCAGGAGTAGTCAAACTCGATGCCCTGTCCAATCCGGTTGGGTCCGGAGCCCAGGATGATGATGGACGGCTTCTTATGCTGCGCCACCTCATCCTCCTCGTCATAGGAGGAGTAGTGGTACGGCGTGTAGGCAGCGAATTCGGCGGCGCAGGTGTCCACCGTCTTGTAGACCGGGCGGATGTTCAGCGCATGCCGGACACCGCGGATGACGGCTTCGGGCGTGTTGGTCAGGGCGCCGATCTGTTCGTCGGAGAACCCGTGCCGCTTGGCCAGGCGCAGGATTTCCTCGTTGACGGTGCCCGCACCGGAGATTTCCGCGGCCACCTCGTTGATCAGCTGCAGCTGGTCCAGGTACCAGGGATCAATGCCGGTGGCTTCGTAGAGGTCCTCCACGGTGGCGCCGCCCAGCAGTGCCTGCTGGACCTGCTTGAGCCGGTCCGTGGTGGGCCGCTTGGCGGCCTCGATGAGTCCGGGGACGGCGTCGGCGGCAACCGGAGCGAAGGACAGCGAGGCGCCCTTCTGCTCCAGGGAGCGCAGCGCCTTTTGCAGTGCCTCGGTGAAGTTGCGGCCAATGGCCATCGCTTCACCCACGGACTTCATGGTGGTGGTCAGGGTGGGATCGGCGGCCGGGAACTTCTCGAACGCGAAGCGCGGAACCTTCACCACCACGTAGTCCAGGGTGGGCTCGAAGGAGGCCGGGGTCTTCTTCGTGATGTCGTTCGGGATCTCGTCCAAGGTGTAGCCGAGCGAGAGCTTGGTGGCGATCTTCGCGATGGCGAAACCGGTGGCCTTGGAGGCCAGCGCCGAGGAACGGGAGACGCGCGGGTTCATTTCAATGACGACGACGCGGCCGGTGTCCGGTTCGATGGCGAACTGGATGTTGCAGCCGCCGGTGTCCACGCCAACCTCGCGGATCACGGCAATCGCGATGTCGCGCAGCTTCTGGTATTCGCGGTCGGTCAGCGTCATGGCCGGGGCCACCGTAATGGAGTCGCCGGTGTGCACGCCCACCGGATCGAAGTTCTCGATCGAGCAGACAACCACCACGTTGTCATTCTTGTCCCGCATCATCTCCAGCTCGTATTCCTTCCAGCCGAGGATGCTCTCTTCGAGCAATACCTCGGAGGTCGGGCTGTACTGGATGCCGGCACCTGCGATGCGGCGCAGGTCTTCGGCGTTGTAGGCCAGGCCGGAGCCAAGACCGCCCATGGTGAAGGAGGGGCGGACCACCATCGGGTAGCCCAGCTTCTCCGCGGCAGCGAAGGCTTCGTCCATGCTGTGCACAATGATCGACTCGGCCGATTCAGCGCCGCAGCGCTCCACGACGCCCTTGAACTTCTCGCGGTCCTCACCGAGTTCGATGGCGGCAATGTTGGCGCCGATCAGCTCCACGTTGTACTTCTCCAGCACACCGTTCTTGTCCAGGGCAATGGCGGTGTTCAGCGCCGTCTGCCCGCCAAGGGTGGGCAGCACGGCATCGGGGCGTTCCTTGGCGATGATCTTCTCAACGACCTCGGGCGTGATGGGCTCAACGTACGTGGCGTCGGCGAACTCCGGGTCGGTCATGATGGTGGCCGGGTTGGAGTTGACCAGGATGACCCGCAGGCCTTCCTCCTTCAGCACGCGCAGTGCCTGCGTGCCGGAGTAGTCGAATTCGGCGGCCTGCCCAATAACGATCGGGCCGGAGCCGATCACCAGGACGGACTTGAGATCGGTTCTGCGGGGCATTAGCGGGATTCCTTGTTCTTGCTGGAGGCCATGAGGTCGACGAAGCGGTCGAAGAGGTAGGCGGAGTCGTGGGGTCCGGCAGCGGCTTCGGGGTGGTACTGGACCGAGAAGGCGGGGATGTCCAGGCAGGCGAGGCCTTCCACCACGTTGTCATTCAGGGACACGTGGCTGACTTCAACCTTGCCGAACCGGGATTCCGGCGCGGTGACGGGACCGTCCAGCGGCGCGTCAACGGCGAAACCGTGGTTCTGGCTGGTGATTTCCACCTTGCCGGTGCGGCGGTCCAGGACGGGCTGGTTGATGCCGCGGTGTCCGTAAGGCAGCTTGTAGGTGCCAAAGCCCAGGGCGCGGCCCAGGATCTGGTTGCCGAAGCAGATACCGAAGAAGGGCGTCCCGGTGTCCAGGACGTCGCGGAGCAGCTGAACCTGGTCATCTGCCGTCGCCGGGTCGCCGGGGCCGTTGGACATGAACACGCCGTCGGGATTGAGGGCCTGCACATCCGGGAGGGTTGCAGACGCGGGGAGGACATGGACCCGGACGCCGCGCTCGGCGAAGCGGACCGGAGTCATGGACTTGATGCCCAGATCCAGGGCGGCCACGGTAAAGCGGGGCTCCCCCTGCCAGCCGTGGTCCTTCGGCTCAATGACGTAGGCGGCTTCCACGCTGACTTCCTCAGCGAGGCGGGCGCCGGCCATGGACTCCTGTCCTCGAACGTCGGCGAGCAGCTCGGCGTCGGGGCGGGAGGCATCGGCGCCGGAGAAGATACCGGCCTTCATCGCGCCGCGCTCACGCAGGTGGCGGGTGACGGCGCGGGTGTCCACGCCGGAGATGCCGACGACGCCCTGGGCGCTGAGTTCCTCGTCCAGGGTGCGCTCGGAGCGCCAGTTGGACGGGCGGCGGGCCGCGTCACGCACAATGTAGCCGGCCACCCAGATGCGCCGTGATTCGGCGTCGTCGGTGTTTACTCCGGTGTTGCCGATGTGCGGTGCGGTCTGCACCACGAGCTGGCGGGCATAGGAGGGGTCGGTGATGGTTTCCTGGTAGCCGGTCATGCCGGTGGCAAAGACGGCCTCGCCCAGGGCCGTTCCCTCGGCGCCGTAGCTGCGGCCGCGGAAGGTGCGGCCGTCTTCAAGCATCAGGACAGCTGCGGTGGATGAGGTGGTGGGGACGGTCACAGTTGTTCCTCGCTTGTTTCTGACGGCTCAGCCGGCAGGAGTTCGGTGATCGCTGATACCAGCGGTGTCTTCTCTTCGGGGGTGCGGTTGCGGAAGCCCGTGTCCACGGAGGCGGAACCCAGCTTCCAGGTGATGATGACCAGGCCTTCCTTTTCCACGAATTTTCCGGCCATGCCCCGTTCCAGGCGGACCCCTTCGAGGTCCTCTCGCGGAATCCAGACGTCGGGAGCGCCGCTGCGCACCAGCAGCACGCCTTCATCGAAGACGGCGGCGGTGGCGTTGGACTTCACGCCCAGGCCGTAGACGGCGATTCGGTCCAGCCAGTCCCCTGCCGTGGTGGTGCAGACGTACTGGCCCAGTGCCTGGAACCGGGGAACTTCGAGGCCGTCGGGCATCGGCACCGGCCGCTGCACGTTTTGCTGGCGCTGCTGGCGTCCGCGCCAGCTCCAGGCGAAAAGACCCAGGAGCACCAGGATCAGGGCAAGCGTGCCCAGAGCAAATATCACGCGATCCATGCGGACTCCTCTGCGGAAACGGGGTGAGGTGTGTTGAGGTCGGCATTCAGGACCGTAGGGTGGCCGGCGAAGAAGGTTGCCTGCACAACGCCGGGCAGTTCCAGCCCGGCAAACGGTGAGTTGCGTCCCTTTGAAGCCATCTTAGAAGGGTCCACGGTGCGTCGCGCAGACGGGTCCACCAATATGACGTTGGCCGGTTCCCCGGATGCCAGCGGCCGGCCCTGGGTTTGCACGCCGCCGATGGCAGCAGGAGTGAGGGAAGTCACGCGGGCGAAGCCTTCCCAGTCCATCAGTCCGGTCTCGATCATGGCGTGCTGGACCACGGAGAGTGCGGTTTCCAGCCCCGTCATGCCCATGGCGGCCTGCGCCCACTCGCATTCCTTGTGTTCGGAGGGGTGCGGGGCGTGGTCGGTGCCCACGATGTCGATGGTGCCGTCGGCCAGGCCACGGCGCAGTGCCTCGACGTCGGCTGCAGTGCGCAGCGGCGGGTTGACCTTGTACACCGGGTCATAGCTGCGGACCAGGTCGTCGGTGAGCAGCAGGTGGTGCGGGGTTGCTTCGGCGGTGACCTTGATGCCACGCTCCTTGGCCCAGCGGATGATCTCCACGGAACCGGCGGTGGAGACGTGGCAGACGTGCAGCCGGGAGCCGGTGTGACGGGCCAGCAGCACGTCGCGGGCAATGATGGACTCCTCCGCCACGGCGGGCCAGCCGGCCAGCCCCAGGACGGCGCTGACCTCACCCTCGTTCATCTGCGCACCCTCGGTCAGGCGGGGCTCCTGCGCGTGCTGGGCGATGACGCCGTCGAACGCTTTCACGTATTCCAGCGCGCGGCGCATCAGCACCGGATCCGAGACGCACTTGCCGTCATCGGAAAAGACGCGGACCCGTGCGCGGGAGTCGGCCATGGCGCCAAGCTCGGCCAGCCGCTCCCCCTCCAGGCCCACGGTCACGGCGCCCACCGGACGCACATCCACCCAGCCGGACCGGCGGCCCAGGCTCCAGACCTGCTCCACCACGCCGGCGGTGTCCGCCACCGGATTGGAGTTGGCCATCGCGTGGACGGCGGTAAATCCGCCAAGAGCGGCGGCCCGGGTGCCGGTTTCGACGGTTTCGGCGTCTTCGCGGCCGGGCTCACGCAGGTGGGTGTGCAGGTCAACCATGCCGGGCAGTGCAATCAGGCCTTCGGCCTCAATGACGACGGCGCCTTCCGACGCTTCGAGAGCGGGTCCGACGGCGGAGATCAGGCCGTTGGAGATCAGAAGATCGGCGGTTTCCCTGCCGAGCAGGGAAGCGTTGCGGATCAGATATGTTTTCGGTTCGGGGGGCGTTGTCACTATGCGTTCTCCAGGGTGGCGGGAGCGGCGGGGGTGTTCTCCCCGGCCAGCAGAAGGTAGAGGGCGGCCATGCGCACGGACACGCCGTTGCTGACCTGTTCCAGGATGGTGGCCCGCGGCGAATCGGCTGCACGGGAGGAGATCTCCAGGCCGCGGTTCATCGGGCCCGGGTGCAGGAGGATGGTGTCCGTCAGGCCGAGGGTGTCCAGGCGGCCGAGCCGGACGTCGTCAAACCCCCAGCGCCGCGAGTACTCGCGGACGGAGGGGAAAAACGCGGAGTTCATGCGTTCGCCCTGGACACGCAGCATCATGACTGCGTCGGGGCCGGTTTCCAGGGCCTCGTCCAGGTCATAGCTGATCTCGCACGGCCAGGATTCGACGCCGAACGGCAGCAGCGTGGGCGGAGCCACCAGCGTCACCGATGCGCCCAGGGTGCGCAGCAACCACAGATCGGAGCGGGCAACCCGGGAATGCAGCACATCGCCCACAATGACCACGTGCATCCCGGTGAGGTCGGTGCCGGTGGACGCCGTCCCGTGCAGCCGCGCCCAGTGCCGGCGCATGGTGAACGCGTCCAGCAGGGCCTGGGTGGGGTGCTCATGCGTGCCGTCGCCGGCGTTCAGCACGGCGGCGTCAATCCATCCGGAGCCGGCCAGGCGGGCCGGCGCGCCGGAGGAACCGTGGCGGATCACGACGGCGTCGGCACCGATGGCGGCGAGGGTCTGTGCAGTGTCTTTCAGGGATTCACCCTTGGAGACGGAGGATCCCTTCGCGGAGAAGTTGATGACATCGGCGGAAAGGCGCTTTGCCGCGGCTTCAAAGGAGATGCGGGTGCGGGTGGAATCTTCGAAGAACAGATTCACCACGGTGCGTCCGCGCAGCACGGGCAGTTTCTTGACCTCGCGCTGGGAGACAGCCGCCATTTGTTCAGCGGTGTCCAGGATGGCCAGGGCGTCGGTGCGGCTGAGGTCCCGGGTAGAGAGCAGGTGCTTCACAGGGTGCCCTCGATAACCACTTCGTCCACGGCCGGGGAATCGGTTTCGTGCAGGTGCACGCGGACCTTCTCCGTGGAGGCAGTGGGCAGGTTCTTGCCCACGTGGTCCGCGCGGATGGGCAGTTCGCGGTGGCCCCGGTCCACAAGGACGGCGAGCCGGACAATGCGGGGCCTTCCGAGGTCCGTGAGGGCGTCCAGCGCGGCGCGGATGGTGCGGCCGGAATAGAGGACGTCATCAACGAGGACCACCACTTTGTCATCGATTCCGGAGAGCGGAACTTCGGTGGCGTGCGGGGTGCGGGTGGGTTGGCGGGCCAGATCGTCACGGAACATGGTGACGTCAAGCTGCCCTACGATGGCGGCGGGATCCACTGACGGATCCGCGGCGGCGATTCGGGCGGCGAGCCGGCGGGCGAGCGGGTAGCCCCGGCGCGGGATCCCCATTAAGACGAGGTCTGCGGCGCCTTTGTTGGCTTCCAGGATTTCATGTGCAATCCGGGTAAGCGCGCGGTCAATATCAGCTGAAGCCAGAACGGTGCGTGCGGGTGCGGATGCGCCCGGCGGGTTGGACAAGTCCATATTCTGCCTCCTCCTTCCCCGCCTCACAGGACGGAATTTAAAGGGTGAATGCCTGATCAAGCTATCACGGTGGGCGGGGTGGGCACTCAGTGTGTCTCCGTCTGTTACGGCCGCCGCAGCGGACCCGGCAGGGCGCCTGTGCTCCGCGACAGGATCCGGCGACCCCCCTATCCACGCCGAATGTCGCCACTGCGGGAACTTTTCCTTTTATGGTTGGCATATGACAGGCGCAACTTTATGACCAGCCGCGGCCCCGAGGACTTCCCCGCCCGGGACCGGGTTCCGGTGACCCCGCAGGCTGGTTTCCTGCAGCCGGCCAGGGTGAAACCGCCGGGTGCCGGACCGGTGCCCGTGCAGCCGCTGTGGTCCGCGCCGCCGAAGACAGGCAAGGGAACCGCCGTCACCGTCCTGCTGACCGTGGGCGCGTCGGTGGCATTGCTGGCGGTGGCCTGGTTCCTGTGGTGGCAGCTGGGTACTGCCGCCTTTGCGCTCTGCGGCATCCTGGCGCTGGTACCCCTGGGAATTTGTCTGCTGGGGCTGCGCTGGGTGGACCGGTGGGAACCGGAACCGCGCTCGGCACTGCTGTTTGCGTTCCTCTGGGGCGCCGGAGTGTCAGTGGGCATCGCCCTGCTTGCGGGCCCCTACGTAGCCCGGCTGTTCTACGCGCTCCTGCCCGGGTTCGCACCGGAGTTTATCGGCCCTGTCCTCGAGGCTCCGGTGGTGGAGGAAATCGCCAAGGGACTGGGCGTGCTGATTCTGGTGTTTGTGCGGCGCAGCCATTTTGACGGGCCGGTGGACGGCGTGGTGTATGCAGGAACGGTGGCAGCGGGTTTTGCCTTCACCGAAAACATTCTGTACTTCGGGTCGGCGCTGATTACCAGCGGCGAGTTCGGAGCGCAGCTGGGGTTTGTCTTTGTGCTTCGGGGGCTGTTCTCCCCCTTTGCGCACGTATTGTTCACCTCCGCCATCGGACTGGCCCTGGGGTTCGCTGTCCGGCGCGGCGGCACCGCCCGGATCGCTGGCGCTTTTTTCCTGGGCCTTTTGGCCGCCATCGTGGGCCACATGTTCTGGAACGGCGGCACGGCGCTGGTCTCGGGAGACTTCTTCGCCTTCTACTTCCTGCTGCAGGTGCCGCTGTTTGGGCTGGCCGTCACGGGAGTCCTCCTGCTGCGCCGTGCCGAGCAGCGGCTTACCCGGCAGCGGCTGGGCGAGTATGCAGCCGCGGGCTGGTTCACGCCCCAGGAGGTGCTGATGCTCTCCACCCGCGCCGGCAGGCACCAGGCGATGGCTTGGGCGGGCAGGTTTGGAGCCCGCCGCATCATGAAGACGTTCATTGCCGAGGCCACGCGCCTGGCACTGACCCGCCAGCAGATTGCTGCCGGCCGCGATGTGGCCGCCAACCAGGCAACCGAGCGGACCCTGCTGCAGGACATCACCCGCACCCGGTCAATGATGCTGGCCCGTTCCGCCGGTACGGCCCGGGGGCTGGTCTAACAGGCAGGAACCGCGCCGCCGACGGCAGCAAAAAGCCCGCCACGGCTCCCCCCTAGGGGAGGCCGCGGCGGGCTGTTGCTGTCACAGCGCCCTGCAGGAGCTGTCTCCTGCCGGCGGTTTAGGCCAGCAGCGAGGGCTTCAGCTGGTGAAGCCGGCTCAGCAGTCCGTTGACGAAGGACGGTGACTCGTCCGTGGACAGGGTCTTGGCAAGCTCAACGGCTTCGCTGATCGCCACCTTGTCCGGCACGTCGTCGTTGTACAGCAGTTCCCAGGCGCCGATGCGCAGGATGATGCGGTCCACGGACGGCATCCGTTCCAGCGGCCAGCCCTGAGAATAGGTGCTCAGGAACTCGTCGATGGTCTCCTGCATGGAGACCACACCCTCCACCAAATCCATGGTGTAGGGGTTGATCGTCTGATCGGTCTGTTCCCTGCGGGCCTTGATCATGTCAAAAGCCGATGCTGAACGCTGTTCAGCTTCAAACAGAACTTCCAGTGCCCGGGTGCGGGCCTTAGTGCGTGCACTCACTCGTTAACGCGTCCCAAATAATCGCCGGTGCGGGTGTCTACCTTTACCTTGGTGCCCTGTTCCAGGAACAGCGGAACCTGGATCTCGTAACCGGTTTCCACGGTGGCGGGCTTGGTGCCGCCGGTGGAGCGGTCACCCTGCAGGCCCGGTTCCGTGTACGTGATTTCCAGGACCACGGACGGGGGCAGCTCGATGTACAGCGGGGAACCCTCGTGGATGGCGATGGTCACCATCATGGATTCGAGCATGAAGTTGGCATTGTCGCCCACGATGGTGCCCGGCACGGTCAGCTGGTCGTAATCCGAGGTGTCCATGAAGACGTAGTCTTCGCCGTCCTGGTACAGGTACTGGTAATCCCGGCGGTCAACGGTGGCCGTTTCGATCTTGATGCCGGCGTTGAAGGTCTTGTCCACTACCTTGCCTGAACGCACGTTACGCATCTTGGTACGGACAAACGCACCACCCTTGCCCGGCTTCACGTGCTGGAACTCGATGATGCTCCAAAGGTTGCCTTCAAGCTTCAGCACGGTGCCGTTCTTGATGTCGTTGGTCGTCGCCACAGTTTCTCTTTCGTTGATTCGCCAGGTTTCGTTTTAAGTCCGTCGACCATTCTACCCGCTCCGGAGACCTACAGGCTGAGCCGGATCCCGCCCTGCGGCTCGGAAGCGATCTCCTGGTACGCGGCAAACAGCAGCGAGGTGTCCGGAACTTCCAGCATGGAGGGCTTGGCCAGCCCGTCCAGGACCACAAACCGCAGCAGGTCGCCGCGGGACTTCTTGTCCCGCCGCATGCCGTCCAGCAGAGCCGACCAGCGGTCCTTCCGGTACGTGACAGGCAGTCCCAAGGACTCGAGAATCGTTTTGTGCCGGTCCGCGGTGGCGTCGTCGAGCCTGCCGACAGTCCGGCCCAGTTCGGCGGCGAAGACCAGTCCCACGGAGACTGCGGCGCCGTGGCGCCACTGGTAGCGTTCGGCCAGTTCGATGGAGTGGCCCAGGGTGTGGCCGTAGTTCAGGAACTCACGGCGTCCGGCTTCGCGCAGGTCGGCAGAGACAATTTCAGCCTTGACCGCAACGGAACGCTCCACGAGTTCGCGCACCACGTCGGAGGCGCCGTCGCCCACGGCGTCCGGATTTCCCTCCACGAGGTCCAGGATGGCGGGGTCGGCGATGAAACCGCATTTGATGACCTCGGCCATGCCGCTGAGGAGCTCGTTTTTGGGCAGGGTGGCCAGCGCGTCCAGGTCCGCGAGCACACCTGCGGGCGGGTGGAAGGATCCCACGAGGTTCTTGCCCTCGGCAGTGTTGATGGCGGTTTTGCCGCCCACCGCCGCGTCCACCATGCCCAGCAGGGACGTGGGGATATGCACCACCTTGATGCCGCGCAGCCAGGTGGCTGCCACAAAGCCGGCCAGATCGGTGACAGCGCCGCCGCCCACCGCAACAATGGCGTCGGAACGGGTGAAGTCGTTCTGGCCCAGTACCTGCCAGCAGAACGAAGCCACCTGGATGTGCTTGCCCTCTTCGGCATCGGGGATCTCGGCGGTCACGGCAGTCAGGCCGGTGGCGGCAAGCTCGTCCCGCACCGTGTCTCCGGTGGCCCGCAGGGCCCGCGGGTGGATGACCAGTACCCGGCGCACCCGCTCCCCCAGCATGGCCGGGAGGCGGTCCAGCAGACCGTTGCCGATGACGACGTCGTAATTGCTTGCGGGGCTTTCGCCGCTCACCGGGATAACGGTGGGATCGGAGGCCATGTGATTAAGCTCCTTCATTGAGGATGGTTGTCAGCCGGTCGATAACGGCCGGGACGGCAAGTCCCCGGGTGTCGATGGTGAAGTCGGCCAGGGATTCGTAGACCGGACGGCGGGTTTTCGCCAGTTCCTCCCAGCGGCGCACGGGATCTCCGGCGAGCATCGGGCGGTTTCCGGAACGGATAATGCGGGGCAGGACCGTTTCCAGGTCCGTGTCCAAAAACACTACGGTGGCGCGGCGCAGCAGCTGCTGGGTGCCGGTGTCCAGCACCGCGCCTCCGCCCAGCGAAATGACGCCGGGAGTCTTGTCCGCCAGCGCTGCGGCGACGCTGCGGGCTTCAAGCTCGCGGAATCCGCATTCGCCGCGCGCCGCGAAGATTTCCGGAATCGGACCGTGCGAGTCCGCCACCAGCTGGTCCGTATCCGTGAATTTCAGCCGGTGCCGGGCAGCCAGCTCCCGCCCCACCACCGACTTTCCTGCCGCCATGAACCCGATCAGGACAATATGCGCCGCAGGTTTCAGCCGGCCGGCGGTCCTTGAACCGGCAGAGTTGGAAAGGGCAGAGCGGTCAGGACTGCCGGACACTGGTGCCAGCCGATTCCAGGGCGCTCGGAATGTTTTCGAGGTAGGTCCGCAGGTTCCGGGCCGTTTCGGCCACCGAGTCCCCGCCGAACTTCTCCGTCACGGCTTCTGCGAGCACGAGCGCCACCATGGCCTCGGCCACCACGCCTGCTGCCGGAACGGCACATACATCGGAGCGCTGGTGGTGGGCACGTGCCGGTTCGCCGGTGCTGACGTCAACGGTCTGCAGGGCGTGCGGCACGGTGGCAATCGGCTTCATGGCCGCGCGGACGCGCAGGACCTCGCCGATGCTCATGCCGCCTTCGATGCCGCCGGCGCGGTTACCGGAGCGGATGACCCGCCCGTCTTCGTCCTGCAGGATTTCGTCATGGGCAGCTGACCCGCGGCGCGCAGCCGTGAGGAAGCCGTCGCCGATCTCGACGCCCTTGATGGCCTGGATGCCCATCAGGGCTCCGGCGATGCGGGCGTCCAGGCGCCGGTCCCAGTGCACGTAGCTGCCCAGCCCGGGCGGCAGTCCGTACGCCAGAACTTCCACCACGCCGCCGAGGGTTTCGCCGTCCTTGTGGGCGGCATCGACTTCGGCAACCATGGCCGCCGAGGTTTCCGCGTCGAAGCAGCGCAGCGGATCGGCATCCAACGCGGCAACGTCGGCGGGTTCGGGCAGCGCAGAGCCTTCGGGGCTGGCAACACCGGCAATGCTCACGGTGTGGGAGACCAGTTCAATGCCCAGGGATTTCAGGAAGGAGGAAGCGACGGCGCCCAGCGCCACACGCGCGGCCGTTTCCCGGGCGCTGGCCCGCTCCAGCACGGGACGGGCTTCATCGAAACCGTACTTCTGCATGCCGGTGAAGTCTGCGTGGCCGGGGCGCGGGCGGGTCAGCGGGGCGTTGCGGGCCTGCTCGGCCAGCAATGCGGGGTCCACCGGATCCGGGGACATGACCTGCTGCCATTTGGGCCATTCGGTGTTGCCCACTTCAATGGCCACGGGTCCGCCCTGGGTGAGGCCGTGGCGTACTCCGCCGAGAAGGCGCACCTGGTCCTGTTCAAACTTCATCCGGGCGCCGCGGCCGTAACCCAGCCGCCGGCGCGCCAGCGCCTCCTGGATCATGGAGCTATCGACTTCGACGCCCGCGGGGACGCCCTCAACTATTCCTACCAGCGCAGGTCCATGGGACTCACCGGCGGTCAACCATCGCAACATGCCTTCAATACTGCCATGTCCGGTGCGTGCGTTCAGCGCCGCGGTGCTCCCACTGCGTCACACATCACGTTTATGACGGCGGCTTCATCGCGGAACTTGTCACCAGTGAAAAGCCGAACCTGTTCCACCGCCTGGTACAGCAGCATCTCCTGACCCGGAACAATCCGTCCGCCGGCCTCATCCCAGGCCTGCGCGATGCGGCTGGGCCAGGGATCATAGGCCACGTCCAGGAGCACGGATCCGGTCCGGTCCCCCGTTTGTGCGGCAACCGCGTCCGCCAGCGAATCGGCAGCCCGCGGGGGCAGCGTGGAGATGACGACGTCGGCGGCTGCGCAGGCAGCTGCCGCCTCTTCCCAGGGGTGGAGGGCAACGGGCGTACCGGTGCGGCTGCCGGCCGCCTCGACACCGGCCGTACCGTCTGCCGACTTTCGGAAACTCCGTGCATAGACCCTGACCTCGGCGGCGTCGAGCTGCCCGGCGGCGGCTACCGCCGCGCAGGCGGTGCCGCCGGCGCCCAGGACGGCGATCCGGGGCCGGGGCCGGGAACCGGCGTGCTGCAGGGCACGCACGATTCCCGCGACATCGGTGTTGTGCCCGGTCAGCTGAACACCGTCATCCGTGTACTCGAAGGTGACGGTGTTCAGCACCCCCAGGGCCGAGGCCATGGGGGTCAGCCGGTCCATGGCGGGCAGCAGTGCCGCCTTCAGCGGCATCGTTACGGACAGCCCGGCCCACTGCGGATCCGCCGGATTGTCCTCCCGAAGCGCTGCCGCGAACGCGGCGGCGTGTTCTTCGGGAACATCCACGGCGTCATACGTACAGCGGAAGCCCAGATATTCGTAGGCTGCGCGGTGCAGGAGCGGCGATTTTGAATGACCGACCGGATGCCCGAGGACGGCGGCCCGCCGGGCGGTGTGCGTCAACTACCCGCACCTGCCCGGCTTCTGCGTGGCGCACCATTCCTGGTATTCGGCTACGTACTTGGCGTGCTCGGCCAGCGTGGAGGAGAACTCTGTCTGGCCGGTGTCAAGGTTGACAGTGACCCAGTAGTAGAACGGCACATCGGCGGGGTTGGCGGCCGCCTCGACGGCCTCCGTGCTCGGGGACCCGATCGGCCCTACGGGCAGCCCCGGGTTGGCGTACGTGTTGTACGGGTTGGACTTGTCAGCCTTTTCCTCGGGCGTGAGGTCGTAGCTCTTACGGTTCAAACCGTAGGTCACCGTCGCATCGGACTGGATCAGCCCCGAGGTTTCCACATTGTCTTCCCGCAGCCGGTTCTGAATGGCACCGGCAACCTTGGCGTAGTCGGCTTCGCCGGCTTCGGCCTGGATGATGCTGGCCTTGGTCAGGATCCGGTACTGCTCAGCCGGATCGGTGATGCCGGCGTCCTCCAGTGTGGTGAACGTGTTGTTCACCATTTCGGTGACAATCGAAGTTGCATCCTGGTCCAGCGGGAAGCGGTATTCGCCCGGGTGCAGGTAGCCTTCCAGGCTCACGGCCTCGGCGGGGAGGCCGAAAGCCTGCGGGTTTTTCGCCAGCGCTTCGAATTCGGCCAGGGGGATACCGGTCGAAGTGCTGAGGATTTCGAAGACTTCACCCTGACGCAGGTCACGGGCCACTGCGGCGTAGTGCACTGCTGCACCCTGCTCGCCCAGCAGGGCTTCAAGGGCTGCGGAAGAGGACATCTGCTGCTTCATCTCATAGGAACCGGGCTGGATTTCCCGGCCGTCAGACTCCGTCTGGAAGGTACCGACAAACTCCTTGGAGGTGGCAACGATGTCTGCGGCCTCCAGCTTGTTTCCAATGACCATTGGACCGTCACCTTCGGCGACGGTAAAGCTAACACTGCCGGTTCCGGCCCCTTCGTAATCCTTGATCTCGTTCATGCCCAGCAGATCCCGCAGGAACAGGGTGAGGCCGAAGACCACACCGGCAAAGAACACCAGGACGACCAGCATGACAATGGTGCGGCGGCGCCTGCGGCGCTGCTTTTCACGTGACGGGCGGCGGCTCCTGCGGGTCTCGGACTCTTCAGCGAAGAGGACGGCCACAGGGACCTCCGATTCCGGCACGTAGCCCGTCTCGTGGTGTGCGGTGGGTTCATACTCCGGTTCCGTGCCCATGGCTGGATAGTCCGGATACCTGTGGCTCACAGCGCAGACCCGTTTCCGCGCAAGTTGTCCTGGGAAATAGTTGGCTCCTGTGTCGGGGCCGGCAGCGCGCCAAGATGGCGCTCCTGCCGGCAGATTGTGACCGGCTCCCCCACATCGCGTTCAAGGGAACGCTGCATGTCAATGGCGTGCTGCAGAATTGCTACAGCGGCTGCTTGATCAACCACTCTACGGTGTTCCCTGCTGTTCAAGCCAGCTTCATGCAGAGAGCGGTGGGCAGACACCGTGGTGAGCCGCTCATCCACCAGGGACACGGGAACGGCCAGTCCGCTGCGCTCCAGCTCGGTGAGCAGCGCCTGAGCGTAATCCCGTGCCATCACGGTGGACGCGGTGTCGGTGCCCCTCATGCTTCGCGGAAGGCCCACAAACACCTGTACTGCGCCGCGGTCGGCCGCCTCGCGGACAACAACCCGAATATCGCTGTTCTTCTTTGCATCCCGTTTGAGCGTCTTCACCGGCATAGCCAGCGTTCCGTCCGGGTCGCTGACGGCCAGGCCCACCCGGACCTGGCCGACATCCACCCCGAGCTTGACTCCCCGGGGATAATCCTGCGGTGCCATTTTTAGCCCCGGTTGGCTACGGCTGCCTTGACGGCGGTGAGTGCAGCATCCAGCTTGGAGGCGTCGGAACCGCCACCCTGCGCTACATCGTCCTTGCCGCCCCCGCCGCCGCCGAGGATGCCGGCGGCTGTCTTGACCAGGGCGCCGGCCTTCACTCCGGCTGCGCGGGCCTCCTCGTTGGTGGCAACAATCACCACCGGTCGGGAGTTGGAGACTCCGGCAACGGCAACAACCGCAGCCCCGCTGCCGAGCCGGGACCGCAGGTCCAGCGCCAGGGTGCGAAGGTCATCGGCACCTGCCCCGGTGCCGGCGTCGTGAATCAGGACACGGACGCCGTCGACGTCGACCGCAGTGGAGACCAGTGCGGCGGCGGAAGCAGCCAGCTGCTCGCGGCGCAGACGCTCCAGTTCCTTCTCAGTGGACTTCAGCTTGGCCAGGGTGGCGGCCAGCCGGTCCGGCAGCTGGGCGGAGGGGACCTTGAGCATTTCGGAGAGCTCGTTCACCAGGGCACGCTCGGCGGCGAGGTGGCGGAAGGCATCCATGCCCACAAAGGCTTCCACGCGGCGGTTGCCGGATCCCACGGACTGTTCGCCCAGGAGGGTCAGACTGCCGATGCGGGAGGTGGAGGCCACGTGCGTGCCGCCGCAGAGTTCGCGGGACCAGTCGCCGTTCATTTCCACCACGCGCACGGTATCGCCGTAGGCTTCACCGAACAGTGCGGTGGCACCCAGGGCCTTCGCCTCGGCCAGGGACATGATCTTGGTCTCAACCTGATAGTTGCTGCGGATCGCGAGGTTGGACACTTCTTCGATTTCGGACTTGGCGGCGTCGGAGAGTCCTTCACCCCAGGAGAAGTCGAAGCGCAGGTAGCCGGCCTTGTTGAAGGAACCGCGCTGCAGTGCCTCCGGGCCGAGGATCTGGTGCAGGGCGGCGTGCACAATGTGCGTGCCGGAGTGCGCCTGCTCGGCTTCATGGCGGCGCTGGGCGTCGACGGCGGCGAGGACGTTGGCGCCTTCGGCAATTTCGCCTTCGCGGACAATGGCCTTGTGCACGCTCAGTCCCTTGACCGGGCGCTGGACGTCCTGCACCTCGAGGACAAAGCCGTCTCCGGTGATGAGGCCCGTGTCGGCGGCCTGGCCGCCGGCTTCGGCGTAGAACGGGGTCTCGTTGAGGACCAGGAAGATTTCAGTGCCCTGGCCGGCGTACGGTACCCGGGAGCCTGCGGAGATGATGCCGCGGACCGAGGATTCGCTGGTCAGCTCGTCATAGCCGGTGAAAACGGTTTGTCCGGCGGCGAGGAGTTCGTTGAACACCGAGACGTCGTCGTGGCCGTGCTTCTTGCCGCGGGCGTCCGCCTGGGCCCGCTGGCGCTGTTCCTGCATGAGGGAGCGGAATCCGGCCTCGTCCACCTTCAGCCCGGCTTCCTCGGCCATTTCCAGCGTCAGGTCGATCGGGAAACCGTAGGTGTCGTGCAGGGTGAAGGCGTCTTCGCCGGACAGCGGCTTGTTGGCGGCCTGCGACATCTTGACCGCTTCCTCCAGGCGCTCGGTGCCGGAGGCGATGGTGCGCAGGAAGGCCTTTTCCTCGGCGTAGGCAATGCGGCTGATGCGCGCAAAGTCCGTTTCCACCTCGGGGTAGGTGCCCTTCATGGCGTCGCGGGAGACGGGCAGCAGCTCGGGCAGGACGGCGGTTTCCACTCCCAGCAGGCGCATGCTGCGCACGGCACGGCGGATCAGGCGGCGCAGCACGTAGCCGCGGCCTTCATTGGAGGGGCTGACGCCGTCGGAGATGAGCATCAGCGCGGAACGTACGTGGTCCGCCACGACGCGCAGCTTGACGTCGTCGGCGTGGTGCGGGTCCGAGGGGTCTTCGGCGGAGGTGTAGGTCTTGCCGGAGAGTTCGGCTGCCTTGTCCAGGACGGGGCGGACCTGGTCGGTCTCGTACATGTTCTCCACGCCCTGCAGGATCATGGCGAGGCGCTCGAGGCCGAGACCGGTGTCGATGTTCTTCTGCGGCAGTTCGCCGGCAACGTCAAAGTCCGTCTTGGAGCGCACAGCGGAGAGCTGGTACTGCATGAAGACCAGGTTCCAGATCTCGATGTAACGGGTTTCGTCGACGGCGGGGCCGCCCTCGAGGCCGTAAGCCGGGCCGCGGTCGTAGTAGATCTCGGAGCAGGGGCCGCCGGGGCCGGCCTGTCCGGTGTTCCAGTAGTTATCGGCCTTGCCGGTGCCGATGATGCGCTCGTTCGGGATGCCGATCTTGTCGCGCCAGATGGCGCGCGCTTCGTCGTCGCGCTCGTCGCCGTCCTCATAGACGGTGACCCAGAGACGCTCGGGGTCCAGGCCGAAGCCGCCCTTCTCGACGTCGGAGGTCAGCAGCTCCCACGCGAAGGTGATGGCGTCTTCCTTGAAGTAGTCGCCGAAGGAGAAGTTGCCGGCCATCTGGAAAAAGGTGCCGTGGCGTGCGGTCTTGCCCACTTCTTCGATGTCCGCGGTGCGGATGCACTTCTGCACGCTGGTGGCCCGGCTGTACGGGGGCTTTTCGCGTGCAGTCAGGTACGGAATGAAGGGCACCATGCCGGCCACGGTGAACAGCAGCGACGGATCATTGGTGACGAGCGACGCGGAGGGAACCACCGTGTGGCCCTTTTTGCTGAAAAAATCCAGCCAGCGGCGTGCAATCTCGTGGGACTTCATGGTGCTTTTTACCCTTCCGGTAATTCAGGCGTGCGCAGCTTTGAGCTGCGCGCAGGCAGTGCCAGACGGTGCTGGCCAGTAGTGGATCAGCGGCGCACGGCGGCCATGGTGTCGGCAACGGTGTCGCCGGTTTCCATGCCCAGGGCGGTGCGGAGGTCACCTTCGCGTTCAGTCATGCCTTCACGGAACGCATCGGCGAAGTTCTGCAGGGCGTCGGCAGCGGTGCCGACGGCCCGGTTGAGTCCGGCCGGACCCAGGGTGTTCTTGGCGTCCGAGAGGCGGCGGACAGCGATGACCCCGATGGTGACACCGATGGACATCCAAAAGACTCGCTTGATCATTCTCTTTGCTCCTGTGCTGGTGGCTGGTTAGCGGCTGCGGCGGCCGCGGCTCTTGGCGCCGCGTGAGGAAAGGGCCGAACGGACGCCGTAGCTGAAGGCTGACACCTTGATCAGCGGCGATCCCACGGTGGCAGCAACCAGGGAGGACAGCGCAGAGATGTTGGCTGTGGCATCCGAGACGTTGGAGGAAATGCCGTCCACCTTCTGCAACTGCAGGTTGGTGGTGGACACGGTGGTGGTGACTTCTTCGATCAGCGGCGTGGTTTCGTCGCTGATGGTGCGGATTGCACCGCGCAGCTCATCAAACACCTTGCCGAGCTTCCAGATCGGGACGGCCAGCAGCACCACCAGCACCGCAAACACACCGGCCGCAATCAGACCGGCAATATCTCCACCCGACATGGTTCTCCTCTTGGATTGAAAACTAAAAACTTCCGCTATGTACCTTACCCACTTCAAGGCCACAGCACTTACTTGTCCCCGGCGGGACTTACTGATTCCTGAAGGGGGACAGCCGCCGAAAGGGGCCGGTTAACCGAACAGCCCGCGGCACGGGGCCGCGGGCTGTCCAGAAAATTCGAGAAGACTCGAAATTAGCGTGCGTAGTATTCCACGACGAGCTGCTCTTCGCAGGTCACGGGAACTTCCGAGCGCTTCGGGCGACGCACGAGGCGTGCCTGCAGCTTGTCCAGGGAAACATCCAGGTAACCCGGAACGGCGGGCAGGACGTCGCGGTGGGCGCCGGCAGCGGCAACCTGGAACGGCGTCATGGTCTCGCTGCGCTGGTGCACATGGATGAGCTGGCCTTCGGAAACGCGGAACGACGGGCGGTCCACGCGGGCGCCGTCAACCATGATGTGGCGGTGCACAACAAGCTGGCGGGCCTGGGCGATCGTGCGGGCAAAGCCGGCGCGCAGCACGAGGGCGTCAAGACGCATCTCGAGCAGCTCGATCAGGTTTTCACCGGTCAGACCGGCGGTGCGGCGGGCTTCCTCGAAGACACGGGTCATCTGTGCTTCGCGGATGCCGTACTGGGCGCGCAGACGCTGCTTTTCGCGCAGACGTACAGCGTAGTCACTGTCCTGCTTGCGGCGTGCGCGGCCGTGCTCACCCGGGGGGTAAGGACGACGCTCGAAGTACTTGGCTGCCTTGGGGGTCAAAGCAATGCCGAGGGCGCGCGAAGCGCGGGCCTGACGGCGTGCACGTGTGTTGTTAGCCACGTTCACCTTTCACTGTTTTGGCGGTTTGGCCACCGCAGCCCTGGTTTGCACCGGGATACCGAGATGACTGATACGTAAGTACTGGCCTCCATTAGGGAGAGCTCGGGCCAACCGCTGCCTTCTGCTACAGACACGGCGCCGGGCACAACTTTCCGCCGGTAAAAGCGGAAAGGGGGTTCGGCGTCGCACTTGCCAGTCAACCATCAATGCTAGCACGGAGACGCGGACGCACCGTTCCCCGGCCCGGCCAGCCGAAGCCGCCGTTTTTACGTTCCGCGAACGATGCCCCGCAGCCGCTGAAGCCGGGCCGCAATGTCGCGTTCAACTCCGTTGGCCGTCGGCTCGTAGTAGTTCCGGCCCACCAGGTCATCCGGCGGGTACTGCTGCCGGGCTACGCCGTGAGGTTCGTCGTGGGAGTAAATGTAGCCTTTGCCGTGCCCGAGCTGCTTTGCGCCCGGGTAGTGAGCGTCCCGCAGATGCGCCGGGATGCCCTGCCCCCGGCCGGCGCGCACATCGGCTATGGCGGCGTTGATCCCGTTGTACGCGGCATTGGATTTGGGCGCGGTGGCAATGTGCACCACGGCTTCGGCCAGGATGATCCGGCCCTCCGGCATGCCGATCATCTGCACTGCCTGGGCGGCGGCAACGGCGGTCTGCAGCGCGGTGGGATCCGCCATGCCCACGTCTTCGGCCGCGGAAATCATCAGCCGGCGTGAAATAAAGCGCGGGTCCTCCCCCGCTTCCAGCATCTTGGCCAGGTAGTGCAGCGCGGCGTCCACATCGGAGCCGCGCAGGGATTTGATGAAGGCACTGGTGACGTCATAGTGCTGGTCTCCTGCGCGGTCATAGCGCAGGGCCGCCACATCCAGTGCTTTCTCCGCGTCGCTCAGGGTGACCTCGGGGACGTCCTCACCCTCGGTGCGTTCGGAGTAGGCGACGCCGGCGGCAGCTTCCAGCGCGGTCAGGCCGCGGCGGGCGTCCCCGGCAGCCAGGCGCACCAGATGCTCCAGTGCTTCGTCGCTGAGGCGGACCCGTCCGGCCAGGCCCCGCTCATCCGTCACGGCCCGCTGCAGCAGTGCGGCAATGTCCTCTTCGGTGAGCGGTTTCAGGGTTAGGAGCAGGGACCGGGACAGCAGGGGCGAGACCACGGAGAAGGAGGGGTTCTCCGTGGTGGCCGCCACGAGGACCACCCAGCGGTTTTCCACCCCGGGCAGCAGCGCGTCCTGCTGGGCCTTGTTGAACCGGTGAATCTCGTCCAGGAACAATACGGTGGTGATGCGGTGCAGGTCCCGGTTGGTGAGGGCCTCTTCCATGACGCGCCGGACGTCTTTCACGCCTGCGGTGATGGCGGAGAGCTCGACGAACTTTCGGCCGGAGCCGCGTGCCACCACATGGGCCAGGGTGGTTTTCCCGGTTCCGGGAGGACCCCACAGCATGACCGAAGACGGGCCGGCCGGACCGCGGTCATCGGCGGACTCAGCCAAAGTGCGCAGCGGAGATCCCGGCCCGAGCAGATGCTGCTGGCCCACTACTTCATCAAGGGTGCGCGGCCGCATCCGCACCGCCAACGGGCTGCGCGGACGCTTGGGGGCGCCGTCGTCCGTGCCGGCACCGAATCCCGCGCCGTCGCCGTCCGTGTCGGAGGTGTCGCTGTCGCTGTCGCTGCTGAACAAATCACTCACCTCACTAGGCTACTCGTGCCGTAGCGTAGGAGTTTGCCCGGCGGATGCCGGCTGCTGTCCGCCTACGGTGGGCAGTTTCACCAGGAGAATCCGGATATGCCTGCCACACGCAACACCTTCGTTTCCGCGCAGCGGCTGCCGGGCTGGCTGGACCGTCTGGCCGCCGGGGCCGGACCGCTGGACATCACCCCCGAACACGGCGGTCTTCATGTGTCCGCCGCCAACGGCACCGAAGCCGACCTGTTGGCGCCGTGGCCTGATGACGGACGTCCGGGGCGAGGGGGCGACGACGTCGAACGCCTGGTCTCCTTGGCCGGCCAGTCGCGGACGCTCGGGATTGTGCTGCTGCGCCGCGGCGGATACGCCGCGGGTGTTGCCCGGGAGGGCCGGCTGCTCGCGTCCAAAACCGGCAACCGCTATGTGCAGTCGCGCAGTGCCGCGGGCGGCGGATCGCAGCAGCGTTTTGCGCGGCGTCGGGCCAATCAGGCCGACGCGCTGGTGGAGACCGCAGCCGAGCAGGCCGCCCGCATTTTCACCGAACATCCGCCGGAGTATCTGGTGTTCGGCGGAGACCGTCAGCTGACCGAGGTGCTGGCGCGGCAGAAGATTTTCGCGCGGTGGAGCAACCTGACCCGGCTGCGTCCGCTCGATGTTCAGGACCCCAAACTGGCGGTGCTGGCTCAGGCTGCTAAGGATGCCTGCTCCGTTTTCATCCGAATTACGGTGCCCTGACCCGTTCTGATACCAAGCCCTGTGCTGTCCCGCGACGGGCCCGGCCTCAGCCGGCCAGCCCGAACAGGCGACGGAGGATCAGCGGCGCCGGACCTTCAGCGGCGTGCCGGAACCCTGTGCCGGCCCACAGGCTAACTCCTTCCGGATTGCCTGCCGCCGCGGCGGCGGCCCGGAGCGGGCCGGTGATGTGGTTGATGTACGGGTAAGCGTCCGGGGCATCCGGATAGGCACGCATGAAGTCATTGATCAGCCCCCTCGCCGGACGGCCGGAGAAGGCCCGAGTCAGCGAAGTGTCAGGATCCCTGCGGCCCTGCACGGCATCCATCAACCCGCCGCGGTGCACCTTGCTGGTCCCGGCTTCGTCGCTGAGCAGCAGCAGTGTTCCCACTTGGACGGCACCCGCCCCGGCGGCCAGAGCTGCGGACGCGTCCTCCGGGGTGGAAATCCCTCCCGCTGCAACCAACGGGAGCGGGCAGGCTTCTCGAACCTGGTCCAGGAGGTCCGTCAGCGCCACCTCCCCGGGCGCCTTCCCGCTGTCCAGGGTTCCCCGGTGTCCGCCGGCTTCCGGGCCCTGCACGCACAGGATGTTCGCTCCGGCAGCTGCCGCCGCGCGTGCCTCGCCGGCATCAGTGACCGTCACCATGCTGCAGATTCCCTGCGCGGCGAGCTCGGCAAAGACAGCCGGTTCCGGCAATCCGAAGGTGAAGGACACTACCGGGACCCGCTCCCGCAGGACCAGTTCCAGCTTGGCCTGCCAGGCGTCGTCGTCGTTGGGATCCGGCATCCCGGGTTCGGTGACCGCCGTTCCGGCGGGAGCCTGTTCTGCTGCTGCGACCAGGTGCTTACGGAAGGTCCGGGCCGCTTCGATTCTTCGGGCCTGGGCTGCAGCCTTGCCCGCAGCCTGATCCTGTGCGGCAACCGGGTAGGTGTTGGCAGCATCCGGAACGAAGAGGTTCAGGCCAAAGGGCCGGCCGCTCAGCCTGCGCAGCTGGGTGATCTGGTCCGCCACGGAGCCGGCGCTCTTGTAACCGGCGGCCAGGAAGCCGAGCCCGCCGGTCTCCCCCACTGCGGCAGCCAGCTGCGGGGTGGAAGGCCCTCCGGCCATGGGCGCACCGATAACCGGAAGGGCGAGCGAGTTTAGGGTGAACATGGTGCCCGATTTACAGTGTGACGGTGCCGTCAATGCAGGTGACCGTGGAACCGCCCACCCAGATTTTGCGGTCCCGGGTGAAGACGCGGACCCGGCCGGAGCGCTGGACGGCAGTGCCCTGGGTGACGACGTAGCGTTCCGGTGCCAGTGAGGCTCCGATCAGCCACTGGGCGAGTCCGGCATTGAGGCTGCCGGTGACCGGGTCCTCTGCAATACCGAGACCCGGTACGAAGGCGCGCACTTCAAAGTCTGTTTCCGTGTCCGCCGGCTGCGCGCCGATGACGCCCACGCGCAGGTTGCCCATGATCACGGGATTCGGGTTCAACGCCAGGACGGTTGCGGCGTCCGGGAGCAGCAGTCCCAGCCAGCCGGGTCCGTTGTCGATCCAGTTGGAGGCGAGGATTTGCTCCGGTTCCAGGCCAAGTGCCTGCCGGGCCTGGTCCAGGACATCGTCCTCCAGCTCACCGGAGCGCAGCAGGGGCGGAGCGGCAAACGCCGCGATCCCGGCATTGGCGTGCAGCGTCACGAGTCCTATGCCGCATTCCTGTACGACGACGTCGGGGTACCGGCGCTTGGCCCCGGTCTCCAGCCAGGCGTGGCACGTGCCCAGCGTGGGGTGTCCGGCGAAGGGAATCTCCCCGCCGGGGGTGAAGATCCGGACCCGGTAGTCGGCCCCGTCCACGGTGGGCGGCAGGACGAAAGTGGTCTCGGAAAGGTTGGTCCACCGGGCAAAGGAGGCCATCTCGGCATCCGTCAGCCCTTCCGCTTCGAGTACCACCGCCAGCGGGTTGCCCAAATACGGTTCGCTGCCGAAAACGTCCACCTGCTTAAACCACCGCTGTCTCATTCTTCACACTGTATCCCTTCATTCCCATGACTTTTATGAAGCGGAGTTTACGAACTGTGGCGGGGGTTTGTGTCCCGGTACTGCCCGGCCTACGTTGGAGCAGGAATCAAGAGTTCCAGCCACGGGCCCTGGCCGGCTGGACGGCAACCCTCTCGCCGTAGCGGGGTGCTCCAGGTGACGATTCGGCCGCCCGGTTTCCGACCGGCCCGGCAAGTACCGCGCTTCGCTACCGACGTATCGGGTTGCCGGGCGCCTGAGGCAGAGGATCTTTTGAGCATGGCACTTTTGACCGACCTTCAACCCGCTGCATTGCGGCGGGCGTTCTCCCGTTTTCCGTCCGGCATTGCCGCCCTGTGCGCGGTCATTGACGGCGAGCCGCAGGGCCTGGTTGCTTCTTCCTTCACGGTGGGCGTTTCCATGGATCCGCCGCTGGTGATGTTTGCCGTGCAGAACACGTCCCGCACGTGGCCGGTGCTGCGGGGCTCGGCCCGCATCGGCGTGTCGATTCTGGGTTCTGATCACGAGGGCGTCTGCAAACAGATTGCATCCAGGGCCGGAGACCGCTTCGCCGGACTGGATCTGCACACGGATGACTCCGGATCATTGTTCCTGGACCGGGCCGCCCTCTGGCTTGAGTGCTCCGTGGAAAATGAGGTTCCGGCCGGGGACCACCAGGTGGTGCTGCTACGAGTGCACGGCCATGCCTCACACGAGGATGCCCACGAGCCCCTGATATTCCACGGTTCAGCGTTTCGCCGTCTGGGTGTTCCCGAATTCGCCTGACCGGCAAAAATGTGTCGGCACCGGAAATACGGAGCCGCGAATTGTTTCCACGGGTTTATAACAGCAGCCGTCCGTTACCAATCATTTACATACGGATCCGGGTCCACTATCGTTCTTCGGATTACTTCGGAAGGAAGTAGCGGAGATGACCAGAAACAGAAATGCCAATGGCCCATCACGGACTAAGGCAAGGCCGGGCAGAGCGTCGGATTTGCCGTTTATGCAGAAGGCCCTGCTTCCCGCAGCGGCGCTGGGCCTGGTGCTGACAGGATGCAGCGCCCAGGAGGAGCCCGAGGCCGTTTCCTCGAAACCGGCCACATCGTCGTCCACTGCTGAGGAGACCGCCACGGCGTCCCCCTCAGCCCGTTCTTCCAGCCGGAGCAGCATCGGCGTGGAACTGCCCCCCGGAAGCACGGAGCCTCCTCTCCCCAATGACCCGGCCATGACGGCACTGTTCCGGGCGGACAATCCCATCAGTCTTGAGAGCTACTTCCAGCAAAACCCCAAGTGGCGTCCACTCAACGCCAGCGTCGTGCTCGAGGAACGCGGCACCGGGAGGAGCACCTTCGATCTGCCCGGGATGGAACCGGGGACCAGCTTCAGCGTATTCCTCACCTGCAACCAGCCCGGGGACTACAGCATCGAGGTCCTGGATACTGATTCAAACCCAGTGACCACTTCCAGCAGCAGCAACTGCAATTGGCCGGTCCTGACGTCTTTCGAACACATTGTCACACCGGACCAAACCCCGGCATCCATCACAGTGGACGGGCCGGACGGAGATTACTGGCTTGTTGTCTATAATCTGCCGGTCCCCACTATGGCGCCCGAAACTTCCATGGGGCCCGCAACTACGGCACCCGCACCGGGCTAAAAAAAGGCTGTCGGAATAAATCACCGAGAATTACCGGTGCGTCGAAATATGAAGTCGAAATATGAAGTCGAAATATGAAAGTGCCCGGCCGCATCAGCGGCCGGGCACTTTGATCATTCTGGAATCTTGCGAAAGACCTAGTCCTTCTTGGCGTCGTCCTGCTTGGCCTCAGCCTTCCTTTCCGGCTTGAAGTCCACGCCGGCTTCCTTGCGCTGCTGAGCAGTGATCGGAGCCGGTGCCTGGGTCAGCGGGTCATAGCCGCCGCCGGACTTCGGGAAGGCAATGACGTCGCGGATGGATTCGCTGCCCGAAAGCAGGGCGACCACGCGGTCCCAGCCGAAGGCGATGCCGCCGTGGGGCGGTGCACCGTACTTGAAGCCCTCAAGCAGGAACCCGAACTTCTCCTGCGCGTCCTCCTGCGACAGGCCCATGACCTTGAAGACGCGCTCCTGCACATCGCGCTGGTGGATACGGATGGAGCCGCCGCCAATTTCGTTGCCGTTGCAGACAATGTCATAGGCGTAGGCCAGAGCCGATGCGGGATCCGTGTCGAAGGTGTCCATGAACTCGGGCTTCGGCGAGGTAAAGGCGTGGTGGACCGCAGTCCAGGCGCCGCCGCCCACGGCCACGTCGCCCGCGGCAACAGCAGCGGAAGCCGGCTCGAACATGGGGGCGTCAACCACCCAGACAAAAGCCCAGTCATTCGGGTTGATCAGGCCGGTGCGGTGACCGATTTCGACACGCGCTGCCCCGAGAAGTGCGCGGGATTCGGTCTTCTCGCCTGCACCGAAGAAGATGCAGTCGCCGGGCTTGGCACCCACCTTGTCCGCGAGGTTTTCGCGCTCAAAGTCGGTGAGGTTCTTGGCAACGGGACCGGTCAGGGTGCCGTCTTCCTGCACCAGCACGTAGGCCAGGCCCTTGGCACCGCGCTGCTTGGCCCATTCCTGCCAGGCATCGAGTGTGCGGCGTGCCTGCGAGGCTCCGCCGGGCATGACGACGGCGCCCACATAGGGAGCCTGGAACACGCGGAAGGTGGTGTCCTTGAAGAACTCGGTGAGTTCGGTCAGTTCCAGGCCGAAACGCAGGTCCGGCTTGTCGGAGCCGTAGCGGGCCATCGCGTCCGCGTAGGTCATGCGCGGGATCGGCGTGGTGATGTCGACGTCGATCAGCTTCCACAGTGCCTTCACCACGGATTCACCCAGGGCGATGATGTCATCTTCCTCTACGAAGCTTGCCTCGATGTCCAGCTGGGTGAACTCCGGCTGACGGTCCGCACGGAAGTCTTCGTCGCGGTAGCAGCGGGCAATCTGGTAGTACTTTTCGAAACCGCCGACCTGCAGCAGCTGCTTGAACAGCTGGGGCGACTGCGGCAGGGCGTACCAGGAACCCGGAGCCAGACGTGCGGGAACCACGAAGTCACGGGCACCCTCGGGGGTGGAACGCGTCAGCGTGGGGGTCTCAATTTCCACGTAGCCCTCGTCATGCAAGAGGTTGCGGGCCACACGGTTGGCTTCGGAACGCAGGCGCATGTTCCGTGCGGGAGTGGGACGGCGCAGGTCCAGGTAGCGGTGCTTCAGGCGGGCTTCCTCACCAACCTCCACGTGCTCGTCAATCTGGAACGGCAGCGGGTCGGACGTGTTCAGGACCACCACATCATCAGCGATGATTTCCACTTCACCGGTGGCCAGGGAGGGGTTTTCGTTGCCCTCCGGACGCTTCTGCACGGTGCCGGTGATCTGAAGAACGTATTCGTTGCGCAGTCCGTGGAAGACGTCCTCTTCGCGGACCACCACCTGGGCCACTCCGGAGGCATCACGGAGGTCAAGGAAGGCAACGCCGCCGTGGTCCCGGCGTCGGGCCACCCAGCCAGCGAGGGTGACGGTCTGTCCAATATGCTCGGCCCTCAGGGAACCAAGGGCATGAGTGCGCAGCACAGCAGTCCTTTCAAGATTGCTTGCGGAAACCACTGTTCCCGCTCATTGTGAATACAAGGTCTCTTCATGAGTTTACCGGTGTT
The DNA here is from genome assembly GCF_018866305.1 of Arthrobacter sunyaminii. NCBI lineage: Bacteria > Bacillati > Actinomycetota > Actinomycetes > Micrococcales > Micrococcaceae > Arthrobacter > Arthrobacter sunyaminii. The sequence goes on from NZ_CP076456.1 coordinate 2,400,902, forward strand.
CACATCCTTTCCCTGCCAAGGGCACCGCTGCGCAGCCCGGTGCGGGCGCAGCACCGCCCGGGCCCGACTGAACGGAGCGGCACGTGTCCGGAAGCTCAGGAGCGAAACTCCCGCTGGGCGGATTTGATGCCACCACCGTGGGCATCGGCTGCATGGTGGGCGGCGGGATTTTTGTGGTCCTGCCCCCGGTCGCGAACGCTGCCGGATTCGCCCTGGCGGCCTCCCTCGCCCTCGCCGCCCTCGTGGCCTACTGCACCGCAGCATCCACCTTCCTGCTCAGTGCCGGACTGCGCATCAGCGGTCACCGCAATGCCGGCGGAACCGCGCGTTCAGCGGCGAGGGTCCTGCTGGGGCCATATATGGGATTCTTTACCGGATGGACCATGGTGTGCGCACTGGTGACTTCGGCCGCGGTGCTGGCCCTGACCTTCGGCTTGTATGTGGTTCCGGATCAGGCCCGCCCCGCAGCCGCGGGAGCGGCGCTGGCGGCGACTGCCCTCAATTTGTTCGGACTGCAGCGCAGCACCTGGGTCATCCGTTTTGTGCTGGCTTTCGTGATCGGCGTGCTGGGTTTCGGCGTGGTGGTCGCCTTCAACGAGGCCGGCGGACCGCCGCCGCAGCCGGGCGTGCTGGAGGAGGCGGAGTCGACCACCGGGTTGCTCCGGGGTGCGGCCTTCGCCTTTTTTGCGTTTGCCGGATACGCCCGCCTCGCTGCCGGAGGCTTTCGGGTCCGCGCACCGGAACGCAACCTGCCCCGGGCCATTCCGGCATCCATCATCGTGGCCCTTCTCCTGTACCTGCTGGTTGCCCTGTCCCTCATCACGTGGTTTCAGGGTCCGGCAGGCCTGGCGGCATCAGTAACTCCGCTGCGCGAGCCGGTGGCTGCTGTGGGGCTGGGCATCGGCACAGGTGCCGTGGCGATTGCGGCCGGCGCCGCGAGCCTGTGCGGGGTCTGGGTCCTCGTGGAAGGAAGCGCCCGCACCGCTGCCGCGATGGCCGGCGACGGAGACCTCCCCCGGGTATTTGCACACGCCGGCCGGAAGCGTTCCGTTCCGTGGCCGGCGGTTGCAGCCGCGGGTGCCGCCGTCGTCGTCCTGGTATTGACCATCAGCCTGGGCACGTTGCTTGGCCTGGCCTGCTTTGCCCTGCTGCTCCACGCGGCCATCACCAATCTGTGCGGTTATTCGCTGGAGCACCGGCGCTGGTACACGCCGCGGGCCGTGAACCTTGCGGGCCTGGCCGGTGCCCTCGTCACAGCACTGAGTCTGCCGCCGCTGGCGATTGTGCTGATGTTGATCGTGCTGGTGTTTGGACTGGTGGTGCGGCTGACCTTCCGCCGATCCGGGGCTGCGCCCCCGACGGACGGAATATCGCCTCCCCGTCCTGACCGGCGCTAGTCCTGCGCCGCACGCCAGATGCTAATCATCTCCAGCAGCTCTGCACGCCGGGCCGGGCGCGCAAACGATGCCTCCACGGAATTGACGGCCAGCTCCGCAAGCTGGTCCGCGGTCAGGTTGAAGGTGTCCCGCAGCAGAGCGAAATTGTCATCCACGTAGCCGCCGAAGTAGGCCGGATCGTCGGAGTTCACTGACACGTTCAGGCCGGCCGCCAGCATCTGCGGCAGCGGATGATCGGCGAGGGTATCCACGGAACGCAGCCGCACGTTGGACAGCGGGCAGATTGTCAGCGGAATCCTGTCCCGCACCAGACGGTCCACCAGGCCGGGATCGTCCAGGCAGCGCAGCCCGTGGTCGATCCGGTCCACCAGCAGCAAGTCCAGTGCCTGTTCAATGTAGTGCGACGGCCCTTCTTCGCCGGCGTGGGCCACGCATTTGAGGCCGGCGTCCCGGGCCATCCGGTACAGGTCCACGAAGCCTTCCGGCGGATTGCCGGTTTCCGCGGAGTCCAGGCCGATGCCCACGATCGGAGCGTTGGAAGCAATCAGCTGCGCCAGGACCTCTTCCGCTTCGGCGGCCGGACGGTCCCGCAGGAACGCGGCAATCAGTTCGGTGGAGATGCCGAACTCCTCCAGGCTGGTGGCCAGGACTGACGCCACTCCGTTGATGCAGTCCGTCAGCGGAACCCCGCGGAGCAGGTGCGCCTGGGGGTCAACCATCATTTCCACGTGCCGCACCCCCGCCGCGGCGGCCCGCCGCAGGTAGGCGCGGGTCATGTCGGCGAAGTCCGCTTCGGTCCGCAGCACCTCCATGTTGGCGTAGTAAAGGTCCAGGAAGGTCTGCAGGTCGGTGAACTCATACCGGCTGCGCAGCTCCTGAAGGTCGGCGTAGGGAAGTGAAATTCCGTTCCGGGCAGCCAATTCGAAAATCAGCTCCGGTTCCAGGGTTCCTTCAATGTGCAGGTGCAGTTCGGCACAGGGCAGCAGGGCTTCGGTTGGTGCAGTGGACATGCTTTAAGCCTAGGCGATACCGGCATCCCGCACGGCTGCCTACGTCCGTGCCGACGCCCCGGGCTGCGCCGGCAGGGCCTTTGCCGGTTGTTCGAACATCCCGTAGACCGGACCGGCCACCAGCCAGATTCCGGCCACCAGTCCCGCCCGCTTCACCCAGGCCCACAGTTCGCCGGTCTCGCCGGGGGCGGCCAGGAACGCGATCATGCCCAGCAGCACGGCAACCGCAATGCCCATCGCAATCAGCACGCGTCCGTATTCAATCCAGAGCCCGCGCCGGTAGGGCGCGGTGCCCTTGGCAGGTTTGACCGGGGGCGGGCCGCCGGCGAACCGGTGCGCGAACCGGACATCGGCCCAGCGGATCAGGGTATGGCCAAACGCCACGCTGAAGCCCAGATAGAACGCAGCCAGCCCGTGGGTGCTCCCGGCAGTGCCGCCCCGGGCCAGGTCTGCTCCGGCCGCGGTCAGAAGCACCACATCCAGGAGCGGGACACTGGCCAGCAGTGCCAGTCCCAGACGCTTTCGGTGCAGCAGATAACGGGTGCAGAGCCCCGCAGCGAGAAGAACCCAGAAGCCAATTTCACAGCCGATGATGAGATATACCAAGAAATCCATGGCTACAGCTAAACCCGCAGGTCACGCCGCCGTCGTCGGCTTTTGGTGCCACCGGGTCCGAGGCCCGTCATCCTTTCGGAGGATTGTCCTCAGCAGGCGGGCGCCGCGGGCCGCCCCGGTGGCTACTCTGGAGTCATGCCCGCACCCAACAACCGCTATTCCCTGGACGGGGTCTGGGAGTCCGGTGTCGCCTCTGCCGTTGGATACCTTGTGGGCGGCTCGGTCCTTATGTTCATTGGCGTCAACGGCGCGGACCTGCTGCCGCCGCTGCCCCGCGTTCCGGGCTGGGCCTGGGCGCCGGTCCTGCTGCTCGGGTGTGCCGGTCTGGTGTTCCGCCGGCGAAGCGTCCCGGCGATGCTGGCAGTTACCGGCACCGCCGTTGTAGCCAGCATCCTGCTGGGCGGCGGCATCATCACCTATCTGCTGTTGTTTGAACTCTTCTACGCCGGCATCCTCTTCGGCTCGCCGCGCGTCAGCCGGGGCGTGCAAACTGCGGCGGTGGCCGGCGTCGTGATCCTGCCGGTGCTGGTGGGGTTGAGCTACGGGGGCTGGCCGGCGGTTCTTTTCGGGCTGCTTCAGGCCGTACTCATCTGCCTCATTCCGCTTTGGTGGGCCGGTTCGGTCCGGCGGCAAAGCGACCGCGCGGAACAGGAACGCCGGCGTGCGGAGACCGAGCGCCTGCGTGCCGAACGCACCGAGGAACTGGCCGAACTGAACCTTCGGGTTGCTGTGGCCGCCGAGCGCAGCGCCATGGCCCGCGAACTCCATGACGCCATCGCCGGCCACCTTTCCGCCGTGGCGCTGCAATCGGCTGCCGCCCTGGCCGCCGGCAACCCTGATGTGGACCGCCGTGTGCTCGCCCAGGTGCGCACGGAAAGCGTGCAGGCGCTGCAGGAAATGCGGTCCCTGATCGACCTGCTTGAGACCGACGGCGGACCGGACTCCCCGGCGGCGGATACGGCGGCCGGCGGACTGGACCAGCTGGCGGCGCTGGCTGCCTCGGCCCGGCTGTCCGGCAACCCGGTGGAACTGGACCTGGAGCCGGACCTCAAAGTACCGGTGCTTGTGGGCAGCACCTGTTACCGGATCGTTCAGGAGGCACTTTCCAACGCCGTCCGGCACGCACCCGCTTGTCCTGTCACCGTCCGGGTACGGGAGGCCGGCGGGTTCCTGGACATTAATATCCGCAACGCCCTGCCCGCTGCGGATGTGTCAGCGGCGGATATGTCACCGGCGGATGCGTCTCAAGAAGACGCGTCGTCGAAGCAGGCAGCCGCTGCCGATCCCTGCCGCGCCGGCAACGGCGCCGGACTGCGGAACATGTCGCTTCGTGCCGGGCAGCTCGAGGGCAGTTTCAGTGCGGGAATGACCGAAACAGAGAAAAACGGCGCCGAATGGCTGGTGCAGGCGCAGCTGCCGGTGGAAAGCCGGGCTGGCCGGCCCCTGACCCAGGAGATCCATTGAGCGCAAACAACCCGGTTACCGTCCTGCTGGCGGATGACCACTCAGCCATCCGCGCCGGTCTGCGCATGATCCTGGAGTCACTGGGCGGCTTTACGGTGGTGGGCGAGGCCGCCGACGGCGCGGCGGCGGTGCGGATGGCACGGGCGCTGCGCCCCGACGTCGTTCTCATGGACCTGCGCATGCCGGGAATGGACGGCATAGCGGCGACTGCTGAGATCACCGGCCAGGCGCTGTCCGCCGTGCTGGTGCTGACCACCTTCGACATTGACGACTACGTGCACGCAGCCCTGCGGGCCGGCGCTGCCGGGTTCCTGCTGAAGTCGGTGGAGCCGGCTGAACTGGTCCGTGCGGTCGCCAGTGTGGCCGACGGCGACAGCGTCCTCTCCCCCGCGGTTACCCGCACGGTGATTGCGGCGTTTGTACAGGGACAGCCCCCGGCAGCTGTTCCCGGCTTACCGGCACCGGCCCCGGGGCAGCTGACCGAGCCGCTGACCGCCCGCGAGGAAGTGGTCCTGGCCTGCCTGGGCGAGGGACTGTCCAACCATCAGATCACCCGACGGCTGGGCATTGCCGAAACCACGGTGAAGACCCACGTCTCCCGGGTACTGGCCAAGCTCGGTGTGGCCTCCCGCGTACAGGCCGCCATCGCGTACCGGGAGACAGCCGCGTACCGCGAGACAGCCAAACACGGGGAGACGGCCAAACACCGGGAGACAGCCGCGAACCCGGAATGGGCCGGCGGACGCGGGCACCAGGGACGCTAGGCGGGGGTTACCTGGACAAACAGGTCCTCGGCCGGCGGTGTCCAGGTCTGCGGATCGGCAGGGACCTGTTCGCCGGAGCGGATGTCCTTGACCTCATGGCTGCCGTCCTCGGACGTGAACCAGACAAACGGGATGCCGCGGCGGTCCGCATACTTGATCTGCTTGCCGAACTTCTCCGCCTTGGCCGCCACTTCCACGGGGATGCCGCGGGCCCGCAGGTTTCCGGCGATGTCCTGCGCGGCGGACCAGGACTCGTCATTGGTCAGGGCCACCAGGACAGCGGTGGGAACACTGCGGTTCGCTGCGGCAAACTCCTGGCTCAGGATGCGCATCACCAGGCGGGTCACGCCAATGGAGAGCCCGACGCCGGGGAACTTCCGGTTGCCCTTGGAGGCCAGGGCATCGTAACGTCCGCCGGAGCAGATTGAGCCCAGGGACTCGTGTCCCACCAGGACGGTTTCGTAGACGGTGCCTGTGTAATAGTCCAGGCCCCGGGCAATGCTCAGGTCCGCCACCACGCGTCCCGGAGCACGCTTGACGGCTTCGGCGATGACCTGGGACAGCTCGTCCAAACCTTCTTCGAGCAGCTCATTGGTTACGCCGAGGGCGCGGACCTGGTCCACGAAGGACATGTCCCCGGTGCGGATGGATGCCAGCTTCAGAGCGGCGTCGGCCTGCTCAGCGGTGGCACCGAGTTCTTCCTGCAGCAGCTCCGCAACCCGTGCGGCACCGATCTTTTCCAGCTTGTCGATGCTGCGCAGCACCCCGGCGGTGTCCTCCAGCCCGATTCCCCGGTAGAAGCCCTCGGCCAGCTTGCGGTTGTTCACCCGGATCAGGAAGTCCGGGATGGGCAGCGCGCCCAGCGCCTCGGCGATGACCAGCGCCAGCTCGACGTCGTACCGGAAGGGCAGGTCGCCGTCGCCCACCACGTCAATGTCCGCCTGCGTGAATTCGCGGGCGCGGCCCTCCTGCGGGCGCTCTCCGCGCCAAACCTTCTGAATCTGGTACCGCCGGAACGGGAATGCCAGGTGCCCGGCGTTTTCCACCACGTAGCGGGCGAAGGGGACGGTCAGGTCAAAATGAAGCGCCAGCTGGTTGGGGTCCTCCTTGCCGGAGGATTCACCTTCATCGGCCTGCAGCCGGCTCAGCGCGTAGACTTCCTTGTCGATTTCGCCCTTGCGCAGCAGCTGTCCCACGGTTTCCACCGCCCGCGTCTCAATATTGGTGAAACCGTGCAGTTCAAAGGTGCGCCGCAGGACGTCCAGCACATGGAGTTCAACCAGACGCTCCTGCGGCAGCCATTCGGGGAAACCTGACAGTGAGGCCTTGCGTGCCATGCGGGGCGAGCTCCTTCTGGGGATATGGGCGGTCTGCTGCAGGGAAATCGCCTGACGGCATGCCTAAACTATGTGCGGCACTCATTTTAGGTTGTCCGCGCGCGCCAAGGCGAACCGGAGGGACCTGCACCGCCCCGGCAGGACGCCGTCGTCCTGCCGTCCATGCCAGTCCAAGACCCCAGGAGACACAGTGGCCGCTCCCCGACAGGACCGTGAAACCCGCCGGCGCATTGCCCGGATGCAGGCTAAACGGGATCTGGCGCAGCGTCAGGCCAAGCGCCGGAAGCGTGACAACCTTTTTGCCGGCACGGCCGGTGTCCTGGCGCTGGCGCTGGCCCTGGCCCTGCAGGTGGCCTGGTTTTCTTCGAATCCGACGCCGGAGGAGACCCGGCTCATTGAGCAGCAGGCTGCGGCCGCTGAAACAAACGGTGCCGTCCCCGGCCCTGTCCCGGACAAGTCCGCTGCGGAGGGAAAGATTTTCTCCGGAACGCTGTCCACCAGTGCCGGGGACCTGGGCGTGGAGCTGGACGGCAATGTCGCACCGCAGGCCGTCGCAGTGTTTTCTTCGCTGGCGGAGTCCGGTTTCTTTGCCGGTAAAACGTGTCACCGCCTCACCACGGGTGAGACCATGGGCGTGCTGCAGTGCGGCTCCGTGAACGGTGACGGAGCCGGAGATCCGGCGTACCAGTGGGGTCCGGTGGAGAATACGCCGGCGGACGGAGTGTATCCGGCCGGTTCCATTGCGGTGGCCCGGGGCGCCTCCACGGACAGCAACGGCACGCAGTTCTTCATCGTTTACAAAGACTCGCTTATCCCGCAAGATACGGGCGGCTACACGATCATGGGTAAGCTAACCTCAGGCCTGGATGTTTTGGAAGCGGTTGCCGCGCAGGGAGCTGTGAAGGAAGGCGCTGAAGTCCAGGACGGAACGCCGAAAACCCCGGTGACGATAGACTCGTTTACCCTGAAGTAAATGGCAGCGCGGGCTCCGCACTGCCAAACCTCGAGTGAAAGACTTTTAGCGGTGACAGACAGTCAGAAATCCGACGAAACAGTTTCCGGGACTACTCCGGAGGCTCCCGAAACCCCACGGCCCGCAACGCCCAGCCCGGCAGCCTTTGCAGCACGGCACCCGGCGCCTGCAGCGGGCCCCTCGGTAACCCCCAAGCCGGTCATCGCCGCACCTCCGGTTCACTCCACGTCGCTGGAGGAGGCTGCCCGCTTCGCCCGTGTCGAGGAGGACGGCCACGTCTTCCTGATTGTCGAAGGGGAAGAATTCCCGGTGGGCCA